>JBEKLQ010000066.1:0-23394 GCA_050010115.1 Acidimicrobiales bacterium | reverse complement strand
ACCTCGATGTCGGCTCGTCGCATCCTGGGGCTGAAGCCGGTCCCAAGGGTTGGGCTGTTCGCCCATTAAAGCGGTACGCGAGCTGGGTTTAGAACGTCGTGAGACAGTTCGGTCCCTATCCGGTGCAGCCGTAGGAGATTTGAGGAAGGCTGTCCCTAGTACGAGAGGACCGGGACGGACGCAGCTCTCGTGTGCCAGTTGTCCTGCCAAGGGCATGGCTGGTTTGCGACCTGCGGAAGGGATAAGCGCTGAAAGCATCTAAGCGCGAAGCTCGTTCCAAGATGAAATCTCCCACAGGGTTAACCTGGTAAGGCCCGTGGTCAGACCACCACGTTGATAGGCCGGAGGTGTAAGCACGGCAACGTGTTCAGCCGACCGGTACTAATCGGCCGAGGGCTTGGGGCTCGTGCTCGCTATGGAAGGCTCACAGGGGTCGCGGCAACGCGTGCCCTGACGCCTGATCTACTCGCTGCGGACGCAACCGTTGGGGCATTGTCGCCATCGCGCTGTGAGGCCCTGCGATCAGATCAGACGAAGAGCGAAAGGTTTCCGGTGGCCATAGCGGCAGGGTCACACCCGTTCCCATCCCGAACACGGAAGTTAAGCCTGCCAGCGCCGATGGTACTTGGGGGGAGGCCCCCTGGGAGAGTAGGTCGCTGCCGGAATATTTCTCAGAGACAGCCCCACGTGCGCAGCGCGTGGGGCTGTCTCGCGTTACAGCGCCGGACGGCCGCGCTCACAATGAGGTTCGCGACTGCCGTCTCCGCCAAGACGTCGAGCCCAGGGCGCTAGCGTGCCCGCCATGGCTCCTCAACCCCCATCTCGTCGCGGCCGCCAGGCCGGCGGGCCACGCAGCCAGGCCGGGGGGTCACGGAGTCAAGCAGCGGGATCGCGCAACCAAGCCAGCGACAATGCCCGCTTCCGCTCACGAGGCGAGCGCAATTTCGAGCTGCCGAAGTTGGTGACTGACGAGCTCAGAGCGAGCAGCGCGGAAGCCCCACCGAGGACGAGGCGCTCACCGCTCACCCTCGAGCGGCGTCTTGGGAATGCCGCGATGGCCTACGAACGTGACCGCTACTCCGATGCGCTCTCGGCAATCAAGCCGGTGCTGGACGCCGCCCCCACGTCACCGGCGGCGCGCGAGTTGCACGGCTTGATCCTCTACCGGATGGGCCGCTGGCGGGCAGCCGCCAAGGAACTGCGTGAGTTCCATCGCCTGACCGGTTCGTTCGACCAGCATCCGGTCATCGCGGACTGCGAACGAGCGATGGGGCACCCGGCCAAGGTCCGCGAGCTCTGGGACGAGCTTCGCCGTGAAGGCGTGGACCGCGAGGTCCTCGTGGAGGGCCGGCTGGTGATGGCGGGTACCCTGGCCGATCAGGGCGAGCTCTCCGAGGCCATCGACCTCCTCCGGAGCGAGGCGAAGTCCCGGAAGCACGCAGACCTGTCCCATCTCCGACAGTGGTACGCGCTTGCCGACCTGTACGAGCAGGCGGGCGACTTACCTCGGGCCCGGGATCTGTTCGCTCGTGTCGCCCACCAGGCACCTGACGTGCTGGACGCCCCGGAACGGCTCGCTGCTCTCTGCTGACGCGTCAGACCGGGCGATGACGCTCCCCGTGATGATGACCATGGCGACCGCTCCTTTGGAGCGTGGCCGAGTGTACGTGGGAAGTGCCGAGCGCTCTTCCGGAACGCCGCCCTAATACTCACTTTCCGCCATGGGTGTATCAACCACGGCTCCCTTTGCTGGAACCAGCCTCGACAAGCTCTTGGCCGACGCTTCACTGGTCAACGCTCTTCGCGGCATCGGACCGCGCGGTTGCGGTTGTGTGACGAAACCGGCGCCTGCGTCTTGCTCGACTTGCACAATCTTGTCGTCAATGAGATCAATCTCGGCTGGAACGCCGAGCAGTTCCTGGCCGAGCTGGACCTGACCCGAGTGGTCGAGATTCACGTCGCCGGGGGCGAGATGCTCGGGCGGTGGTACACCGACGCCCCCAGCGGCGCTTGCCCCGACCGGGTCTGGGCGCTGCTCGACGCGGTGGTTCAGGTGGCACCGGCGCTGCGACTGGTCACCTTCGAACTGCACGAATCGCGCCTGGAGCAGCTGGGATCCGACGGCCTGGACGCCCAGCTGTCCCGGATCCGATCGTCGACCGAGGCGGTGTCCTCTCATGTCGCTTGACGGCTTCTACCGCGGCCTCGGCGCCCTGGCGAGCAACCCCGACCTCGTCAGGCGCAGCCGTGACGGCGGCTTCAGCTGGGCGGGCGCGTTCGATCTGTCGCCGTTGGAGCTCGACCGGCTGAGGATCATGGCCAGTGACGACGGCATGGCCGTCACCTGCTCGCTGTACCGCTCGAACCGTCTTACTGCCCTCGTCCGTACCGTCCCGACGGTGGTGGAGGCGCTCGGGACCCGGTTGGGGGAGGTGGTGACGGAGTTCTGGATCGCAACGCCCCGCTCGGACATGCAGTTTCGGACCGAGGGGGCAGGCTTCTGCGACTTCGCGCGCAGCCGCTACCCCGACGATGACGACCTGGTCGCGGTCGTCGAGGCCGCGGAAACCGTCCTGGTCGACCGCTACGACCGCGCCCCCAGAGCCGGCGGGGCGCAGTTCAGGTCAGGTAGCCGCGATCGGCGTTCGGCGAGGCCGGATTCTTCTTCGTGACGGCGCGCTCGGTGTAGTTCTGCAAGCTGCACTCTGGACAGCTGCGGATCTTGTCGAGCATCTCGATGCCAGAGTCGGCTGAGAATTGTTGGAAGGACTCGGTGCCCACGATGTTGCCCTCCATCCGGCCGCCAAGCACGCCGAAGGGCGGGCGGGGACGAAAGCGTGCTTGAGCCGCCGTGAGGAGCCAGGTCGCTCCGCAGCCGACGCAGGTTCGCTCTACCAGGCGATGCCGATTGGTCAGCACGCCGCCATCGTACTTCCGAACCAACCCCGGCGTTTGGTTACACCGCTGCCGGTGGCGCCGGATCAGCCCTGCGGGGTGCCCAGGCGCGGTGATCAGGCGCGGTGATCAGGCGAGGTGGCCACGATAGGCATCGGGCGAGGCGGCATGGCTCTTCGTGACGGCACGCTCGTGGTAGGGACGCTCGGGTGCCGCTTCGGCGAACGGCGCACGTCCCATGGCCAGCTACGGTGGCGCCCCGTGGATCGTCTCGGCCTGGTCGGCCTCCCCAACTCTGGCAAGTCGGCGCTGTTCAACGCGCTGACGGGCGGTCACGCGCTCGTCGCCGCCCATCCGTTCTCGACCACCGAGACCGAAATCGGTGTCGCTCACGTCCCCGACCCCCGGCTCGACGCCCTGGCGGTGATGAGCCAGAGTCGCAAGGTCGTGCCGGCGACCTTCGAGATCGTGGACATCGCCGGAGTCCAGAAGTCGACCGACCACGGCGGTGACGGCCTCGGGACCAAGTTCATAGCCGGAATCCGCGAAGTGGATGCGCTGGCGTTCTTGTTGCGGAGCTTCGAGGACGACTCGGTGTCGGGCGAGACCGATCCGGCCGACGCCCTCTCTGTGCTGGAGCTCGAGTTGGTCCTCACCGACGTCGCCACGATCGACACCCAGCTCGCCAAGAAGCGCCGGCCCCTCGCCCCGGTCGACCCGGCCCTGGTCGCCGCCCTTGAAGCAGCTCCACGGGCACTGGAGCAGTTACACGCCGGTACACCGATCTACCGCTCGACATTGAGGGTCGAGGACCGCGAAGCCCTCCGGCCCCTGTTCCTCCTCACGAACAAACCCGTTCTCACCGTGATCAACATCGGCGAGGACTCCCTCGGTCACTCCGACATCATCGTCGAGCAGATCCGCGCGGACATCGGTGGGGCGGCTGAGGTGCTCGCCGTCTGCGTCCAGCTCGAGGCCGAGGCTGCCGCGCTGAGCCCGTCCGAGCGGGCGGAGCTGCTCGAGGGCCTCGGGCTCGGCGAGGGCGCGCTCGTGCGCGTCGCAAGGGCCGCCTACGCGATCTTGGGCCGGGACACGTTCCTCACGACCGGGGACAAGGAGTCGCGTGCCTGGACGTTCCGGCGCGGAGCCAAGGCGCCTGAGTGCGCCGGCGTGATCCACTCCGATCTGCAGCGAGGTTTCATCAAGGCGGACGTGATCGAGTGGGAGGAGCTGCTCGAGGCGGGCTCGTTCGCGGCAGCCCGGCACAAGGGGAAGGTTCGTCTCGAAGGTAAGGACTACGTTGTGAAAGACGGAGATGTGCTGGAGATCCGCTTCAACGTCTGAGGACTCCGCCGGCAGGTCGGCCCGAGTTAGGCTCGAAGCCGCTACCACCGATCGATACCAAGGAGGCCCCTGTGGGCACCGACGTCCACGAGCTGCTCGGCGACGAAGCCGAGTCCCTGTTGAGTCATGAGGCCACCGCCTTCCCGCGGGACCGCCTCACCCTGCCGGGGCCGGACTTCATCGACCGAGTCCTCGTCGCCAGCGACCGTCCGGTCGCAGTACTGCGCAACCTCGCCGCCACGTTCAGTCACGGCCGGCTCGGCGGGACCGGCTACCTATCGATCCTGCCCGTGGACCAGGGGATCGAGCACTCGGCGGCGGCGAGTTTCTCGAAGAACCCGGCGTACTTCGACCCCGCCAACATCGTGGAACTGGCGCTGGCAGCGGACTGCAGTGCCGTGGCGTCGACACTCGGTGGTCTCGGCATCGTCGCCCGCAAGTACGCCCACAAGATCCCGTTCATCGTGAAGCTCAACCACAACGAGCTGCTGACGTATCCGGCCCGCCACGACCAGGTCCCTTTCGGCAGCGTGCGCCAGGCGGTCGACCTCGGCGCGGTCGGTGTCGGCGCGACCGTCTATTTTGGCTCGGACGAGTCCACCCGCCAGATCCGGGAAGTGAGCGCGATGTTCGCCGAGGCGCACCGGCTGGGGCTCTACACCGTGTTGTGGTGCTACCTCCGCAACCCTGCCTTCTCCACTCCTGAGGCCGATTACGCCGTCGCTGCGGACCTGACCGGCCAGGCGAACCACCTCGGCGTCACGATCGAGGCCGACATCATCAAGCAGAAGCAGCCCGAGAACAACGGCGGGTACACGGCCCTCAAATTCGGCCGCACGGATCCGCTCGTCTACTCGGAGCTGACGACCCCGAACCCGATCGATCTCACGCGCTGGCAGGTCGTGAACTGCTACGCCGGCCGGGTCGGCCTCATCAACTCCGGTGGCGAGTCGAAGGGTGCGAGCGACTTGGCCCAGGCAGTCCGCACGGCCGTCATCAACAAGCGTGCCGGCGGGACGGGTCTCATCGTCGGGCGTAAGGCGTTCCAGCGGCCCATGGCCGAGGGCGTCGACCTCGTCCATGCCGTGCAGGACGTGTTCCTGGACGAGGGGATCACAGTCGCCTGACAGACCCGGGGCCGCCGCCGGCGCGCGGCGATGCGTTGCCGGTCGCAATCAGGCGCAGGATCAGGACCTGCGGGCCGACCTCACGAGGTAGATGCCCTGGGCCACCACGACTGCGGAGCCCCCCACTTCGACGCCCTCGATCGCCTCGCTCGAGCCCGTGGCCCGCGCATACAGCACCGAGGGGCGGCCGATCTCGACGCCTTGGCGGATCTCGATCTCGTCGCCCCAGCTCACCATGCCGTGACGGGCGAGATGCACCGCCAACGGCCCGGCCGCGGAGCCAGTGGCCGGATCCTCGGTGACCCCGAGCGTCGGCGCGAACATCCGCGTCTTCCAACGGGTACCTGAACCGGAGAAGCAGCTCACCCCGATGCCATCATGCGAGCGCAGGGCGGTGATGTCGGGGTCTAGCGCTGCCACTGCATCCTCGGAGTCCAGCATCACGAAGACGTGGCGCGGCCCGTTGCGGTACGCCTCGACCGGCAGTACGGACCGGTCGACTCCGAGGGCTGCCAGCAGCTCAGCTTCCCGCTCATATGGCTCGAACGTCGGGACGGGCTGGTGCATCCGGCCGAACACCAGCCGAGCCCCGTCGTGGCGGAGGTCCACGCGGACCTCGCCGAGGCCGGTCTCGATCTGAACTGTCTCCGTGCCGATCGCCTCGCCCACGACATACGCGGTCCCGAGTACCGGATGGCCGGCGAACGGCAACTCGGTGGCCGGGGTGAAGATCCGGATGCGGACGTCACCACCTCCCTCCGGGGCGAGCAGGAAGACCGTCTCGGAGAGGTTGAGCTCCCGGGCAACCCGCTGCATCTCTTCGGTGCTCAGCACGCGGGCATCTGTGAAGACGGCCAGCTGGTTCCCCTCGAGGGGCTGGTTGGTGAAGACGTCGAGCAGCGTGTAGGCGAACGTCCCCGAGGCCGCACTGGGCTCGATCTCGCCTGGGTGGGGCTCAGGAAACATCGGCCGGGATACCGTCACGGCCGTCACGCTACCTGCGTCGGGCTGGCGGATCAGGGAATCGGGCGGGCGGCACGCCGTATCGGGCGCGAGAGCGCCGCGGCCGGCAGCGCCAAAGGTCTCCTGCGGGCGCTCTGTTACGAAAGCGCCAACTTCCGCGAGCGCGCCGGTACACTCACCAGGAGATACGCGCGCAGACGGAGATGAAGTGACGAGCAGTACGGACATCGCCAAACCGAGACCGCCAGTGGAGACGATCGACCAGGTCGTCATCCGGTTCGCCGGGGACTCGGGCGATGGAATGCAGGTCACAGGGGATCAGTTCACCAACGAGAGCGCCATCCTGGGCAACGACCTCTCGACGCTGCCGAACTTCCCGGCCGAGATCCGCGCGCCCGCCGGCACCCTCGCTGGAGTGTC
The DNA here is from genome assembly GCA_050010115.1 of Acidimicrobiales bacterium. Taxonomy (GTDB): domain Bacteria; phylum Actinomycetota; class Acidimicrobiia; order Acidimicrobiales; family Bog-793; genus JAKACA01. The sequence continues at coordinate 16,645 of JBEKLQ010000066.1, read as the reverse complement.
GGCGTTCCAGGTGCACATCTCTGATCACGACATCCTCACGCCGGGTGACGCGCCGAACGTCCTCGTCGTGATGAACCCGGCTGCGCTCCGGGCCAACATCGCCGACGTGCCCGTCGGGGGAACGATCGTCGTGAACTCCGACGCCTTCGACGACCGGGCGCTCGAGAAAGCTGGCTACAGCTCGGACCCCCGCTCCGACGGGAGCCTGTCGCAGTACCGGGTGTACGAGATCCCGATGACGGCGCTCACCCAGGAGGCGTGCAAGCCGACCGGAGCCAAGCCGCGCGATGCGGAGCGGAGCAAGAACTTCTTCGCCCTCGGCGTGGTGTCGTGGCTCTACACACGCCCGACGGAAGTGACCGAGCGGTGGATCGCTGAGCGTTACGGGAGCAACTCCGTGGTGGTCGAGGCGAACACGCTGGCCTTCCGCGCCGGGTACAACTTCGGCGAGACCGCCGAGCTGTTCGAGTCCGCCTACCAGATCGCCCCAGCAGAGCACGCACCGGGCACGTACACCAACGTCACGGGCAACATGGCACTCGCCTGGGGCCTCGTGGCGGCGAGTCAGCTCGCCAAGGTGCCGGTCTTCCTCGGGTCGTACCCCATCACCCCTGCTTCGGACATCTTGCACGAGCTGTCCAAGTACAAGAACTTCGGCATCCGCACTCTTCAGGCCGAGGACGAGATCGCCGGGATCGGCGCTGCCCTGGGTGCGGCGTTCGGGGGCGCGCTCGGCATCAGTACTACGAGCGGGCCCGGCCTCGACCTCAAGTCCGAGACGATTGGCCTTGCCGTCTCGCTCGAGTTGCCGCTCCTCATCGTCGACGTCCAGCGCGGTGGGCCGTCAACGGGGCTACCCACCAAGACCGAGCAGTCGGACCTGCTGCACGCGATGTTCGGGCGCCACGGCGAGGCGCCTGTGCCGATCGTTGCCGCCATGACCCCGTCGCATTGCTTCGACGTCGCCATCGAGGCGGTCCGGATCGCCCTCAAGTACCGCACACCGGTGATCCTGCTGTCGGACGGCTACCTCGCCAACGGCTCCGAGCCCTGGCGGCTGCCGGCGATCGAGGATCTGCCGGATATCTCCACGACGTTCGCGACCGAGCCCAACGCCGAGTCGGACTCGGGGGAGCCGGCATTCTGGCCGTACCTGAGGGACCCCGTGACACTCGCCCGGCCCTGGGCGGTGCCGGGTACGCCCGGGCTCGAGCACCGCATCGGCGGCCTCGAGAAAGCAGACGGCACCGGCAATGTCTCGTACGACCCGGTCAACCACGAGACGATGATGCACCTGCGGGCGGCCAAGATCGCCGGCATCGCCAAGGACATCCCGTTGGTCGAGTGTGACGACCCGACCGGCGACGCCACGGTGCTCGTGCTGTCGTGGGGCTCGACCTATGCCGCAGCGCTCGCAGGTGTGAAGCGCGTGCGCAAGACGGGCGAACGCGTGGCGCAGGCACACCTGGTCCACCTCAACCCGTTCCCGTCGAATCTCGGTGACGTGCTTCGCCGGTACCCCAAGGTCCTCATACCCGAGGCGAACCTGGGACAGCTGTCGAAACTGGTGCGAGCAGAGTTCCTGGTGGATGCCCGCTCGCTGACGAATGTGCGAGGCGAGCCGTTTCATGTGGCCGAGGTGCAGCAGGCGATCCACGATCTGTTGGACGAGGTACGTGGCAAAGCGGCATCCGAGCCGGCGCCGAGCGCCGAGGAAGCTGGGAGGTCATGACTGACGTCGCCGTGCCGGTCACGGCACGCAAGGACTGGATGAGTGACCAGGACGTCCGCTGGTGCCCTGGTTGCGGTGACTATTCGATCCTGGCAGCGGTGCAATTCCTGTTGCCCGAGTTGGGCATCCGCCGGGAGAACACCGTGTTCATCTCCGGCATCGGCTGCGCGGCGCGGTTTCCTTACTACATGAACACCTATGGCATGCACTCCATACACGGGAGGGCACCGGCGGTCGCGACCGGCTTGGCTGTGACCCGCCCCGATCTGGACGTCTGGGTCGTGACCGGCGATGGGGACGCGTTGTCAATCGGCGGCAACCACCTCATGCACTGCTTGCGTCGCAACGTGAACCTCACGATCCTGTTGTTCAACAACCAGATCTATGGCCTCACGAAGGGCCAGTACTCGCCGACGTCCGAGGTCGGCAAGGTGACGAAGTCGACGCCGTTCGGGTCGCTCGACACGCCGTTCAACCCGATCAGCCTCGCCCTGGGGGCAGAGGCGACGTTCGTGGCGCGGACCCACGACATGGACCGCAAGCACATGATGGAGGTCTTCCGGCGGGCGCACGCTCACAAGGGGGCCTCGTTCGTCGAGGTGTACCAGAACTGCAACGTCTTCAACGACGGGGCTTTCGAGCAGATCACGGGTCGCGCTCACCGCGAGGAGATGCTGATCGAGCTCGAGCACGGCAAGCCGATCCGGCTCGGCGTGGACGGCCACCGTGGCGTCATCATGGATGCTCAGGGGCGCCTCAAGATCGTGGAAGTGGCCGACGTGGGTGAGGATGCCCTCGTCGTCCACGACGAGGAGCGCGAAGATCCTGGTCTGGCGTTCGCCTTGTCACGGTTGTCACGCGGGCCCTACGAGCCGACACCGATCGGTGTCTTCCGATCCGTGGAGCGGCCGGACTACGGCTCGCTCGTCGACGCTCAGGTTCTCGCCGCCCAAGCTCGCCGCGGACCTGGCGATCTGGAGCTCCTCCTCAAGTCGGGCACCACATGGACGGTCGGCTAGGCCGATGACGTTGCCAGCCAGCGGCGTGGCGACGCGAGAAGCGGCCAACTTCGAGTGTCCGGGTTGGACCAGATGAGGCACGGGCATCACGAGTGAGGCAGGTATCGAGAGCTCTGAAGCTCATAGCTATCTCGGCCGTGATGTCTGGCTCGCTCTTGGTATCGATGGCGAGCGCGTCGCAGGTTACACGCGTCAATGAGACCAGAGCACGCATCACATGGAGTCTCCGTTCGACTCATGTCGCAGCCGGGCAGAAGATCGGCTACACCGTTGACTCGACCAATCTCAAGCCGCTGAGCGCAGTACTGCTGCAAAAGCAAGTCGGCACCACCTGGGAGATCCTTGCTCGACCGAAGCCGGACGCCAAAGTGTCCGGGACGATCGCCGGCGATCCCATGGGCCGGTACTACTACCGGGTGATCGCCATGGCGAACCACTCCGCGTACCTCATAACGAAGACCCTGACGGTCTTCTCATACGCCACCGTGGGAATGGACACGCTGTGCGCTGTCGTGTACAAGAAGTGTCCCACCCATACCGTGGACGTCAACGGCAAGACGTTCACCTATGTGTTCAAGGCGACAGCACCAGTGGGTGGCTATGGCCACGCCCGGACGGTCCTGGCGTTCGGCGGCACGAGCTGCCGCCAGCTGGCGACCCGGTTCGCAGTCGTGGGCAAGCCCGTTGGCAGCCTCGGTGTGGTGCAGCCCAAGCTGGTCGACCAGTACGCAACGATCGCCGGCGGCACCATCGGCTCACTGACGGTCGCACTGGATGGGTATCCGTGGCACTTGAACATCTGGGGACCCGGCGGGCAGCTCATCTATGTCAACGGTTCCGCCAGCTGCTGGACCTCCAACGGCCGAGACTGAGAAGGCAGAGCGCACCGCAAGGAACCCTTGGCTCTCCGCTAGCCACGCCGACGCGGGTGGTCGTGCCCGAGGACAGTTGGGCGATTCAGCGGGAAATCGGAGGATCACCCCATTTCAGGCACAGGCGTCGCTCGTAAACCGGACCATGCCGAGTACTCGGTGTACCGGTACTAAGGAGAAGACACCCCATGCAACTCAAACGCACCGCTGCTTTCGCCACCGGGCTCGCCCTGATGGGCGGGACCATCGGCCTTGGTGGCGCCATCGCTTCTGCTCAGACGCACCAGGTCGCGCACCACGTGGCCAAGGCGACGACGGCAGCAAGCTCGAGCAAGCTGAGTGGCAGCGCGTCGGCGGCGTCGAGCCGAAGCGCTGCCACGAAGCTCGCGGCCAGCCAAGCGTCCAAGCCGAGCGCCAGCACGAGCACGAAGCCGACGTCCACGACGCACAACTGCCCGAATATGGGCTCGTCCAGTTCAGGCTCGTCCAGTTCAGGGTCGTCCAGCTCGAGCTCCTCCAGCTCGACGGCCACGGGCTCGGCGGCAGTCGGCGGGGCGGGCGCCGCGTCGACCATCTGATCGGTCGCGGCACCAGCCGGTCACCCGCTTCAGCCACCCCGGCGGGTGACCGGCCCGCGACGTCGGTGGTCCGGCAGGGAGCCGAGCTGTATCCCGGTCGCGGGCCGGAGCCGCCCCCGAGTAACGGGCTAGGCCCGGTCAGCTCGGATCGAGCTCGCGGAACACCACGCCGGTGCGGGGTTTCGGGTGGAAGAACGTGGACTTCGGCGGCATCCGCGAGCCGCCGCGGGCCGTGCGGGCGATCTGGGCGATCGACACGGGGCGGAGTAACACGGCGGCATTGGCCTCGCCGGAGAGCACGGCGTCCCGAACGATCGTGGCGCCGTGCTGGAAGGTCACGGCGCCGGGGTCGATGCCGAGGTCCTGGAGCGCAAAGGCCAGCCGGCTCGAGTCCAGGTCGTCGGGTGCCGCCGCCTCCAGCGCCTCGGTCGGGCGTAGCAGCCATGAGCCGGAGCGGGTGATGAGACCGAGGGCCCCGACTTCGCCCATCGTGTCTCGCAGGGCGATCGGGTCGGCTGGTCCCTCTGTCACCTCGAAGTGCCGAGTCAGGAGCTGCGGCAGGGCCCGGTCGTCGACGTTGCTCCACAACCGATGGATCGCCTGCACGGCCAGTTGCTCCTCGGCGAGCTCGACGACGAGCGCCAGCACCAGATCCGAGCCGGGCACGCTCGGGTTCTCCGACCAGTACGTGCAAGCGGTCTCGTACCGGTGGTGCCCGTCGGCGATGAGGACCGGCGCACCGCCGACTGCCGCAGAGATCCGGCCGATCAAGTCCGGGTCGGTCACCGTGAAGCGCTCGTGGAGGACGCCACTGTCGTCGGTTGCCGACCACGGCTCGCCCGCGTCCGGTATGGCGGCCACACAGGCGCTCGAGAGACCGTCGCCCACGGCGAGTCCCCAGATGGGCGAGAAATTGGTCCGCGCCGACCGCAGGAGGGACAGACGGTCGTGCTTGTCCTTCGAGGTCGTCTGCTCATGTGGGAGCACGTCGCCCCGGTGGTCTGGGTCGAGTCCGAGGGCGCCGAGCACGCCGGTCGTTGCTCTCAGTGAGCCGTCCTCCTCCCGAAACGTCATCCGGTACACGTAGTACGCCGGCCGCTCTCCCACCCGGACCGTCCCCTCGGCGTGCCAGCGGTCGAAGATCGAGGCAGCGTTCTCGTAGGCGTCTCGCCCGGCGTCCGGATCAGGCACGGGCAGCTCGACGTGGATGGCGTTGTAAGGGCTCCGTGTGGCGAGTTGCTGCCGAGACGCTGCGCTGACGACGTCGTACGGCGGTGCGATCACGTCATCGGCGACGACGCGGTCCGGGTCGTAAGTCGTGCCGCGAAACGGTTCGAATCGTGCCATGGCCCATGAGTAGCACATCCGGTCGTCGGCCCAGTTGTGCCTGGCCGAAGCGTGCGTGGCAGCATCGTTCGATGACCTGGATCGGCCGATGACCTGGATCCTCGACTGCGACGGAGTGATCTGGCTCGCCGATGACCCGATCCCCGGTGCAGCCGATGCCGTCCGTCGCCTCAGGGCTGGCGGCACACGGGTCGTCTTCCTGACGAACAACTCGTACCCGACGCGGGCGGAGCATCTTGCCAAGCTCGAGCGGATGGCGATGGCCTCGGACCCGAGCGACCTCATCACGTCGTCCATGGCAGCAGCGGCGCTGCTCGAGCCAGGCGAGCGGGCACTCATGCTGGGGGGACCGGGTATCCGCGAGGCACTCGAGGCTCGCGGCGTCGAGGCGGTCGAGCCGGGTTCGGTCCAGGGGGAGGAGGGCTTTGACGCGGTGGTAGTGGGCTTTGACCTGGGGTTTGACTTCTCGAGGCTCGCAGCGGCGGCGACGGCGCTCCGAGCCGGCGCGAGGCTCATCGCGACCAACGACGACGCCACCTTCCCGACGTCGTCCGGGTTGTTACCCGGGGCCGGATCGTTCGTCGCCGCCGTGGCGACCGCCGGTGGCGCCACGGCGGAGGTGGCGGGCAAGCCGTTCGGACCCGTTGTCGATCTGGTCCGGCGCACGCTCGGGCCCGTCGAGGTCGTGGTGGGCGACCGGCCGTCGACTGACGGCAAGCTTGCCGAGCGGCTCGGGGCGAAGTTCGCTCTCGTGCTGACCGGGGTCACGCTCCGGGGACACGCCCCGGTCGAGCCCGAGCCCGCAGTTGAGGCCGACGATCTCGCCGCAGTCGTCGGTCGCTTGGCGCCCAGGCGCTGACTCGGGATCGCAAGTGCTTACTGTTGCAAGCAGTCCTGCTCACGGTACAATCGCGGTATGGCCAAATCGAAACCGCTGGATCGGTATGTCACCGCCGGCTTGACTTTCACCCAGATCACCCGTAAGCGCGCCGAGTCCCTTGTGCGGGACCTCGTCAAGGAAGGCGAAGTTGGCCGTGAGCGCGCTAATGAGCTGGTCGAAGACCTGGTCAGCCGCAGCCGCCGCAGTGCTGAGCAACTGACCGAGGTGGTCAGGCGCGAGGTCAAGCGCCAGGTCGAGCAGCTCGGCCTGGTCAGTTCTGATGAGGTGACGAAGATCGTCGAGAAGTTCATCAGCTCGGCCCGCTCGGCAGGCGCGGGCACGGTTCGCACGGTGACCGAGCGCGCCGAGGGAGCTCGCCGGACCGGCCGGCGCGAAGCGTCGAGGGCTCGCAAGGAAGCCGAAGCCGTCGTCACCAGCGCCGTCGACCGCGTCCAGGGCAAGCCGGCTGTACCGGCTGCGGCCCCGGCCAGGAAGGCCCCGGCCAGGAAGGCCCCGGCGCGGAAAGCAGCAGTGAAGAAGGCCCCCACCAGGGCTGCGGCTCGCACCGCTCCGGTCGCTCGCACCGCTACGAAGGCCCCTGCGGCTACGAAGGCCCCTGCGGCCGCGAAGGCCGCCGCCGCCAAGGCCCCGGTGCGCAAGGCGGCAGCCGGCACCCGGAAGGCAACGGGCGCTCGCAAGTCGTCATAACGACCGGCGGACGGCCTATAGGCGCCACGGGAGCCGGCAATGCTGGCACCCGGAGCCGTGAGCCGCGAGGATGACCCGGTGAGGTCCGTGCTCTTCGTCGTCCACCCGGACCGGCCAGCTGCAACCGATCTGTCCGCTGTGGCGCGGGCCTGGTGGGAAACGCGCGGCTACGAGGTGGACTTCGCGTCCGGCGAGCCGCCTGAGTCGAGCCGGCAGTGGGACTTCGCCGTGAGCTTCGGTGGTGACGGGACGATCCTGCGTACCGTTCAGGTGGCGTTGCCGCACGGGACACCGGTGCTCGGGATCAATCTCGGCAGGATGGGCTTCCTCGCCCAAGTCGAGCCGGCGGGGATGCAGACCGCCTTCGAGCACCTGATCAATGGCACATACCAGGTTGAGGAGCGCATGGCACTGGCGGTGACGGTGCGCAAGGGCGATGCCGCCGCAGGCGCCGGCTCCACGCACGTCGCCCTCAACGAAGCCATCGTCGAGCGCATCGCGCCTGGTCACACCATCCGGGTAGGGGTGGACATCGGAGGGCGCCGCTTCCTGACCTACGTGGCCGATGGCCTCCTCGTGTGCACCCCGACCGGCTCCACGGCCTACAACCTGTCGGCCCGGGGCCCGGTTGTGTCGCCGACGATGCGGGCGCTCGTGTTGACCCCGGTGGCACCTCATCTCGTGTTCGACCGGTCGCTCGTTGTCGGACCCGATGAGCCGGTCGTGCTGACCCTGCTCGACGACCGACCGGCGACAGCCGTCCTCGACGGAATGCGCTTCATTCCCCTCGTTCCCGGAGACGCCCTGGTCTGCTCGGCGTCCGAGCTGCCGGCACGGTTCGTCCGATTCGGCGACCTGGACTTCCAGTCGGTGCTGCGAGCTCGTCTCTCTCTCGCGGACCGCTGAGGCGCGAACGCTGCATGCTCGTCGAGATCCACGTCCGGGACATCGGTGTGATCGAGGATCTGGTGCTGGTCATCGGGCCGGGGATGACAGCGCTCACGGGCGAGACCGGTGCAGGCAAGACGCTCGTGGTCGAAGCTCTCGAGCTCCTTGTGGGCGGGCGGGCTGACGCGACACTCGTGCGCAGCGGTGCGACCCATGCCGTCGTCGAGGGCCGATTCACCTCTGACGCTCCCGCCGGCGACGTCCGTGCTGGGATCGAGGAGATCATCGTGACCCGCGAGATCCCTGCCGACGGACGCTCTCGGGCCTACATCGACGGCCGCATGGCGACGGTCACCGCCCTCGGCGACCTCGGCGACCAGCTTGTCGACCTGCACGGCCAGCATGCCCACCAGTCGCTGCTCCACCAGGGGGCCCAGCGTCACGCGCTGGATCGCTTCGGCGCCGTGGACACCTCGGAGGTCGACACGCGCAGTGCCGAAGTCGCCGAGCTGACCCGCCGGCTCGGCGAGATCGGAGGGGACGCGCGACAGCTGGCGCGTGAGGTCGACCTGTTGCGATTCCAAGTTGGCGAGCTCGAGGCCGCAGCGGTCGGCGACCCCGACGAAGAAACCCGCCTCGAGGCCGAAGAGGCAGTCCTCGGCGCCGCTGAGGCGCTTCGCCTCGCAGTGCAGGCCGCCCGGGGCAGTCTGGCCGGCGGGGACGGCGCTGGGGATCAGGCGGGAGCAGCCGACCTGGTCGGGATCGCGGCGGCCGGACTCGATGCTCACGATCCACTCGGGGACCTGGCCACCCGGCTCCGGAGCGTGCAGAGCGAGCTCGCCGACGTGGCAGCTGAGCTTCGGCAACGTGAAGAGACATTCGAGGACGATCCGGAGCGCCTGGGCGCGGTGCAAGCCCGGCGACACCTGTTGTCGGAGCTCCGGCGGAAGTACGGCGATCGGCTGAGCGACGTGATCGGCTTCGAGGCCGCCTCCAGGCAGCGACTGGCGGATCTCGAAGCAGGCGAGGATCTGAGGCACGCCATCGAGGAGGAACGGCGCTGTGCAGCCCAGCTGCTCCGGGAAGCCGAGCAGCAGTTGGGCGACGCCAGACGAAAAGCAGCGCCCCGGCTTGCCAAGGCGGTCCAATCGCACTTCACCACCCTCGCCCTGGCCAAAGGCCGGCTCGAGATCGTCGTGGGGGGTGGGAGGGGAGATGAGGTGGGTTTCTTGTTCGGAGCGAACCCGGGCGAGCCTGCCCTCCCGCTGGAGAAGGTCGCATCTGGGGGCGAGCTGGCCCGCGTGATGCTCGCCACTCGGCTCGTGCTGAGCGAGGCGCCCCCGACCCTCGTCTTCGACGAGGTCGACGCCGGCGTCGGTGGCGAAGCGGCGCTCGCCGTCGGCCGGGCTCTGCACCAGCTTGCCGCCGCCGGGCACCAGGTCCTCGTCGTCACTCACCTGGCCCAGGTGGCCGCGTTCGCCGATGCCCAGGTGGCTGTCACCAAAGAGGTGCGGCAGGGCCGGACGGTGGCCGCGGCCCGAGAAGTGGAGGGCGAGGACCGCTTGATCGAGCTGTCGCGAATGCTGTCGGGCCAGCCTGGATCGGCCGCCGCACGGCGCCATGCCGAGGAGCTGCTCGGGCTTGCCGGGTCCGCGTGAGCGGGTCGCTGCTCCAGTAGGGTAGAGGGGCGGACACCTGGACAGACTCGAAGGAGTGGCGTTGACCAAGTACGTGTTCGTGACCGGTGGCGTGTCGAGTTCGCTCGGCAAGGGCCTCACGGCTTCGTCGCTCGGCCGATTGCTGAAGTCCAGGTCTCTCCGGGTCACGATGTGCAAGCTGGACCCCTACATCAACGTCGACCCGGGCACTATGAACCCGTTTGAGCACGGCGAGGTGTTCGTCACCGACGACGGCGGTGAGACAGACCTCGACCTCGGGCACTACGAGCGCTTCATCGACGAGAACCTGCACCGCGACTCCAACGCCACGACTGGCCAGATCTACTCGTCAGTGATCGCCAAGGAGCGCCGTGGCGACTACCTCGGCAAGACCGTCCAGGTCATCCCGCACATCACCGACGAGATCAAAGAGCGCGTCCACCGGCTCGGCGCGAAGGAGAACGTCGATGTCGTCATCACCGAGGTGGGCGGGACCGTCGGTGACATCGAGATCGTGCCGTTCCTCGAGGCGATCCGTCAGTTCCGCCGCGAAGTCGGCCGCGACAACGTCTGCTACATCCACCTCACCTACGTTCCCTTCCTGCGGATGGCCGGCGAGCAGAAGACCAAGCCGACCCAGCACTCGGTGACCGAGCTTCGCAGCCGTGGCATCCAGCCCGACGTGATCGTCTGCCGGAGTGAGCAGCCGATCTCCGACACGCTGAAGCGCAAGATCTCCCTGCTTTGCGACGTGTCCGTCGAGGCGTGTGTGTCGGCCGTCGACGCCGATCCGATCTACGCCATCCCGATCGCGCTGCATGCCGAGGGCTTGGACGACATCGTCTGCCGGATCCTCCGCCTCGACGGTCCGGAGCACCCCATCGACATCTCCAACTGGGAGCAGCTGCTGGCCCGGGTCGCTGCCGCGGACGAGATTGTGCGGATCGGCGTGATCGGCAAGTACGTCAACCTTCCCGACGCCTACCTGTCCGTCGTCGAAGCGCTTCGGCATGCGGGCTTCAAGCATGGCGTGAAGGTCGACATCGAGCTCGTCCAAGCCGAGGAGGTCACGGGCATGCTCGTGGAGGCCCGGCTGGAGGGCCTGGACGGGATCGTGATCCCCGGGGGCTTCGGCGAGCGAGGTGTGGAGGGGAAGATCTCAGCCGCCGGGTTTGCACGGGAGCACGGCATCCCGTGCCTCGGCCTGTGCCTCGGCCTGCACACGATGGTCGTCGACTTCGCCCGGAACGTGGCCGGCATGGAGAACGCGAACACGTCTGAGGTGGATGTCCGCACGCCGTACCCGGTCATCGACCTGATGGACGACCAGGTGAACATCTCCGACAAGGGCGGCACCATGCGGCTCGGAGCGTGGTCAGCACGGCTGCTCCGGGGCTCCGTAGTCGCTGGTCTGTACGGAGAGGAAGTCGTGTCCGAGCGTCACCGTCACCGCTGGGAGCTGAACCCTCGCTTCCGCACCAGGTTGGAGGAGGCAGGCCTCGTCTGCTCGGGGATCTCGGTGCTCGACGACCGGCTCGTGGAGTTCATCGAGCTGCCGTCCCACCCGTTCTGGGTCGGCACCCAGGCGCACCCGGAGTTCAAGAGCCGCCCCGATCGCGCCCACCCGCTGTTCTCGGGCTTGATCGGTGCAGCCCTCGCTCGGGCGCGCGGCCGGGCGCCGCGGCTGCTCGAGCTCGATCTGCACATCGATGCCATTGTTTGAGCCGCCCGACTCCGGCGCCACTCAGTTCCGGCAGTTGGGGGAGCGGGCGAGGTTCGACGGGGGTTTCTTCAAAGTTGCGACCGGGACGTTCGTCGGGCCGGACGGCTTCATGTTCGAGCGTGAGGTCATCCGGCACCCGGGTGCTGTGTGCGTCGTGCCGCTGGAGGACGACCGCCGCAGCGTCCTCATGATCCGCCAGTACCGGGGCGCGGTCGACACGGCCCTGCTCGAGCTGCCGGCCGGCAAGCGTGACGTGCCCGACGAGGACCCGGCCTTGTGCGCGGCGCGAGAGCTCGCGGAGGAGATCGGGCGTCAGGCTCGCTCGATGAGCGAAGTGGCGCGTTTCTACAACTCGCCAGGGTTCTGCGACGAGGAGACGATCTGCTTCCTCGCCGAGGGCCTGACCGAGTGCCCGCGGGAAGCGCACGGGGTCGAGGAGGAGCACCTCGTCATCGAGCGGATCTCGCTCGGCGATATCGAGGAATTGATGGCGGCGGGCGACCTGATCGACGCGAAGTCGATCATCGGGCTGCTGGCTGCCCGCCACGCCATCGGGTGGGTGAGCTGGGCGCCGGGCGTGACGCCGAGGCCCGCTGCTGGCTTGGCGCCGGTGGCCGGAGGCGGGCAGTAGCCGAGCCTGCTACCCCAGCGAAGCCAGCACGGCGATCCGAGCCGCGCGTGCGAGTGGAGAGGCGTCCCCTCAGCCGTGACGCCGAGGAGTTCCTCTCGTATCTCGCCGTCGAGCGCGGCCGGGCGCCGGCGTCGATCGCGGCCTACCGGCGGGATCTCCGGGACTATGAGGAGTTTCTCGCGGGGCGTGACCTGCCGCTAGTTGACGTCGGGCCAACCGTTGTGGAGGACTACCTGGCATACCTCGTCGCTTCGGGGCGGAGGGCGACTTCCAACGCCCGCTCGCTCGCGGCGGTCAGGGGACTGCACCGATTCTGCGTCGACGAGCGGGGTGCGTCCCGCGACCCGACCGAAGGCGTGGCAGGGCCGAGGCTTCCGCAGCCGATCCCGAAGGCGCTGAGCGAGAGCGACGTGGAGCTCCTCCTGTCCGCTGTCGTGGGCGACGATCCGAAGGCTCGGCGGGACCGTGCGATCCTCGAGCTCCTGTACGCGACCGGAATGCGGATCTCGGAGTTGGCGGCGCTCAAGTTGTCCGACCTCGACTTCGACCGTCAGATGGCACTGGTGTTCGGCAAGGGGTCGAAGGAGCGCATCGTCCCGTTCGGGCGGCACGCCTTGGCGGCGCTCAACGACTGGCTCGCTCCGGCCGGTCGCGGCGCGCTGGCCCCGGACCGGTGGGCCCGGCGAGCTGACGAGGAGTCGCTGTTCATCTCCTCTCGCGGGCGCCGCATGTCGCGCCAGACGGTCTGGGTCGTCGTAAGGGCAGCCGCGGAGAAGGTTCACCTCGAGGACCGGGTCACGCCGCACGTGTTGCGGCACTCCTGTGCCACGCACCTGCTCGAGCACGGTGCCGACATCCGGGTGGTCCAGGAGCTGCTCGGGCATGCCGCCATCACGACGACGCAGGTGTACACGAGGGTGTCCAACGACCTGCTGCGCCGGGCCTACGAATCCGCTCACCCTCGGGCACGTGGGCGTGGCCGCGGCAAGTAGTCTGTGCCGGTGGCAAACGATGCAGCCGTCGACTATCGCTCCCTGCTCGAAGGCGAGCGCAGCTCGCTCGAAGAGCAGCTGCATGAGCTGGGCTATGGGACCGCCAGCCGAGTTGTATACGATTCGAACTTCGCAGACTCGTCGCAGGTAACCGCCGAGCGCGGTGAGGCGGAAGCGCTTGCCGCGCAGCTGCAAGAGGCGCTGTCGGACGTGCTCGGCGCGCTCAAGAAGCTGGACCAGGGGACCTACGGTACCTGCGAGCGCTGTGGGAAGCCGATCGCTCCGGCGCGACTCGAAGCCAAGCCGGCGAGCGCATACTGCATCGACTGCGCCTCAGCCGTCGCTCGCCGTTGAACTGGAGCGATCGCTGGCGCGCGGCGCGCGTCCGGTACGCGCTCCCGAATTTGATCATCGCTGCAGCGGTCGTCGGGATCGTCATCATCGTCTTGATCGCCGGCGTCAAGCGGGGTTACCTCACCCAGGACACCGCCATCTTCCTCGTGGCCTTCGTGCCATCTGTGATGTTCCACGAGGTGAGCCACGGAGTGGTCGCCCTGTGGTGCGGGGATGACACGGCCAAACAGGCCAAGCGCCTTTCGCTGAACCCATTGCGGCACATCGATCCCGTCGGCTCGATCGTCGTGCCGCTGCTCTTCGCCCTGGCCGGCCACGCTCCGTTCGGGTGGGCCAAACCGGTACCGGTCCGCATCGATCGTCTCCGCAGCCCTCGCAACCAGGCGGTGCTCGTCGGCCTGGCCGGGCCGGTCACGAACCTCATCCTGATGGCCATCGGCGGACTGGTCTTTCACTTTGCGATTGCCTCCGACCCTCACCAGTTGACCAACGGCAACCTCTATATCCTCAACCCGCTGGACCTGACGGCGAGGATCGCCAACGACTTCGGGGTGCTCAACATCGTGCTCGCGGTGTTCAACCTCATCCCGATCCCACCGCTCGATGGCTCGGCGTTGATCGAGCGTCTGTTGCCAGCCTCCGCGCTGCCGCAGTACTACCGCATGCGCTTCGGGTTCATGATCCTCGTGCTGTTCCTCGTGCTGTTCGACCAAAGCTTCCTTCAGCACGTGTTCGGGTACTTCGAAAGCTGGTTCTACGAGCTCTTCGCCCGGTGAGTGACGCCGGCCAGATGTGCCGGCTACGTGGCTCAGCTCAGCTTGGCTCGGGTCTGCTCAGCTCAGCTCGGGTCAGCTCGGCTCGGGTCTGCTCAGCTCAGCTCGGGTCAGCTCGGCTCGGCTCAGGTCAGCCAACCTCTGGCGCGAGGAGGCCGATCGCTTCCTTTGCCCTGCGCAGCGTCACCGATGCTACGTCGCTGGCCTTCTCGGCCCCCTTCTCCAGCAACGACGAGATCGCCTGGGAGTCTCGCGACAGCTCCTCGTACCGGGCCTTCACCGGCGCCAGGGCTGCCACGAGCGCGTCCGCCACGTCGGCCTTGAGCGTGCCGTAGCGGTTGTGGCCGGCGGTGACGTCGTCGATGGAACGCGAGGTGGCGGCAGCGAGGAGCTCGAGCAGGTTGGACACGCCCGGCTTGTTGACCGGGTCGTAGCGGATCTCCCCGTCAGTATCGGTCACGGCCTTGCGCACCTTCTGGGTGATCTCCTCAGGGGAGTCCAGGATGGTCACGGTCCCGAGCGGCGACTCGATGGATTTCGACATCTTCCGCTCGGGGTGCTGTAGGTCCATGACGCGGGCGCCGACCTTCGGGATCGCTGCATCCGGCACCACGAAGGTCTCGCCGTAGCGCCCGTTGAAACGGATGGCGAGGTTGCGGGCCAGCTCGAGATGCTGGCGCTGGTCGTCACCCACCGGCACACGGTCGGCGTCGTAGATGAGGATGTCAGCCGCCATGAGGACCGGGTAGGTCATGAGGGCTACCCGGACGGACTCCTGGCCGTGGCTCTTCTCCTTGAATTGGGTCATCCGCCGCAGCTCACCGACGGTGGCGGTGCACTCCAGCAGCCAGGAGAGCTCGGTGTGCTCGTGGACGTGGCTTTGCACGAAGACCGTGCACACGTCAGGGTCGAGCCCGGCGGCGAACATCCCGACGGCGGTCTCGAGCGTCCGGCGCCGCAGATCGGCCGGCTCATGCTCGGAGGTGAGGCCGTGCAGGTCGACGACGCAGTAGAAACTGTCAGCCTCGTACTGATCCACCGCCCACTGCCGGAGCGCACCGAGGTAGTTGCCTACATGCAGCGCACCGGAGGGCTGGACGCCCGAGAGGACTCGTGTCATCGGTCAATGATACGGGCGGATTGCAGCCGGTTTTGACGCCGAGTACCCGAGGCATCCGCGGAATACAGGGCCGCCGACGATATCCTCGCCGGCGTGGCCTACGAAGTTCGGACCGATGTCTACGAAGGACCGTTCGACGTCCTGCTGCGGCTGATCAGCGAGCAGCGCGTGGAGCTTTACGACGTCCGTCTCTCGGATATCGTCGACGCTTTCATCGCCGAGATCGACCAGCTTGAGCGGGTGGATCTCGAGATCGCGACGGAGTTCCTGCTGATCGCCGCCATCCTCATAGAGCTGAAGAGCCGGCGTCTGCTGCCCGAGCGAGACGGGCACATGGCCGAGGAGGATTTGGCGCTACTGGAGGAGCGGGACTACCTGCTCGCCCGCCTCGTGGAGTGCACGACGTTCTCCGCGGCGGGTCGGCGACTCGCCGAGCTGGAACGAGAGGCATCGAGGTCGTTCCCGAGGCGGGCGGGGCCAGACGAACGTTTCGAGGGGCTCGCTCCCGATCTGCTCGCCGGTGTCACGGCGGCCGATCTCCTGCGGGCGGCCGAGCGTGCGCTGGCCGAGCGCCCGGTGCTGGTTGTCGACGTCGAGCACGTCCTCGTCGACGAAGTCACGGTGGCCGAGGTGGTGGACCGGCTCATCACCGTGTTGCCGGGCTCGGCGCCGATCTCGTTCCGCGAGCTGACCAAGCACGCGGTGTACCGGATCGAGATCGTCGTCCACTTTCTTGGTGTGCTCGAGCTCTACAAGCAGGGACTCGTCGAGCTGGACCAGGTCGCCACCTTCGGTGACCTGGTTGTGACGTGGATCGGAGACGGCGAACTGGACGCGGACGACGCCGCTGAGCTGGTGGTCTCGATGCGGCGCGGCGGCAGCAGCGAGGACATGGAGTACCGCGGATGAGTGACCGGTTGGTCGAAGCTGCCGTCGAAGCGGTGCTCACCGTGGCGACCGAGCCGGTGCCTCCAGGGCTGCTGGCCGAGCTGCTCGAGCTTCCTGTCGATCGTGTCGAGGCGATCTGCGCCGAGCTGGCGGCGAGCTTCGAGAGCGAGAGCCGGGGCTTCAAGCTCACTCGCGTCGCCGGGGGCTACCGGTTCCAGAGCCACGAGGCCTTCGCCGGGCACGTGGAGCGGTTCGTCCTCGACGGCAGCCCGACGAAGCTGTCACCGGCAGCGCTCGAGACCCTCGCCGTGGTCGCCTACAAGCAACCCGTGTCGAGGACGCAGGTGTCGGCGATCCGCGGGGTCAACGCCGACGGTGTGTTCCGACTTCTTGCCGCGCGGGGCTACATCGCTGAGGTGGGGCGCGACAGCGGTCCTGGGCAGGCGGTGTTGTTCGGGACGACGAGTGGGTTTCTCGAGCGG
>JBEKLQ010000065.1:0-23431 GCA_050010115.1 Acidimicrobiales bacterium | reverse complement strand
GAACCACGGCGCCGAGGCGGTCGAGGTGCGCTCGAGCATCTCGGCGAACGCCTCCTGGTACGCGTCCCATTTCGCCCGCTCGACGAGGTCGGACGAGCGGAACTTCCAGCGCTTGTCGGGGTCGTCGAGCCGTGCCTGTAGCCGGGCCGCCTGCTCCTCGGGCGAGATGTGCAGCATGAACTTGAGCACCTTCGTGCAGCCGTGCTCGAGCAAGGACTCGAAGTGGTTGATGTGCTCGTACCGCTCCCGCCACACGTGTTCCGGGACGAGTTGGTCCGCCCGTGCCGCCAGCACATCCTCATAGTGCGACCGGTCGAAGATCACGACCTCGCCCGAACGGGGAGTCTCCCGGTGCACCCTCCAGAGGAAGTCGTGCGCCAGCTCGATCTCCGCCGGCCTGCCGAATGATGCCACCCTGGTCCCACTCGGGTTGAAGCCGCCGAAGACGTGGCGGATCGTGCCGCCCTTGCCTGAGGTGTCCATGCCCTGCAACACGATCAGCAGCGACCGCCGGTGCTCTGCCCAGAGACGGTCCTGCAGCGCCGCCAGGTGCGCGTGCTGCTCGGCGAAGGCTGCCTCGGTCACGGTCCGGTCGCCGGGAGCCTGTTCCGTCGATGAAGGGTCCCGCTCGTGGAGCTTGGCGGGTTTGCCCGGGTGCACGCGGAACCAGTCAGTCACACCATCATCTTCACACTGCTTCGAGCCTGCCGCCTGTGCAAGAGTCGCGCCCGGCAAGGAGACCTGCGTGAGTGACACCCTTCATCTCGGATTCATCGGCACGGGCGTCATCGCCAGCGCGCACGCCCTCTCGCTCCGGGGACTCATCCGCCACGGGCTGATTGACGCCGACATCGCTGCGGTCTTCGACACCGACCCGGTACGGCGCACCGAGTTCGCCGAGCGCTCCGGGGCGGTGGCCGCATCGTCGGCCGCCGAGGTCGTCGAACGCTCCGATGCCGTCTACGTGTGTACCTCGACGGCCGGCCACCTCGATGCCGTCCGCGCCGCAGCCTCGAGCGGCCGCCCGATCTTCTGCGAGAAACCCCTCGCCCGTGACCTCCCCGAATCCCTCTCCCTCGCCGCTGTCGCCGCCGAAGCGAGCGTGCCGGTGCAAGTCGGGCTGGTACTGCGCACGGCCCCGGTCTTCAGGCAGTTGGCTGCCATCATCGAGACAAGCGAGTTCGGGCGGCCGATGGCGGTGGTCTGGCGGGACGATCAGTTCTTCCCCATCCAGGGTCACTACGCTTCGACATGGCGGCGGGATGTGGAGCAGGCAGGAGCAGGGGCCCTGCTCGAGCACTCGATTCACGATGTCGACATCGTGAGGGCATGCTTCGGCCCGGTCGCTTCCGTATCCGCCCTGACTGCCGAGATGGCCGGCTACGAAGGCATCGAGGACTCGGCATCAGCGCTCCTGCAATTGGCCCGTGGCGTGACGGTGTCGCTTGTGAGTGTCTGGCATCAGGTCATGGCTCGGCCCTCGACGAGGCGGGTGGAGGTGTTGTGCGAGAGGGGTTTCTTGGTGGTCGAGGACGATTTCACCGGACCGATCACGATCCAGACCGACGACGGCGTCGAGGCCCGGGAGTGTCCACCGCCCGATTGGGTGGCGGACGTGCCGCTGCCGTCCGGATGGATCGGTCTGGCCGTGCAGCCATACGTCGAGGAGAACCGGGCGTTCGTCGACGCCATCGTGAACGGGACCACGCCGTACCCTGGCCTCGACGAGGCGATCGCCGCCCACCGGGTGGTGGACGCCTGCTACCGGTCGGCCTCGGCTGGCGGCTCGGCCCTGACCGGGCCCTGGTGATGCGAGCGGCGAACACGTTTCAACCGCTCGCCCGACCTGTGTTCTCCCGTTAAACCATGTCCAGCAGCCAGAACGTCGTTCCACCAGCCAGGCACCGAGGAGTATTCCGTGGCGAACGCGATCGAAGCCACCGATCTGGTCAAGGTCTTCAAGGGAGGCGTCCGCGCCCTTGAAGGAGTGTCGCTCGCCGTAGAGCCAGCCACCGTCTTCGGGCTCCTCGGGCCGAATGGAGCCGGCAAGACCACCGCCGTGCGCATCCTCACGACGATCCTCCGGCCGGACTCCGGGTCCGCCCATGTGCTCGGCCACGACGTCGTGAGGCACCCAGAGGCCGTTCGCGCCTGCATCGGGTTAGCCGGCCAGTACGCAGCAGTGGACGAGAACCTGACCGGCCGGGAGAACATCCGGATGGTGGGGCAACTGACTCACCTCTCGCGTGCGGAGGCATCCCGCCGGGCCGACGAATTGCTGGCGCAGTTCGAGCTGACCGACGCGGCCAACCGGCCGGTGAAGACGTACTCGGGTGGCATGCGCCGCCGGCTCGACCTGGCGGGGGCGCTGGTGGATCGGCCACCGGTGCTGTTTCTCGACGAGCCCACCTCCGGGCTCGACCCGTACAGCCGGGCGGCACTGTGGGGTGTCATCGAAGACCTCACGAGTTCCGGTACGACGGTGCTGCTCACGACGCAGTACCTGGAAGAGGCTGACCGCTTGGCTGACCGCCTCGCTGTCGTGGACCACGGCCGCGTCATCGCTGAGGGGACGTCTGCGGAGCTGAAGGCGCGCCTCGGGGCGACGGTCCTCGACCTCCAAATGGGTGACGACGTCCGGGCCAAGCAGGCGCTCGGCGTGCTCGCCGCCCGCTGGCCCCGCGATCCGGTGCTGTCGGGAACCATGGTCGAGCTGCAGCTCGATGGCGGCGCCCGGATGGTCACTGAGGCCCTCGGCCTGCTCGACGAAGCCGATCTCGTGCCCGCCACGCTGGCGCTCCGCGAGCCCAGTCTCGACGACGTGTTCCTTGCCCTCACCGGTCACGGCGCCAGCGTCGAGCCCGAGGACGGCGTTGGCGCCGCCGCCGTCATGGCCGGCGCCACGGCCGGCGGGAGGACCTCCCGTCCGCGTGCAAAGGAGAAGTCATGAGCACAGCCACTGTTGCGATCGCCGTCCCGGCGGCGCCGAAAGAGCGTGCCCGGATGACGCCGTGGCGAGCGTTCCTGGACATCCTCGTCGTGACGGAGCGCAACCTGATCGCCTACACGCGCATCCCGGAGTCACTCTTCTTCTCCAGCGTGCAGCCGGTCATGTTCGTGCTGTTGTTCCGCTACGTGTTCGGTGGGGCCATCAAGACCCAGATTCCCGGCGGCTACGTCAACTTCCTCATGCCGGGGATCTTCGTGCAGACCATGGCGTTCGGGGCGGTCTCGACGAGCATCGGCCTCGCTGAGGACCTGCAGAAGGGGATCATCGAGCGATTCAGATCATTGCCCATGGCCCGCTCAGCTGTGCTGGCCGGCCGCACGCTGGCGGACCTGGTCCGCAATGTGTTCGTGGTTGCCATCATCACGGGTGTGGGGTACGCGGTCGGGTTTCGAATCCAGAGCGTGCCGGGCTACTTCGCCGGCATCGGCCTCTTGCTCGTGTTCGCCTACGCCCTGTCGTGGGGCTTCGCCGTGATCGGGTTGTCGGCCGCCAACAGCGAGACGGCGCAGGTGATGTCCTTCCCGATCCTGTTCCCGCTCACGTTCGCGGCGGGGACGTTCGTCCCGGTGAGCTCGATGCCCGGATGGCTGCAAGGTTTCGCGACCTACCAGCCGGTAAGCGAGGTGGTGCAGTCGGCGAGGGCACTGATGGTCGCCGACGGGCCGGCTGCGAACCACGTCATCGCCTCGGCGGCGTGGTGCATCGGGCTGCTCGTGGTGCTGGTCCCGCTGGCCACCTGGCGGTACAAGACCAAGTCCTGATCACTCGGCGAAGAGGTCCGGCCGGGTCATGGGGCCCCGCCCGGGCCGTCAGACGTCAGGACACCTGGTAGTTCGGCGCCTCTTTGGTGATCACGATGTCGTGCGGGTGGCTCTCGCGCAGGCTCGCCGGCGAGACACGCATGAACTGGCCGTTCGCCTGCAACTCGGCGATGCTGCGGGCGCCGCAGTAGCCCATCGCCTGGCGGAGTCCCCCGACCATCTGGTGCAGTACGATGCTGAGCGGTCCCTTGTACGGCACACGGCCCTCGATGCCTTCGGGCACGAGCTTGCCGCTCTCGACGCTGCCCTGGAAGTAGCGGTCCTTCGAGAACGAGCGGCCCTGCATCGCACCGAGCGATCCCATGCCCCGGTACTCCTTGAATCGCTCGCCTTGTTGCATCACGATCTCGCCCGGCGACTCGTCGACGCCGGCGAGGGCGTTGCCGATCATCACCGTCGACGCGCCGGCAGCGAGTGCCTTGGCGACGTCGCCGGAGAACTGGACGCCACCGTCGGCGACGATGGGTATGCCGCGGGCGGTTGCCGCGCTGGCGCAGTCGAAGATGGCGGTGACCTGTGGCACGCCGATCCCGGCGATCACCCGGGTTGTGCAGATCGAGCCAGGGCCGATCCCGACTTTCACGGCGTCGGCGCCGGCGTCGATCAACGCAACCGTGGCTTCGGCCGTGGCCACGTTGCCGGCGACGATGTCGATCTCGAAGTTGGCCCGCATCTTGGCCACCGTCTCGAGCACGCTTCTCGCATGGCCGTGGGCCGTGTCCACGACGATCACGTCGACGCCGGCGTTGACGAGCGCCTCCATCCGATCGAGGGCGTCGGGCCCGGTGCCCACGGCAGCCGCCACCCGGAGGCGACCCCGGTCGTCCTTCGTTGCTCGTGGGTAGTCGATGCGCTTTTGGATGTCCTTGACGGTGATGAGGCCGTGGAGGGTGCCGTCTGGTTCGACGATGGGGAGCTTCTCGATGCGGTGGCGGCCGAGAATGACCTTGGCTTCGTCGAGCGTGGTGCCGACGGGGGCGGTGACGAGGCCCGCCGAAGTCATGACGCCTGAGACCGGCTCGTCGCTCTCGGCCACAAAACGCAGATCGCGATTCGTCACGATCCCCACCAAATGGCCGGCGTCGTCGATCACCGGAACGCCCGAGACGTGGAACTGCTCCATCAGCTTCATGGCGTCGGAGATGGAGGTCTCCGGTCCGACCGTGATCGGGTTCGTGATCATGCCGGACTCGGAGCGCTTCACACGGTCGACCTCGGCAGCCTGGTCGTCGATGGACAGGTTGCGGTGGAGCACACCGATGCCACCTTCGCGGGCCATGGCGATGGCGAGGCGTGACTCAGTCACCGTGTCCATCGCTGCGGAGACCAGCGGGATGGCGAGCGAGATGTTGCGAGTCAGCCGGCTCTCGGTCGAGGCCTCCGATGGGAGGATTTCCGAAGCGGCGGGGATCAGCAGGACATCGTCGAAGGTGAGTCCCTCCCGCCCGAACTTGGTAGCGAACGAGGGTGTGCCCGCTGCAGCGCTGACATCATCGTGCTCCATGTCACATCCTATGAGTTCCTGGGCAGTCTTGCAATCACCTTGAAAGCCCTGGTGAAAGCCTGAAAACCCTTGTAATCCTTGGCGTTCGTGGCCTGGGTCACATTCACCCTGTCTCGGTGCGTCTCGGTCCGTCCACCGCCGTTGTGCACACAACTGTGCACACGAATCGTGCACACGATCGATCCTACTGGCCGATCACTGCAGCCCGAGGGGGGGATGGGCGGGCACACCACGGGTGCGCCACGCGTCGGCTCCACCGTCGGAGCAGGTGCGGCCAGAGAGACCGATGGTGCACTTCGATAGTGTGCGCCACATGCGCGTCCTGATCACTGGCGCTGGTCGAGCGATCGGTGCAGCGACGGCCACCGAGCTCGCGCATGCGGGCCATGAGGTCATCGCCACCGCAAGGGATGAGACGCTGCTCGAGCAGCTCGACGTCGCTCGGCGGCTGAAGTTGGACGTCACTGATGGTGCCTCGGTCGAGGCAGCTCTTCGCGAGGCCGGGGACCTCGATGCCATCGTGAACAACGCCGCGGATCACGGGATCGGGACACTGGAGGACTATCCGCTCGAGCGCTTGCGAGCGATGATCGAGACGAACGCCGTAGCGCCGCTCGGGCTGGTGAAGGCGGTCCTCCCGGCGTGGCGAGCGCGGGGAAGCGGAGTTGTCGTGAACGTCAGCTCGGTCCAGGGGCGCGTCTCGACGCCGCTCGACGGCGCCTATTCGGCCTCCAAGTTCGCCTTGGAAGCCCTCTCCGAGGCGCTCCACTATGAGGTCGGGCACTTCGGCATTCGAGTCGTCATCGTTGAACCCGGCTACATCGCCCCGGGGATGAAGCCGCTGGACCCGGTGCCGAGGAGCGATGCGTACCGAGAGCTGTTCGAGCAGTGGGAAGGGAGCGCCAGCAGCGACAAGGTGACGGGACCCGGTGGGAGACCCGGGCCCGAGCTGGTTGCCGTCGCCATCCGACGCGCCATCGAAGACCCGGAGACGCCGCTGCGTGTCCCCGTCGGAGAAGCTGCCGAGATGATCCTTGCCGCACGCGCCCAACTTGACGATGAGGCGTTTGAGGCTGCCATGCGCCAAACGCTGGGGCTGACCTGGTGAGGCACGAGCGCGCTGGACGCTGCTGGGCTGAGTCGCCCGGCCCGGGCCCTTAGCCGCCGAAGGCGCGGAGCCACTGCTCGGCGCTGCGCGGCGCGAGGACCGGGTTCCATCGCTTCGTCTCGCCCAGCGTTGCCGAAGGGTCCTCGGAGTAGAGGTGGCCCGGGTACACGACCGTGTCGTCGGGCAGGCGCGCCAGGCGCATCAAGCTCTCGTACATCGCTGCCGGGTCGCTGCCTGGCAAATCGGTCCGGCCGCAGCCGTTGAGGAACAACGTGTCGCCGGCGACGAGCCTCCCATCCACCAAGAAGCACTGACTGCCCGGCGTATGCCCCGGCGTATGCACGAGCCGGATGCGCACGTCCCCGACCTCTACGACGTCGTCAGCATCGTGCTCGACGAGGACGCCGTGGCTGACGCCGGCGGCGCGCTCGACCCACGGGGACTCGGCTCGCTGGACGTGGATCGGCACCGACACCCGTTCGAGCAGGTCGGTCACGCCGGCGACCTCGTGGCCGAAGAGGTTCCCGCCTATGTGGTCCGCGTGATAGTGGGTCGCGAGCGCGCCCACCAGGCGCATGCCGTCGGCTTCGAGCACGTCGATCAACTCGCCCGGTGCGTAGGCCGGGTCGACCGCGACGGCCTCGCCCGTCTCGCGGTCGCCGATCAAGTACACGAAGTTGACCATCTGCCGGGCGAGCGGGTCACGGGAGGCGAAGTCCCGGCCGGCCAGCAATTGGCGGAAGTAGAGCCGACTGGCGCCAGCGGCGGCACCGCCGGTCACGGAGCCCGCCTGGTCGCCGTTCTGATCGTTCATCGGTTGGCCTCCGTGATCTCGATCGACGTGACACCACTGGTCGGCTGAGCGCCGCACAGCCATGCTGCCAAAGCCTCGGCGCCTTCGACCAGTCTCGGCCCTGGCCTCGAGAACCACACCCGGCCGTCGAACGCGACGACCCGTGCTGCACCCAGATGCTCGGACGCCTCGACAGCCGCTGGCGTCGCGGCCTCGAGGTCGAGCCCGCAGGGAGCCACGACGACGAGCTCGGGCTGGCAGGACGACGCCTCTTCCCAGGAGATCTGCCGGGACGGAGCGCCGGCGGCTGCCAGCACCGGCTCGCCACCCGCCAGCTTCACGAGGTCCGGGACCCAGTTGCCGGCGACGAACGGCGGGTCGACCCAGTCGAGGACGAGCACGCGGGGCCTCGGTGCGTGGCTGTCGCTTACGTCGCCGTCGCTTCGGGGGCCATCCGCCTCCGCGCTACCGCCTGCCCGGCTCCCGGCGCCGCCCAAGGCGTCCAAGCGCGCCCGGCACGTCGCCTCGAGCTCCATCCCCGCTCCCTCCAACCCGAGCGCCCGGCCCACCAATGGGAACGTCGCGAGCACACCCTCGAGATCCGCCGGGTCGAGTGATACAACGTCGCACGCCAGGCCGACCCGCGACAAGACAGCGACGACCTCCGACGATGGCAGAGCACAGACCGAGCAGGAGTCCTGGGCGAAGACGACGTCAGGCGCGAGCGCCACGACCTGATCGACGTCGAGTTCGTAGAGCAAGCCGCCGGCGGCGAGTTGCAGCCGCACGGCCGCATCGACGCCGGCTGGATCGTCAGCCGCAGCAGCAGGGTCGATCATCGGGCGGGTCACCACCGGCCGTGGCGACGCCGGTTCGGGTTGATCGCAGTCAGCGCTGATCCCGACGAGGGCACCGCCGGCACCCAGCGCAATGGCCGTATCGGTAGCCGACGGGACGAGCGAAACCGCCCGCCTCACGGCCACAGCCGGTCCGGCACCAAGCCCCTCAAGCCCGTGGCGAGTGACCGCGCTTGGTCTCTGTCGGATCCCAGCCGGCGAGATCCCGCAACCGGGGATCGTTGGAGAACATCTCGACCAGCGGGACGCTCAAGCCGAGCCGGCGCTGGAGCCGCTCGATCGCGAGCTCCTGATCCCACAGCGCCAAGGTGACCGCAAGGCCGAGCTCGCCTGCCCGTGCGGTCCGGCCCGAGCGGTGGAGGTAGGCCTTGTGGTCCTCCGGTGGGTCGTAGTGGATGACGATGTCGACGCCTTCGATGTCAAGACCGCGTGCGGCCACGTCTGTGGCAACAAGGCCCGGGAGCTGGCCGGCGGAGAATCGTTCGAGTGCCTGCTCGCGGGCACTCTGGCGCAAGTCACCGTGAATGGCGGCTGCCCGTACCCCTTCAGTCCGCAGGTCGTCGACGAGCCGGTCGGCGCCTCGCTTGGTCCGCACGAAGCACAACGTTTTCGTCGATGCGGCCACGATGGCGGCGCACACCTTCGCCTTGTCCATCTGGTGCACCTTCAAGAAACGGTGCTGCATCTCGTCGACCGTCAGGTGCCTTGTCTGCACCTCGTGCAGTACCGGGTCCCGCAGGTGCCGGCTCACCACTTGATCGACAGCGGAGTCGAGCGTGGCGGAGAACAGCAATGTCTGCCGCTCCGACGGCATCCGTCGCAGTAGCCATTCGACCTGTGGCAAGAAACCCATATCCGCCATCCGGTCCGCCTCGTCCACCACGAGCGTCGTCACGGCTCGCAGGTTGGCGGTCCCCCGGTCGACGAAGTCGATCAGGCGCCCCGGCGTCGCCACCACGACGTCGACGCCCCGGGTGAGCCGCTTCATCTGGCGGTCCATGTCGCTCCCGCCATAGATCACGGCGACCCGCAAGTCGACTGCCTTGGCGAGCAGCGTGAGCACCTCGGCCACCTGGACGGCGAGCTCACGTGTGGGGACAAGCACGAGCGATGTCGGAGCGCCCGGCTTCGCCTTGGTGGTACGCATGAGGAGTGGCAGGCCGAACGCCAGCGTCTTGCCGGACCCGGTCTTTGCCTTGCCGCACACGTCACGGCCTGCCAAGGCGTCGGCAATCGTCAGCTCTTGGATCGGGAACGGCGAGACGATCCCCTGTCCCGACAACACGGCCGCCAGCTCAGGCGACACTCCGAGTGAGGAGAAGGTCGTCGCGGCGCTCGAAGTGGTAGGTGCGACGCTCATGACTATTCTCGGCAACAGCCTACTGGCGCCTGCGGTGACCACTGACAGACCCGTGCAACAGTACGGGCGAGGGCGCGGCACGAAGCGTGGCCGTGAAAGCCCGCACGCCAGATCGAGCCCCAGGGCCTACCCGGCTGCCGCGCAACCCTGAGCAAACATCCCTACGACAAAGGAGCCACGATGCCTCGACTCGAACCCGGAGACCCGGCGCCTGAGTTCGCTCTCGCCGACGAGACCGGTGTCATTGTTCACAGCGCCGAGTTCCGCGGCCGCCGTGTGGTCGTGTACTTCTATCCGAAGGACGACACGCCAGGTTGTACGAAGGAGGCATGCCAGTTCACCGAGCACTACGACGGCTTCGAGAAGGCCGGCGTCGAGGTGATCGGGATCTCGCCTGATCAGGGCGAGGCTCACCGCCGTTTTCGGGAGAAGTACGGGCTCCGGGTCAAACTGCTGAGCGACCCGAGCCACGGGGTGATGGAGGTCTACGGCGCGTGGGGCGAGAAGATCCTCTACGGCCGCAAGAGCGTGGGCGTCATCCGGACGACGGTGCTGATCGGGGCGGACGGGCGCGTCGAGCAAGCCTGGTACCACGTGCGCGCCGACGGGCACGCCGAGAAGGTGCTCGCAGCGCTAGCTGGGTGACGCCAGCCAGCCGGTCGCCATCGCTCCGGTCGCCGTCGGCCAGCGGGTCGCGACCCCCGATGGGCTGCGGTTCGGTGACCGCTGAGCGGTCGGCAGCGACAGCCGATCGCGTGAGCATGCCCGCCAGAACAATCAGCCCGACCGCTGCTGCCACTCCGATGCCGAGGGCGATCGGCCCCAGGCCGGCGACTCCGGCGCGGACCGACACGAGGAGCCAGCCAGCCACCGCGCCCCCGATCGCTGTCGCTGCCGCCCAGGTCACTCTGGCGCCGGTAGGCCGGCCGAGCTGCTTGCCGGTACCGCTCGGTTCGAGCGCCGCACCTCCCGCCTCGGCAAAGGCCAGCACGATGGCTCCGGCCGCTGCCGCGAACACCGTCGCGCCGCCACGGCTGACCGGCAGGTCGGCGAAGGCTGAAGCGGTGGCGAGTGTGAGGACGGACGCGAGGAAGGCGCGCTCGTTGCTCATCGCCAACCCCACGATGAAAGTGATCGCCGATGCCGTCCCGAACGCAACGATGGCGGCGTCGCCTGGCGGGTTGGACCAGATCAGGTCCATCACCAACAGTGCGACCTCGAGCGCAATGGCGGCGGCAACGGCCAGTGGCGCGGCCTGGACGGCCGCATGGAGGCGATCGCGGAGGGGCCACCTCCCCGAGGGCGAGACTCGAACGTGCCTGGCACCTCTCACCGGCGGGCGCTCGCTCGAACTCGCACGGAGCGCCGGAACGCGGCGATCTCGGCCAGGCCCGCTGCGATGCCGTCCTGGCCGTCGATCGTGACCACGGGCACGCCGAACCACCAGAAGCGCCGGCGCAGCTCGTCTCGCTCCATTGCCACGATCCGCTGGGCGAGCCGGCCCGCACTCGTGCTGTCGAGGTCGGCGGGCAGGGACTTCGGTTCCACCTCGATAATGGCGAGATCCACCCCTCTCGAGCGGAGCGAGGCGAGCGTGGACGTGAACCGTTCGTCGCCAAGCGGCGAGACCGCCAGCACGAGGCAACCGAGGGGGAACAGCCGCCTCGGGATGACGTCGGCGGTCTTCCAGGCGTAGGAGAAGTAAGCCTCCGATGACAGCAGTGACCGGCGGATCCGCTCGAGGTGCGATGGCCCGGAGCCGGACTCCACCCAATCGAGGACTCCTCCGAACGAGACCAGACCGATCCGGTCGTGACGCTTGAGGTAGGTCTCGGCGAGGCTGACGGCGATGGCGACGACTGGCGGCAGCATGGCCTCGGAGAACGTGTCCACCAGGAGCACGACATCGGTGCTCCGCTCCGGATGATGAGTGTTGACGCACGTCGTCCCGCGACGGGCCGTCGCCCGCCAATTGATCCTCCGTTCCAGCGCGCCGGCGTGTTCCTCGCGCACGTCGGCGAATTCGATCCCGTCGGCGGCCAGGCGCGCGACCCGATCGCCGGACGTGGCGCGCACGCGCTCCGGTCGGACCAGGAGCTTCAGGGTCGAAGGGAGTGGCCGCGCCTCGATCGTCGCCGGCGTGCCGCCCGTCCCGCGCCCGACCACGGTGCCGGACCCGTCGCTCCAGCGAACCAGGACCCGGCCGACGGTGAAGCGTCCGGGCCGATTCGCACGGATCATGCAGGAGAGCTCCTCCGCCTGGCCGGCTCGTAGCAAGACGGTCCAGTGGGCGGCGTCGTCGCTCTCGACGCCTGGCGGCAGCACCAGGCGGATCTGGCAGGTCTCGGCCGTGGATGCGCGCAGTGTCAGCTTGACGTCGATCGGTTCCTGCGGCCGTGAGACGAGTGGTACCACGGTCACCTCGACGCGCGGCGGTTGAGGACGCCGCCGGGTCAGCCCGAGCACCGCCGCGATAGCGAGCGGCGTCGCGAGTGCCACGAGGGCGACGTCTCCTGTCGCCGCAGCGGCGAGGAGCGCCATCCCGGCGGCAGCGCCTTCGGCGACGACCTTGGCCCCGACGTGCCACGCGGACACGGTTGTGGTGCCGGTGACGTTGGCAACGCAGCTGTCGGTGGTCACGCCGACGCGGGGGTGGTCTCGGTGTCGGTGGCGATCGGGACCGGCACCGTAGTCACGCACTGGCGGATGAGATCGTTGGAGGCCACGCCCCGGAGCCACATCTCAGGGCGCAGCGACAGGCGGTGCGCCAAGCTCGGCTCGGTCATCGCCTTCACGTCGTCAGGGAGCACGAAGTCGCGGCCGCACAAGGCGGCCCTTGCCCGCGATGCCTGCAGCAGCGCGACCGATGCCCGCGGGCTGGCGCCCACCTGGACGCCGTTCATCTGCCTGGTGGCGCGGACGATGTCGACGAGGTACGTGGCGACAGCATCGGTGATCTCCACGCGCTCGACTGCGGCACGCATCGCCAGGATGCCCTCGGCATCGGTCACGGCCCTCAAGCGAACCTGTTCCTGGCCGCGAGTGGCCCGGCGCTGCACGAGCTCGCGCTCACCGGCGCGGTCCGGATACCCGATGTTGACCCGAAGCAGGAAACGATCGAGCTGGGCTTCCGGCAGCGGGTACGTCCCTTCGTACTCGATTGGGTTCTGGGTGGCGATGACCGCGAATGGCTGGGGGAGCGGGTGCGTCGCCCCATCGACGGTCACCTGGTGCTCCTGCATGGCCTCCAGCAGTGCGGCTTGAGTCTTCGGGGGAGCGCGATTGATCTCGTCGCCGAGCACGAGGTTGGCAAACAACGGCCCTGGCCGGAACTCGAGCTCGGCACGGCGGGCGTCGTAAAACGACGAGCCGGTCACGTCAGCCGGCATGAGGTCCGGCGTGAACTGGATCCTCGAGTAGCTCAGCCCGGTGGCTTGGCAGAGCGAGCGCGCCACAAGTGTCTTGGCCACACCGGGCACGTCTTCGAGCAGGACGTGACCACCCGCGAGGATGCCCATGAGGACGAGCTCGACGGCCTCGCGCTTGCCGACTACGGCACGATCGACCTCATCGAGGATCGCAGATGACAGCGCCCCCACTTCAGCGAGTGTGAGGCGCTCGGGCGTCATCGGAGCCGCTCCAGAGTGTCGACGAGTAGCTCGATCTCGCTGAGCGGGATGCCGGGCGCCATGCGATCGGTCGGGGACGGCCGGTCCGGATCGACCAGGGCCCAGGCGTCGCCGAGGCGCTCGCGTGCTCGATCCGCATCGGTGAGCTCGATACCCGACCGGCGAAGCCGGGCGGCGGTAAGGGCCCGGAGTCGCGGCTCGACCAAGCGGCGGTATTCACCCATCGTGGAGGCGCTGAGTTTGAGCGACCGCTCGAGGCCGCGAACCGCTTCGGCGACCGGCGGCTCGGTCACCGGGTCATCCTCCGAGCCGCTAAGCGCACCGAGCCGTCCCTCGGGGGCCGCGCCCGTTGCCGTCGACCGCAGCCAGATGATGCCGAGTACGCAACCCGTCACGCCCACGACAGCCGCGTATGCCCGCTCCGCTGCGCCCGGATCGGGGAGCCCCACGCCGAGTGCGACGACGAGACCGGTCGTGGCGAGCACGATGACGGCGATCGACAGCCCGATGGCTCGGTTCACGTCGTGGCCGGGGCCATGGCCGGGCCCGGCTCCAATCGATCAGGCTTGGGAGCGCCGAGCTCAGAACGGACCTGGCGGAGGGCATCGATGGCAGTGGAGCGAAGGGTCTCGTCGACGGCTTTCGTGCTGTACCGGGCGGTCTCGAAACACCATGTGAGCCGGGCGGCGGCCTCGCACGAGGCGCCGAGCGATTCGAGGAGGTGCTCGAGGTACTCCGATGGCGTCTCGTCGATTCGGCGTCGGGCACCGGCTGCGGCCGCGGCTTGTGTCATTGCGAGATAGGCCGCCACGACTGCTCTCCGCGGATCGGCCTCGAGCTCGGGGTCGGGTATCTGCACGGATGCCAGGGTGCCGGCGAGGACGGCTCGGTCCGCGCCAGCCGCCATGGGAGCACCGGGAGCACCCACTAGCAGCCTGCCGAGGCTCCAGGGCCGGCGCCTGCGGACGGCGCCCACCTGCGACAGGATCAGCGCCCCGAGTACGAGCGCGAGTACGACGGCGACCGTCCCGGCCGCCGCTCCTCGGCTGAAGTAGAGCGACGAGTGAGCGACAGCCGGGCTGGGGCTGCTGCCGATGGCAGCGACGGGGACGTGGATCGGGCGCGGGTGCCGAATGAGCCTGCTGGCGAGCGTGCCGACGCCGACAAGCGCGCCGACGAGGGCGCCGGCCGCCACTCGCTGGAGCATCGTCGACCGCCTGCGGCTCGGGCGGTCCCGGTCATCGTGGGCTCGGACGAGCAGTCCCCAGACCGTCGCCGCGAGCAGCGCGAGGCCGACCAGCGCCGCGAGTGTGAACGCGACGGTCGCCACGTTGGAGGCGGGGCCCGCCTGGAGCGTCGAGGTCCCTGTCTTGGTGCCTGACATGGCGCCGGCCAACGCCGCGAACAAGAGCAGGATGAGAGCAACGATCGCGGCCAGCCGCCGGGCTTCATGACGCCCGGATGTCGACGGAGCCGTCGCCGCTGACTTCCCCCGGTCGAACAAGTGCTTCCCTCTCGTCGTGCGGAGCGGATGGCGTGTCCCAAGTCTAGATCGGCTTGGTGCCGACCCCTCCTGTCCCGCCTCCCCGGCAGCCGCACGTGCCCCGCGCTCCGGATCAGGCGCCGCCGGGGCAAACTAGAGCGATGGAAGCGAGCGAGCCGACCCGGACCAGGAGTCGGGGACGCCGGGTCCGGGCAGCGGTCTTCATGGTGCTCGGTGTGTGCCTGGTGCTGGTGGCGGGTTTCGCGGTTGCGTACCCGCTGTGGTGGAATCATCGCTCCCACGAGGTCAGCTCTCAAATCATCAAGACGTTCAATTCGATACCGGCGCAGCCGGCTCACCACTGCGTCAGCCCAGCTCAGACGAAGGGCACGACGACCGCTGCCGGCCTCGTCCAGATCCCGGCGCTGTCAATGACCGCGCCCGTGCTCCAGGGGTTGTCCGATGCAGCGCTCGCCGTCGCAGCCGCGCACGACCCGGAGTCGCCATGGCCCGGCGGCGTGGGCGAGAGCATCCTCGAGTCGCATGACGTCAGTTTCTTCTCCCGCATCGGCAACCTGAAGGTCGGCCAGGATGTGGTCTGGATCGACCACTGCGCCGAGTCCACGTTCAAGGTGATTGGGCACGAGATCGTCAGCCCGGGCACCATGCTCCTGCCGCCGTCGAACGACCGAGGCTTGGCTCTCATCACCTGCTACCCGACCGATGCGCTCTTCTACGTGCCGGACCGGTACGTGCTGCTCACAGCGCTCGTGACCCAGGGCAAGGCCAAGACCACGCCGGGCCCGGTTCACGTCGTGACCCCGCAGTTGAAGGTTCCCGCACCCCCGGATCTCGTGGCGCAGGGGCTCTCGCTGTCTCAGAGCGACGTACTCGTGGGGATCATGAAGAGCACGGGCACTCCGAGCCCCGCTTGGGTGCAGGGACCGGCCAGCCTCGACCTCGAGGCCCTCGCTCTCGAGTCCTACATCGGCGCTGAGAAGGCGATCGCCCAGGGCAACACCACGTGGTGGAAGGACTTGGCCGTTCCGGGGCTGGCCATGCCGCCGGCCTGGTCGAATTCGCTGGACACGAACTTCACCGAGGATCTGTCGGGTACGACGGTCGTGTCGGTCACCTTGTCCTCGGCCAACGTGACGTTCGTACTCGTGCCGGCTCACGGCGACTTGCTGATCAAGAGCGTCAAGGTCACCTGACGCCAGCCCGGCTCACGGCACCGAGCCACCACCTTCACCTTCGGCTGGTACGGGGTCCGGGCACGCCGGCCGCTGAGGCTCAGCGCTCCGTAGACTCGTCGTAGTCTTCGCTTAGCCGGAGCCCGATCGAAGGAGAGCCGAGTGCCGCCAGAGCGACCCCACTGGGTCCACTTGTTGCGCGAGGTCGTCACGTCCGGCCTGTGCACCGGGTGCTCGGCCTGCATCGTGGCATGCCCGTACGACCTGCTCGAGTACGACGACACCCATGGTCGTTACAAGCCGTTCCACGTGGAAGCCGAAGGCGGGGCGGAGGACTGCACGCGCGGCCAGAAGGGATGCACGCTGTGCACCCGGGCCTGTCCGCGGTTCGGGGACTGGGAGACCGAGATTGACACTTTCATGTTCGGCCGGGAACGGCTCGATTCCGAGGTGTTCGGTGTGGCGCAGGACGTGGTCCTCGCTCGCGCCGCCGACCCGGCAGTCAACGAAGCAGGCCAGGACGGCGGGCTCGTCTCGGCGGTCCTCATCCACGCCTTGGAGAACGACATCATCGACGCCGCCCTCGTCTCGTACCTCGAGGGCGACGGGACCACCTGGAAGGCGATCCCAGGCGTGGCCACGACGCGCGAGCAGGTCCTCCGCGCTGCGGGGTCGCGGTACACCTACTCGGCGAATCCGCTCGCCTACGCGGACGCCATCGCCGGCGGCGCCGAGCGGATCGCCCTGGTCGGGATGAGCTGCCAAGCGTCCGCGCCCCCCGCGATGGCGGCGCGGAAGGCGGGGAAGGTGGCGAGGCGTTTTGTGCTGACCATCGGTCTGCTGTGCTCGAAGACCTTCGACGACTCCATTTTCCCCGAGCTCTTCGAAGAGCGCTACGGCCTGCGGCGCGAAGAGATCGTAAAGATGAACATCAAGGGCGTCTTCCAGTGCTGGATGCGCGACGGCAGCTATCATGAGGTACCGCTGAAGGAGGCGCACGCCTGGACCCGTGAGGGCTGCAAGGCGTGCCCGGACTTCGCCGCCGAGCACGCCGATATCTCGACCGGCGGCATCGGGGCCTTCGGGGATTGGACGCTGACGGTAGTGCGCACCGACCAGGGGCGCGAGTTGATGGACGCCATGCTGGCCGCCGGGACCATCGAGGTCCGGCCCGGTTCAGACGATCCCGAGGCCATCGAGTTGATGCGCAAACTCTCCCGCGTCAGCCGCCGGCGTTGGCCCGAGACGGCGGTCCCGGGGCCTCGCCGCCTGGCAGTCAGCTCAAGCTGAGGGCGGTTCTGTCCTCGACAGCTCGACGGCGCGTGCCAGGACGCCGTCGAACATCTCAGCGGTGAGCAGCCCGGTGAAGACGTTGCGCTGGCTCGGATGGTAGCTGCACAGCAACCATCTCACACCACTCGACGCCGCTGACAGCCGCACCTCCAGCCCGTGGGCGAAGGGCGGCTTCGGTCTCGCTACAGCCCTCGTCGCCGGTGGGATCTTCGTGAGGGACGCGTAGGCAAAGGCTCCGAGCGCGAGGTACACGGTGGCGCTCGGAAGAAGTGATAGTTCCTCCGACAGGAAGGGGAGGCAGCGGTCCCGCTCGGCCGGCGCCGGCCGATTGTCGGGTGGTGCGCAGCGCACCGCCGCCGTCACGTAGGCACCGTGCAGAGCGAGGCCGTCGTCGAGGCTCCGCGAACCCGGCTGATTCGCCAGCCCGGCTCGCCACAGCGCGGCGAAGAGGAAGTCACCGGAGCGGTCGCCGGTAAACATCCGGCCGGTCCGGTTGCCACCGTGTGCCGCCGGAGCGAGCCCGACGATGACGAGCCGCGCGCTCGCATCCCCAAAACCAGCCAACGGCCTGCACCAATACCTCTCGCCCAGGAACGCTCTCGGGGGGTCTGCAGCAGCCTGCTCGCGCCAGGCGACGAGCCGAGGGCAGGCCGTGCACGAGACCACGCGCTCGGACAGGGCGCGGAGCCCGGCGCTGGGCGGGCGGACGCTGGGCGGGCGGGCGCTGGGCGGCTCGCCGGCTTTGACCATAGAGGTGAACGGTACGGTACTGAGATGCCACGGGCACGCCGCCACGCCGACGCCATGACGACCGTCTGCTACGTCCGCCACGGGACCACACCCACCACGGGAAAGGTCTTGCCAGGCCGGGCTCGCGGCCTTCACTTGTCGGAGAACGGGCGGGCGGAGGCCGCCGAGACAGGTCAGCGCTTTGAGGGAGTGCCCGTCACCGCCGTGTACGCTTCCCCTCTCGAGCGCGCCCGCGAGACAGCTGCTCCGATTGCCACCCAGACCGAGAGGCCCGTGGTCATCGATCGTGGCCTCGTCGAGTGCGACTTCGGCGATTGGACCGGTGCTGAGCTGTCCAAGCTGGCCAAGCTCCCGGAGTGGAAGACCGTGCAGCGGTTCCCGTCGGGCTTCCGGTTCCCTGGTGGCGAGTCGTTCGTGGAGCTGCAGGCACGTCTCGTCGCCGTCACCGGCCGCTACCGGGCCAAGCACCCGGGCCAGTTGGTCGTGGCCGTGAGCCACGCCGACTGCATCAAAGCGGTGCTCGCAAGCGCCCTCGGGATCCCGCTCGACCTCTTCCAGCGGATCATGATCGGCACGTGCTCGACCAGCATCGTCGCCTATGGTGCCGAGGGACCGATGGTGCTTGCGGTGAACTCCTACGCAGCGATCAGACGGTTCGTGCCAGCCACCGAGACGACCGCCCGAGAACCACGAGCGCCAAGGAGGATGAACGGGTGACGAGGAGCTTCGAGCTCGGTGATCCGGACCGTGTCGTCGTCGCGACCATAGGTCCGGTCGGTGAGCGTGTGTTTCTTCTCCAGGTCCGCCAGGGCAATCAGCAGGTGACCATGAAGCTCGAGAAGAGTCAAGTGTCCACCCTGTGCCGCTACCTCGGCCGGCTGATCCGAGAGCTCGAGCGCCCGGAGGACCTGCCGAGCGGCGCCGCGCTCGAGATGGAGCCGTTCCTGGAGCCCGATTTTGCCGTCGGCGCACTGGGGGTCGCCTACGACGAGGATCTGGACCGGATCGTCCTCGTGTGCGACGAGATCGATCGGACCGAGGAGCCTGGCGAGGGCTTCACCGACGACGAGGGCGTCACGGCCCGGCTGGCGATGACGCGAGCGCAGGCCCTGGCACTGGCGATCCGCGGAACGGAGCTTGTCGAGGCGGGGCGGCCGATCTGCCCGCGGTGTGGATACCCGCTTGACCCGAGAGGACACGTGTGCCCGAGGATGAACGGGAACAAGCCGCCGCTGACCTGAGCCCGGCCGAGTGGCTCGAAGTGCTCTCCTCGGGCGAGGTCGAGATCGAAGGACGGCTGCCCTGGAGCTCGAACTACTCCTTCCTTGTCAGCGTGCGCAGCGGTGACGTCTGCGTCCGCGCCGTGTACAAACCCGGCAAGGGGGAGCGGCACCTGTGGGACTTCGGGGACCAGCTGTTCCGCCGTGAAGTCGCGGCGTACGCGCTCTCCGCGGCGCTCGGCCTCGGGCTCGTGCCCGAGACAGTGCTCCGGACGGAGGCTCCGATGGATGAAGGATCGCTCCAGCGATTCGTCGACGCGGACTTCGAGCAGCACTACTTCAGCCTGATCGAGGAAGAGCGTTACCACGAGCAGTTGCGAGTGTTGGCGGGCCTCGACTTGCTGATGAACAACGCTGATCGCAAGAGCGGCCACGTGCTCGTGGACAGCCAGAACCGCATCTGGGGGATCGACCACGGACTGTCGTTCCACGTGCAGCACAAACTCCGGACCGTGATGTGGGATTTCGCCGGCGAGCCGCTGCCTGATCGCGTGCTCGAAGCAGTGGCGTCGGTCGCCGATGAGGTCCCCGATGACGTGGGTGTCCTGCTCAGCGAGGACGAGGTAGTCGCCTTGCGTCGGCGGGCTCGGGCGCTCATGCGCCGGCCGAGCTTCCCGGCTCCAGCCGGCGACTACCGGGCGTACCCCTGGCCCCTCGTATGAGGTCGCCAGTGGAGACCTGCGGCGGCGCCCCGGCGGCTGGCGGGCCGACACGGGCTGGTTGTTGCCCGATCGACTCCTATCTGCCAGTGCGGAACAACCCGTGGATGAACAACGGTAGGTGAATCGGTATGACCGTGCCCGATGCTGTGCGGCGTGCCTTTGGTCCACTTCGATTCGGGTGCTCGGTTCGAGCACGACGACTTGTTGCTCATCACCCGGACGCTCGGGCAGCTGCTCGAGGCGTCATCGGGATGGCCACCACGAGCAATCGGTCCGATCACGGCCGCCCGGGTGTGGCTGGGGGCATCCGTCGGTCTCACCATCCACGAGCCGGCTCATGGCCGTCGTGCGTCGACGTTATCCGGCAAGGCCGCCGCTCCCCGGGGCGAGCTCGGCCGCAACACGCTGATTGATCTCGAGAAGGAGCGCGTGCTCGACCTCGCAGCGGATCTGCTCGACGTGTCCCGGCTCTTGTCTGCTGCCGACTTGCCGATTGAGGCGTTCGCACTAGAGGGAATCGAAGGACGCCTGCTCGAGGCGATCGTGGGCGCCGGCCCGGTGGAGGTCGTGTGCTGAAGCCATCTCGCACGCGATGGCCTCAGGCGGTGCCGTAAGGCGGTGGCCTCAGGCGGTGCCTGTCCTGGTGATCTCGGTGATGGGCCGGCGCTCAGCTGCCGGCAGGTCGGGTAGATCGGGGATGTACGAGCCTGGCTCCTGCGAGGCCCCTCGTGACCGCGCCCCGGTGCGGACCAGCCGACGGCGCTCGTAGAGGGCGTCGTCGGCGAGCGCGACCAGTGAGCTCGGGTCCCAGGAGCCGGTCGAAGTGACGCTCGCGATTCCCCAGCTGAACGAGGGCGCACCGAGCCGCTCGACGCGGTTCATGACCACCAACCCGTCATCGAGCGATGTGTCAGGCAGGACGAGAACGAACTCGTCACCGCCGAGCCGATACACACCGTCAAGGGTGCGCAGCGCCCGCCGGAACGACTCGACAAGTCGCAGGAGGGCTCGGTCACCTGCGGCGTGGCCCTCGGAGTCGTTGATCCGTTTCAACCCGTCGAGGTCGGCGGCTACGACGCACAGGTCGAGTTCGGCTCGAGCGCAGCGTGCGAGCTCCCGTTCGAGGTCGCGCTCGAATGCTCGACGATTCGCGCAACCCGTAAGCGCGTCGCTGAACGCGGCAATCTGCAGTTCGTCCGTGGCCGCCTGTGTGGCGACGAGCATGGCCCGGTCAACGAGGCGACCGAGGCGCTCGCCATCGGTCGACGTCGTAACGAGGTGGCGAAGCAGCAGGAGCTGCTCGACCACGAGCCCAGGCGATGCAACGCGTGCTCCCCATCGGATCGCCGCCACCTCGAGCGCCTTGCGCCTGGCGGCGACGGTGGAAGCGGGTTTCGACGCAGGCGTTGCAGCCGAGCGGTTCCGCGAAGCGAATGGCCCTCGAGCGCCCGTGGCTGTCGCCGGCGCCGCCGCCTCGATGGCAACGAGCAATCCGAGTCGCTCCTCGGCATCCAGGCCCGCTGTCGTGCTGCTGGTGGCCTGGCAACGTCGTGTCCACGCACGGGCCAGCCCCTCGACAGCCGCCAGGCTCGCCTCGGCATCAGCCGGTGGCGCCGACTTCGCGGACCTTTCCGGGGGCGCGCCACCATCCCGGGGAGTCACCCGGGATGGTGCGGGGGCGACAACCTTCCTGCCGCCGTGGTGAGTAGATGGCCGCTCGACGAGATTCGACGCTAGCGTCCCACGGCCCGAAATTCGCGGCAAGCGCCGGGATGCAGCTGGCTACCGACCTTCACGACCTGCAATCGAGCGCAGCGTGCGTCCGACGATCCGCATATCGAGCGCCAGGCTCTGGTGGCGGAGGTAGAAGAACTCGTATTGGAGTTTCTCGAGGGCATCGAGTTCCGTGGAGCCGTAGTCGTACTTGACCTGGGCCCAGCCAGTGATGCCGGGCCGGACGAGGTGACGGATCTCGTAGAACGGGATTCGCTCGGTCAGCTGAGCAACGTAGTGCGGTTGCTCCGGCCTCGGACCGACGATGGACAGCTCGCGCCGCAGCACGTTCCAGACTTGGGGAAGCTCGTCCACGTGGAGCTGCCGCAGCATTCGCCCGACGCGGCCGATTCGTGGGTCGTCGTTCGAGGTCCAGTGGGTCGGAGCGTCGTCGCTGTCGCGCATCGTACGGAACTTGTGGATAGTGAATTGGGCTCCGTCCTTGCCCACTCGAGGTTGGCTGTAGAAAAGCGGGCCGCGATTTCCGAACTGATCGAGCAGCCATACGGCGGGGATCCAGAGCGCGAGCAGCACGAGCCCGAACGACGCCAGGACTACATCGAAGAGTCGCTTGAGGCGCGCGTAGACGGGTCGGTGGATTTCGTTGATGTCGAACAACAGAGCGATCCGCTCGAGCTCGGAGATCGGGAGCTTGCCGAGCCACTCGTCGTAGAAAAGCGACAGCGTGCGAATCCTGACGCCTCGCGAGTGGGCGCGGGCCGCCTGCGAAACCACGTCGTCCAGCGACTGTGCCTCCCGGTTGAGCACGACGAGCGTCGCTCGGTGTTCCCGAATGAGGTCTAACAGCGGCGAGTCGGACGTGTCGCTCGGTAGCACGTCCTCCGGAGCCACGAGCGCGACGACTTGCGACACTTGTTCCGGGGCCCGGCCGGCGTCGCGCAAGAGGCGCTCCCGCTCCTCGTCGCCGATCACCGCAATCACTCGCTCTAGTTGCCCCCGCTGAACGAGCGACCGGTCGGACAGCGCCGCCGCCAATGCCAGGCCCGGCGTGAGCAGGAGCACGCTGAAACCGACATCGAACCACGGGATCGTCGTGTGCTCTACTGAGGCGAGCTCGAGTAGGGAGATGACGACTACGGCGCTCACGACCGCAGCGGCGGACCGCAACAGGCGGGAGCCCAACGGGATGGTCGTCTCGTTCACACCGGCTGCGTACGTGCTGACCCAAATCAGTGCAAGCAACCCGAGCAACCAGCCAAAGCGCGGCTCAGCCGTCAACGCATAGTGCCCCCTAAAGGCGGCGTGGATGTATGCGACGACGAAGAAGAGCACCGCGGCTGCAACCGCGGGTGTCAGCAGCTTGACGATGCGAGCCATCCGGACCATTCAACCTCAGACCAGCCAGCTGCGGCGGGAACTGTTGCAAGAGCGCCAGAATGACGATGGCTACTGGACTGCGGGCAGAACGTCCGCTGGCTTGCCGGCGCCTCCCCGTGGACCGGGAGAATGTGTGAGCAGAGCCAACGCTGCTGATGAATTCCCTGCGGGAGCTCCCAGCACGCGGAAGGGAAGCAGACCGAGCGCCTCTTCGGCCGGCTGTGAACTCCAGGGCGACGGCCCGGTCGACCCCGCGCCGCGAAAGTGCTGGCCACGTCAACCAACGCGGCGCGGACTTCTCGGCGGAGCGATGTATGCCTGTAGGCTTCGCACGTTCGTAGGCAGTTCGCGGTAGCGCAGCCGCGACCTTCGGGTAACCCGGATTGGGGGGCGCACCATGACTCTGGATGATCAGCCCGGCCTAAGGTCGTCGGCATCGGCCCACGCCGAGTTGGCCCAGGGACTGGCACGACTTGAGTCAACGCTCGCCGGGCTGGAGCGGGATGCCTCCGGTGTTGGCGGTGATCTCGAGTCGAAGATTGCGGCCCTACGGTCCGAGTTGCAGACTGTGGCGAGC
>JBEKLQ010000064.1:0-23469 GCA_050010115.1 Acidimicrobiales bacterium | reverse complement strand
GACCCGCCACGGCTACCGGATCGAGGGCGGACCGGGCCACTGGCGATGGGTGCCACCGCCCGGCGCCGGCAGGAGCGAGGGCGACGGTGAGCGGGGCGACGGCACCGGCACGGGCACGGGCACGGGCAGGCGCGAGGGCACCGGCAGGCGCGAGGGCGCACGGCGGCGCCAAAGCGGGCCTGGCGGGCCGGCACCCAACGGCAATGCCAGGTCCGGCGGGCCGGCGCCCAACGGCAATGCCAGGTCCGGCGGGCCGGCGCCCAACGGCAATGCCAGGTCCGGCGGGCCGGCACCCAACGGCAAGGGCGGGTCCGACCGATCGGGGCGCTCAGGCGTGACCGGCCAGCCCGGCGGCACGGACCGACCCGGGGGCGCCCCGCAGCCCGACAAGAAGGCCGTCCTAGGCGCCGACCGTCTGCCGGAGCAAGGCAGCCTGCTCACCGACCTCTAGCCGCTCCGCGGCCGCGTCGTAGGGAGGTGCCGGCGGTCCGGCGGCGAAGCGGGACCAAGGAGCGAGCCATCCGACGGCGAAGCGGGAGCGAGGTGCCGGCGGTCCGGCGGCGATGCGGGACCAAGGAGCGAGCCATCCGGCGGCGAAGCGGGAGCGAGGAGCGAGCCATCCGGCGGCACCCGTGAGTCGAGACGAAGGCCTAGGGCCGCGGGTTCCGACGCCAACAGTCGCGCAAGCGGCTGGCAACTCGTGGCGCTGGCACGCCAGCACATAGCTGCCTAGCGCCGGCGGACAGCGGCCGCAGCCGGACTGAGCGATGCCCCGCCTGACGCGGTCCGCCGCCCGGTAGGCACGTCAGCCTCCGACCACACCGGGCCATCTGTTTCGACGACGACACCATCG
This sequence comes from Acidimicrobiales bacterium, assembly GCA_050010115.1. Taxonomy (GTDB): domain Bacteria; phylum Actinomycetota; class Acidimicrobiia; order Acidimicrobiales; family Bog-793; genus JAKACA01. The sequence goes on along the minus strand of JBEKLQ010000064.1, from coordinate 22,616 downwards.
GCCCGAAAGAGCACAAAGCGATCGAACGACCGAGCGAAGCAGCGGTCGTGCGTCGCCGTCAACACGGTCCCTTCATACCCGTCGAGACCTGCCTCTAGCGCTTCGGCAGACTCGACGTCCAAGTTGTCCGTCGGCTCATCCAGCAGGAGCATCGTCGCGCCCGACAGCTCTAGCATCAGGATCTGGAGGCGGGCCTGCTGGCCGCCTGAGAGCGTCGCGAACTCCTGGTCGCGTGCCCGTGACAACTCATAACGCCCGAGTGCGGCAATGGCGCGCTCAGTCGGCAGGTCGAATTCCTTGCGGAGGATCTCGGTGAGCGTGCGCTGGGCGAGCTCGGGGTGATGGTGGGTTTGGGCGAAGTGGCCCGGCGAGACCCGAGCACCGAGCTTGGCCAGACCCGAGTGGCGCACGCCGACCTCGCTCCCGCCCGTACCGACACCGGTCCCGTCACCGCCGCCCTCCGCCAACAACCGCAGGAAGTGCGACTTGCCTGTCCCGTTTGCCCCGAGCAGCGCCACGCGCTCCCCGTAGAACACCTCCAGATCGAAGGGCTGCGTCAAGCCGGACAGGGCGAGGCCAGCGCACTCCAGCGCCCGTTTGCCCGTCCGGCCGCCCTTCAAACGCATCGAGATCCGCGGCGCGCGCGGCACCTCCTCAGGCGGCCCAGCTTCCACGAAGCGGTCCAGCCGGTGCTCAGCACTACGGAGCTTGGAGGCGAAGTCGGAGTTGTATGAAGCCTTGCGCCGGTACTCGACGATGATGGCCTTCAGCCGGGTCAGTTCCTCGTCCCACCGCCGGCGAAGCTCGTCGAGCCGCGCCTGACGCGCCTCGCGCGCGGCGTGATAAGTCCCAAAGCTGCTTCCATGCACCCAAGCCGAGCAACCCGCCGGGTTCGACTCGAGCGTGACCACCCGCGTCGCCGCGTTCCGCAGTAGCTCGCGGTCATGAGAGATCAGGAGGATGGTCTTTCGGGACTCGGCGAGGCGGGTTTCTAGCCACTGTTTGCCAGGGACGTCCAGGTAGTTGTCCGGCTCATCCAACAGCAGTACGTCGGATGGATCCGAGAGCAGGGAGTGCAACACGAGCCGCTTCTGCTCGCCAGCGGACAGCGTGGAGACCCGCCGGCGGCCGACCTCGGTCATCGGCAGCCCGAGCGCCTCAGTCGTACACGCGTCCCATCGAATCTCGGCGTCGTAGCCTCCAAGGTCGCCCCAGTCGGCGAGCGCTTGCGCGTAGGCGATCTGCCGGCGCTCGTCGTCGGCGAGGATCATGGCGTCCTCGGCGGCTTCCAGCCGGCTGGCCGCAGCCCGGATGACCGGAGGTGCGATCGACATGAGGAGCTCGCGGACCGTCGTCTCATCGCGGATGGAACCGATGAACTGGCGCATCACTGCCAGGACTCCGTTGACCGAGACCGATCCGTCATCGGGCTCGAGGTCACCGGCGATGAGACCGAACAGCGTTGTCTTGCCTGCGCCATTCGGGCCGACCAATGCGGTCACCGATCCCTCGTCGACGCGGAACGAAAGGTCCCGGAGCAACGGCCTGCCGTCCGGGAGCGAGTAGCTCACCCCGTTGACGTCGATCGACCCCACAGCGCCAGTATTGCCGAGCCACCGGGCCAGCCCAGCGAGCCCAGCCCAGCGAGCCCAGCCCAGCGAGCCCAGCCCAGCGAGCCCAGCCCAGTGAGCCCAGCCCAGTGAGCCCAGCCCAGCCGGCCCGGCCCGGCCCCTACTTGGTCACCGCATCGATCCGGGCGAGCACCTCTTCGTCCAAACGCTCGATCACCTCGAGCGCCGACATGTTCTCGGTCACCTGGGACGCCCGTGACGCACCGGTGATCACGGTCGAGACGTGCCGGTTGCGCGCGCACCACGCAAGAGCCAGCTGAGCAAGGGTGCAGTCAAGGTCGTCGGCGACATCCTTCAAGCGCCGCACCTTCTCGTTGCGGGCCTGGTCGGTGAGCAACGGTCGGAGCCACTCGTAACCCGGCACCGCCGCACGGCTGCCCTCGGGGATGCCGTCGAGGTACTTGCCTGTGAGCTGGCCCGAAGCGAGTGGGCTCCAGGTCGTGAGGCCCAGCCCGTGGCGCTCGATGATCGGCCGGTACTCCTCCTCTACGCGCTCGCGACTGAACAGGTTGTACTCCGGCTGCTCCATCGTCGGACGGCGCAAGTGGTGGCGGTCGCAGATCTCGTACGCCTCGAGCAGGGCTGAGGCCGGCCACTCGGACGTTCCCCAGTACATCGCCTTGCCGGAGGTGACGATGTCGTGCATCGCCCAGACGGTCTCTTCAACCGGTGTACCCGGATCCGAGCGGTGGCAGAACAGCAAGTCGACGAAGTCCAACCCGAAACGATCCAGCGAGCCATCGATCGCCTGCATCAGGTACTTGCGGTTCAGCGTGTTCTGCATGTTGACGTCATCCGACAACCCCCAGAACAGCTTCGTCGACACCACGTAGGACTTCCGGGGCCAGCCGAGCTTGGCGAGCACCCGGCCCATGATGCGCTCGGACTTACCGCCCTCGTACGACTCTGCGTTGTCGAAGTAGTTGACGCCAGCGTCGCGTGCCGCCGTCATGGACTCCATCGCCATGTCGTCGTTGAGCTGAGGCCCGAACGTCACCCACGAACCGAACGAGAGCACGCTCAGCTTCAGACCAGAGGCGCCAAGGCGCCGGTACTCCATCTTCATCCCGTTTCTCCTGTCTCTCAGCGTTAGTGGACACCCTGGTGCACGGCGTCGAGCAACTCGATGAGATCAGCCTGCTCGGCCGCGTCGAGCGCTCCGAACACCCTGGCCATCGCCCGGTTCGTCGCTGCCTCGGCCGCGTCCCATGCGTTCTTGCCGAGACCTACCTCGGGGTGCGGCTCTTCCCAGCCGAAGATCGCCGCCATGAACGGGGTCTTGATGAGGAGCGCGACCCGAGGGTCGAGCCCCGCCGCCAGGACCGCGCCGCCGTGCAGAGCGCCCCGCAGCTCACGGAGCGCGTTGATCCGATGCATGGCCAGGGCACTCGGCTCTTCCGGCTCGGGCAGTGCCAGCCATCCGGCGAACAACGGCGCTCCTGCAGGGCTGGCGGCGGCGATCACCTTGCCCGTGAGCTCGGCGAGCCGGGCGTAGTCGACCCCTGCAGGGAGGTGTTTCTGCGACCATGAGTGCAGGCAGCCGGCGAATGCCCGGGCGGCGCCTGCGGCATCCATGACCCGGATGCCTCGCTCCCAGCGCTCCTGGATCATCGCGGGGTTGAAGAACACGAACGCCGCTGCCACGACGCCGCCGCTGACCTGTCCGAGGGCCGCACCCCGCCCGACCACGTAGAAGTCGACACCATCGAAACCCAACGAGTTCCCCGTGTCGTACGTCGCCGAGTCGAGCATGAAATTCGCCGGAAGATCGCCGATCGCCTTGGCGGTCCGCTCGGCGGTGTCCAGCGCGGTCATCGGGTTCCCATCTCTCGTCTGCTTGGCTGCTACCAGCGAAGCTACCGGCGATGTCGTGCCGCATCTGCGCCGGATGCTGTCGGGATCGCTTGGTGCTCCAGGCGTCGACGCTCACCGACACATTATTTTCAGGGCGGTGTCGGTTATCTCGCCGTAGGACGGCATCGGCTCCGAGGTGGCGACCACGGTCGCTCGCCCCGGCGCGCTGGCCACGACTCTGAGCGTGCCCGTCAAGAGGCAAGCGGCCGGGCCGGTGTTGCGGATCGCGACGACGACTCCGTCGTCTTGGGTCTCTTGCAACCCGGACCGCACCGCCGAGGACCCCGTTGACGGGTCGAGACGCGAAAGCTGGTCAGGTCCAGCCCCTGGTGCGCTGGAAATCGCCCTTGTGGAAGTTGACGAGCCGATTTGCCCACACGGGGAGCTGTGCCTTGGCCTGAAGTGCCCGCTCTTCCGGCACCCTCCCGTCGGCAACACCCTGGTCGATCCTGGCCGCCGCGTCGCTGGCGACGCCGTTGACGACTCGTTCCACCGGCACGCCCGCGCCAGTCGCCAGCTCGGCGAGCGAACGGCCCTGCTCAAAGGCGGTACGTACTTGGGCGGGGTCCATGCCGATGATCCCGGCCGCCACCGGGAACTCGGCGCGGGCCAAGCCACGCAAGAGCTCCCGCACCGGGCCGGCGCCGTGCGCGCCGGCGCCGGCGCCGACACCGGCGCCGTACGAAGAGCGAAACGCCCGCCGTCTTCGGGCAAAGGTCACCATGTACACGACCCGAACGATGGCGAGCCCTCCGATCAGCAGCCCGAGGATGTAGTTCCCTCGGAGGAGAAGGACGGCTGCTATCGCCAACGTGCCGGCGACCATCACCCATCGAAGGGTCCTCAAGGAGCGTTGGTTACCGCCCATCCCGTAAGTCCGGTCCTGCTGCACCTGCCAATTCCACCACGGAATCGGCGCCTTCTGCGCCTTCTGCGCCTTCTGCGCCTACGACCTCAACACCGCCCGCAAGGTGTCGTCACTTGTGACAATTCACCGGTGCGCCCGGAGAAACGCCCTGACCTGCTTGGGCGAAGTCAGCTCGATCAGCCGCACCGTGTCGGTGTGTCGCTCAAGAGCAGCGTCCAGCCGCGGCCGGCTGTCCACTGGGTAGCGCCATACCCAGCGAAAGAAAGTGAGGTCGAAACGCTCGGGGCAGGCGTCAGCCTGGACCGCGCGACCCCGGTAGCGCAATGCCCGCCACAGGACGCGGGAGAGGCAGTGCTGTCTCGAGAGCGCCAGCACGATGACCGTGTCGGCTCGGCTGAATCGCACGTCAAAGGTTCCGCCGTAGTTGCCGTCGATGATCCAGCTCTCGGCCGCCGTGAGCTCGGCTTGAACGGCGCACCACTCATCGGCTGGGGTTTCGACCCATCCGGGCTTCCAGTAGTAGCAGTCGAGGTGGATCACGCGAATCCCCGTGCGCCGTCCGAGATCCCTGGCGAAGGTGGACTTGCCCGCCCCACCCGACCCGACGACCGCAACCCGCTGCACCACCTACAGCGTGTCACGGGACGTGACCGCTACGGGTACGCCGCGCCGGTCGAGCGGTCTCGAGAGGGTTGGCCCGGCAGAGCAGGTGCCAGTAGCCGTCACCGTCGGTCTGCTCGATGACCGCGAGCCCTGTCTCAGCCAGCCAGCCTCGTACGGCACTGCGCTCTGGGTAGTGGTGATACCCGTCGTCCTCCGCCAACTCGCCTGGCACGATCGGCCAACTCTTGGCGCGGGCGGCGTCGTAGGCCGCCCGGAGGTCGTTGTCGTCGTCGGCGAGTTCGACGGTGATGTAGACGGGAGCGGAGGGTTTCGCCGCACGGCGGAGGGCATTCATCGCGATGGGCCAGTCCTCGGGCGGAAGGTTCTCGAGAGCATCGACGCAGATGACGGCGTCGAATCCATGCGCGAACCCGAGGCTCTGCAGCTGCCGGCGCTCTGTCACGACGTCGGGAAACTTGGCCTGCTCCAGCATCCCTTCAGACCAATCGGCGCCGACAACGTCGCGGCCACTGCCGAGAATCATCGAGAAGAACCGGCCCGTGCCACAGGCGGCGTCGAGGATCACACCATCCGGTTGCACCGACTGGACCACCCGGTCCACATAGGCGGCGTGGCTCTTTCCGATACGACCCCAACCCCCGTCGTACACGGGGGCATACAGCACGTCGAAGCGTTCGAGCTTCCGGCGCATCACCTCCGCGAGCCAGGCGCGGCGATCCACGGCCGTTCTACCTCGCGGCGCCGCCCGCCACGAGCCTGCCGTCCTTCCACACCTGCTCGATGCGCTCACGCAGGTCGGTGAAGTCCAGCGGGTCGCCGGCGACCACCACGAGATCGGCTCGTTTGCCAGTCTCGAGAGTGCCGAGCTCGGAGTCCATTCGGAGCAGCTCAGCGGCCGACGAGGTGGTGGCCACGAGTGCCTCTTCGGGTTTCATGCCGGCCTCGTGCATGAGCTGCAGCTCCCGCAGGTTGGTCCCATGCGGTCCCACGCCGGAGTCGGTGCCCATGGCGATGCGGACACCCGCTGCGATTGCACGGGAGATCGAGTCCCGGTGGATGTCGACCACCTCATGGGCCTTGCGGATCATCTGCGCCGGCATCCGGGCACCGGCCTCGACGGCCTCGAGCACGCCGAGCGGTGCCGACAGCGTCGGCACGAGCCACATGCCCCGGTCGAGCATCATCGCGATGGCCTGGTCATCGAGGAACACGCCGTGCTCGATGGACCGGATCCCTGCCCGTACGGCGTTCTTGATGCCATCAGTGGCCTGCGCATGCGCCATCACGTAGGTGTGCGAGGCGGTCGCCTGAGCGACGAACTCCTCGAGCTCGTCGAGGCGGAAGTGGGCGTGTCGCGGATCGTCGCGGGGTGACAGGACGCCTCCGGACGTGCAGACCTTGATCTGATCGGCACCGGCACGGACCAGCTCGCGGACCTTGTGACGCACGGCTTCGACGCCGTCGACGATCGGCCACGGCGATCCGGGCGTGGGCTCGCCGTTCAGGTGGATGCCGCAGGCCATCCACTGGTCGCTGTGACCGCCGGTTTGGCTGAGGATCGTGATGGCGATCTTCATCCTCGGACCCTCGACGAGGCCGTGCTCGACCGCCTCTTTCAGGCCGAGGTCGGCGCCCCCGGCGTCCCGGACCGTCGTGATGCCGGCGTCGAGCGTCCGCCGCAGGTTCACGACGGCCTCGTAGTACGGGTACGAGAATGGCTTGTTGAGTGCCTCGACCAGGTCGATCCCGTTCGTCGTCAGGTGCACGTGGCAGTCGAACAAGCCCGGCAGAATGGACTTTCCGCCACAGTCCACCTGTGCGTCACCGTCCAGGCCGGTCCCGATCTCGACGATCCGGCCGTCGGCGATGACGACGTCGGCGTCGGCGAGCGGCGCACCCGTTCCGTCGAAGACCCGCCCACCGGTGAACACGGTCCTGCTGCCCAGTCCCATCATCCCTCCTGCGGATTGGCCGCCACGAAGGCGGCGACGATGCCAGCGAGCTCCTCGCCCTTGTCCTCCTGGAGGAAGTGGCCGGCCCCGTCGATCAATCGATGCGGCTGCCCCTTCGTGCCGGGCACTCGCTCAAGGAAGACCCGATCGCCGCCTTTGGTGATCGGGTCCGAGTCGGAGAACGCCACGAGCACGGGTCGATCGAAGCGCTCGAGTACCTGCCAGGCCCGCCGGTTGGCGCCCGAGGCAGGGTCGTCCGGCCGTGTCGGCACGAGGGTGGGGAAGATGCGCGCGCCCTCCTTGTACGACTCGTCCGGAAACGGCGCCTCATAAGCGGCGATCACGTCGTCGCTCGGCCGCACGCTGCAGCCGCCGGCGACGATCGCCCCTACCGGCAGCTCGGGCACCTCCTGGGAGAACCTCTGCCAATTCGCGAACGCCTCGGACATCCTGCCGTCACCGGTCGGCAGGCCGGTGTTGGACACGACGACCCGAGCGAATCGCTTTGGGTGCTCCGCCACGAGCCTGAGGCCGATCAGCCCGCCCCAGTCGTGGCCGAGGAGCGTGATGCCGGAGAGACCGAGGGCGTCGAACAGCACCGAGCGCATCCACTCGACATGGCGGGCATAGCTGTAGTCGGTGCGGCTCGCGGGCTTGTCCGACCTCCCGAAACCCACCAGGTCCGGTACCACGCACCTCAACCCCGCCGCCACGAGCGGGGGGACCATCTTGCGGTACAGGTATGACCAAGACGGCTCGCCGTGCAGCAGCAGGACCACCTGCCCGTCGGCGGGTCCCTCGTCCAGGTAGTGGACACGCAAGCCCTGCACTTCGGCATAGTGAGGCTCGAACGCGTACCCGGGCAAGCCGTCGAAACACTCCTCGGGCGTCCTCACGTAGTCCATGGTGCCGATCTTGACACCCTCAAGAGTCGACAGTGATACTGCCAATAGCTACCAGCTGGCGCAGCGCCGCCCGCCGCCGGGGTGCCGGTCGGCCGCCGCTTAACGGCGCCGGCCCTTCGGGGCGGCGTATGGAGTCAAGGCCACGGTCAACAACTCCGTGACCAGCTTGCGAGCCCGTTCGATCGAGCAGGCCTGGGCGCCGCGCAGGTTGTCCCATGCCGCCCAGCTCAAGATGAGGTCGAGCTCGTCGAGCAGGGTCGACTTGGCACGGCCAGCCCGGACGAGCTCCGGCGCGAACACGGCGGCTGCCTGCAGCCGAGCGGCGCGGTTCGCTTCACCGACCTGGTTGGCGAGCGTCTGGTGCCGGGTAGCCAGGCGCACCGCAATGCGGCGGACCGGCGCGATCTCCTCGTACAGCTTGGACCGGAGCTTCACGAGACCGGCAATGCGCTTGTCGAGCTCAGGAGCATCCGGGCGGGGAGCCAGATACGTCGTGAGCACCGGGCGCTGGAGAGCGGCCGCGGCCAGGAAGAGCGAGTCGAGGTCGGCGAAGTGGCGGAAGACTGTCCGTTCCGATACGCGGGCGCGCACTGCTACCTCGCCGGCGCTCGGGAAGTGGCCGCCTCCCTGTTGCTTGATAATCGCGAGCACGGCCTGGACGACGGCGGCCCGATTGCGCTCAGCACGCAACCGCCGGCCATCCTCGTGGTCGGCGGCTGCAGTGTCGTCGCGTCGCTTCGTGTCGGGCGCTGGCAGTGGAATCACCCCCTGAGAGAGCCGGCTAGCGGCCGGCGGCACCACATGGTAGCCGCGCCGAGCGGGCTTCAGGCAGTGCAACCGCCATTTTCTGTGCCATTCTTGCGACGTTCCTCGCAGCTGGCTGCCAATAGGCAGCGACCGCCTGACCGCCCGACCGCCTGGGGCCAGACGCCCGACGCCCGACCGCCCGACCGCCTGGGGCCCGACGCCCGACACCTGACCGCCTGGGGCCAGACGCCCGACGCCCGACCGCCTGGGGCCAGACGCCCGACGCCCGACCGCCTGGCGCCCGAACGCCCGGCGCCCCGGCGACGACCCGGCGACGACCGCCGGTCACGGACATCAGTCGATCACGTAGAGGTCGCCACCGGAGACTTCGACGCCGATCGACGGGAGGGGCGAAGGGGCTGGGCCCTGGATCACGTCGCCGGTGACGGCCGAGTAGATCGAGCCGTGGCACGGGCACTGGAACTGCTCGACCGACTGCACGAACGAGACCGTGCAACCAGCGTGGGTGCAGATCGCGCTGAACGCCCGGAAGTCACCGGTCTGCGGCTGCACGACGTACGCCGGTATCCCCTGGTACGGGTCGGTGAAGCCGACTGCGCTGCCCACCTCGACGGCTGTGGCCGCGCCGAGAAGCTTCCCTCCGGGCCTGGGACCCGGTGCAGTCGTCGAGGTGGTGCCGGCGCCCGTGCCGGACGTGGTGCCGGCGCCGGACGTGGTGCCGGCGCCCGTGCCGGTCGTGGTTGCGGGCCTAGAGGACGTCGGGAATGTCGGCCCCGTCAGCACGTTCGTCTTGCGACCGAAGACCCGCCCGCCCGCCGCGGCGACCCCGCCGCAGAACAGCACGAAACCACCCAGGACACTCGCCGCCCCTAGCTTCGCGATCGCGATCCTGCGGTCTACACCGACACCGACACCCGCACCCGCACCCGCCACGCCGCCGCGCCGGCCGCTTGTGCCGGCGGCAGCGAGCGCTTTCTCGCGGGCGAGTGCTGCGTCACGTTCCCGGGCGAAGTACCCGTCGAGCGAGAGCGTGCCGGCGCCGTAGAGCGCCAGCGTCGTCCAGGCGAACGCGAACACGATGTCCGAGCCGTAGTAGTAGGGCGTCGTGTTGTAGCTCACGGTCAAGAAGAACATGAGCGACAGCAGCATCCCGCCGGTCGCCGCCAGCCGGGAGTACAGGCCGAGCAGTGTCCCGATCCCGATGGCGAGCTCGCTGAAGGCGATCACGATCCCGAGGGCGACCGCGACGTGCACCGCTGGTGACATCAAGTGGCCGAAAGGCGTCCTGTGCGCTGACGCCTCCAGCTGCGCGTAGATCGAAGACGGGTTGCTCTTTTCGAAGAACGCCCGGTTGGCCAGTTTCTGGAGCCCGGCGAAGCAGAACGTCACGCCGAGGAACGCCCGCAGCAAGAGGAGCTGCCCGCCCGGGATGGATCTGGCCCACGCCGCCCACCGGCGCGGGTCGGCTGGCGGGCGCGCCATCTGCTCCGAGCGCGTCTCCGCTGCAACGGCCGGCCCGGCAGCCGATCCAACGGCCGGCCCGGCAGCCGATCCGACGGCCGGCCCGGCAGCCGATCCAACGGCCGGCCCGGCAGCCGATCCGACGGCCGGCCCGGCAGCCGATCCGACGGCCGGCTGTGCCGAAGGTCGGCTAGGGGACCGGGACATGGGAGGAGACTACGAGTTTCGGCACCGGGCGGATCGTCGCCGCGTTTCCTGAGAACCAGCTGAGCACTGGCTTGGCGAATGTTCCGTTCTCCGGTGTTTGCCGGTGTTCTCCTGATCCGAACGACCTTGGTGACACTCGAGCTGTTACGAAGAGGCTCGTCACCGCCTCAGATCACCATGGCCTCGGCCGCCCTCGGGCCTGGCTCGTCCACGCCGCCCTCCGCAGCCTCCGCAGCCTCCGCTGGAGCGGTGTGACTGTGCGAGGAGCGGACCGTCGACCGCAGCCGGATCTCCGGGAGGAGCAAGGCGAAGATGAACGCCAATGCCACGATGGGCACGGCAACGAGGAACACCTCGTCGATCGAGTGGACGTAGGCTTGCCGTGCAGCCAAGTAGATCGGCGCAGGCAGCTTCTTCAAGGCGGCTGGTGTCCCCGTGATGGTGGCGGCGATGCTGGCTACGTGGGGCCGGGCTGACAACGGGAGCGCGTTGAACAGGTTCCCGTCGAGGCGGTCGGTGAGCACTGCCCCGAGGATCGCCGTCCCGAATGCGCCACCCATCGACCGGAAGAAACCGTTCATCGAGGTCGCCGTGCCGAGGTCCTTGTAGTCCACGCCGTTCTGCACGGCGAGGACGAGCACCTGCATGACCAAGCCGAGACCAGCGCCGACGACGAACATGAACAACGAGTTGGTGATGTCCGAGCTGTCCACTCCCATGGTGGAGAACAGGTAAATGCCGATCGTCATGACTGCGGTGCCGACGATCGGGAAGATCTTGTAGCGGCCGATCCTGGCAATGATCTGGCCACTTGCGATCGACGTGATGAGCATCCCCAGCATGAGCGGCAACAGCATCAGGCCGGAGATCGTCGGTGACACGCCTTTCACGACCTGTAGGTACACGGGCAGGTAGATGATGGCCCCGAACATCGCCAGACCGACGATGAAGCCGGCCGCGTTGGCAGCGGTGAACACACGCTTGCGGAACAGGTACATCGGGACGATCGGCTCCGGCGCCCGGAGCTCCCGCCAGACGAAGAGCCCGACAAACGCGATCCCGACGATTCCCATCGTGATGATCTCCCACGACGTCCACGGGTAACCCTCAGGAGAGCCGCCGAGTGTGGTCGTGAGGAGGAGTGACGACACGCCGATGAGCAAAAGCAAGGCCCCGAGGTAGTCGATCTGGTGCTGGGTGCGGGCGGTCCGATCCTTGAGCACCACGCTGGTCACGAACAGCGCCACGATCCCGATGGGGAGGTTGATGTAAAAGATCCACCGCCACGAGATCGACTCCACGAGAAACCCGCCAGCCAACGGCCCCATCACCGACGCGATGCCGAACACCGCCCCGAAGTAACCCTGGTACTTTCCTCGCTGTGCCGGAGGGATGACGTCGCCGATGATCGACATGGCGAGCACGATCAAGCCGCCCGCGCCGAGGCCCTGCAGGCCACGGAAGGCGATGAGCTCGGTCATGTTCTGGCTGAGGCCCGCCAACGCGGACGCCGCCAGGAACAGGACGATGGCGAATTGGAATATCTTCTTCCGGCCGTAGAGGTCGGAGATCTTGCCGTAGAGCGGGGCGCTCGCGGTCGAAGTGAGCAAGTAGGCGGTGACGACCCAGGTGATGCGGTTCAGCGAGTGGAAGTCACCGACGATGGTCGGCAGCGCCGTACCGACGATGGACTGGTCGAGCGCCGCCAGGAACATGCCGAGCATGAGCCCGGAGAACACGACCATGATCTGCCGGTGGGTGAGGGGGGCGTCGTGGGACACGACGCCGCCAGGCGGCCCGCCGGCGGGTCCGCCGGCCGGCGCGAGGCCGTTGCCTCCCTCCAGGGCTCTCGATTCGGTCTTGCTCATGATGTGGCTCCGGTACTCGTGGGTGCGCAGCCGAGGCTTCCGGTGGCGGCGGTCAGTGCCTCGAGGATGTCGACGAGCTGGCCGAGCTGGGCGTCGGTCAACACCGCGACCAGTTCAGCGGTCTTGGAGGAGGCAGCCGCCTCCAAGCGCTCGACGAGCGTGGTGCCCGACGAGCTGAGTGCCAGGCGTACGACGCGGCGGTCGTTCGGGTCACTCCGGCGCTCGACGAGCCCCTGGCGCACCAGCCGGTCGGTGACCGCGGTGGCGGAGCTCTCGCTCACGTCGAGGAACCTAGCGAGCTCACGCATCGTGATCGAGCCCCCTTTGAGGTGTGCCAGCGCCGTGAGCTGGTGAATCGTCACGGAATGGAGCTCGTCGGCCAGCTCGCGGTACATGCCTCCTCCGAACAACCGCTTCATGGAGGGCTGGAGCTCGATCAGGCGCTCGGTCAGCTCATCACGGCGCACGTTGGCGTCGGCGAGAGCAGCGGCGGTCATCGTCGGATCATTCTCGGTTGATACATCACGAGAGTCAAACGTTTTGATTCGAGAAGTATTCCCGGTCGACCTTCTCCCTGCTCGACGGACGTGCCTGTGCCCGGGCGGGTCAGGCAGGTCAGCCCGGCGGGGCCACCCTGTATCGGTGAGCCAGCCGGTAGAGCTCGGCGGTGAGGTCAGTCGCCTTCAGGTCCGGATGCTCGACGAACATCTCCGGCGGGCCCAGCTCGCCGATGAAGAGGCACCGACCGGCTTCGTCGTAGGCGCCAACCGTCGGCCCGGGTCGGCCGGTTCTGCCGGCGGAGGCCGATGGCGTACGTGCCGCACGAACAGATCGGCTGAGTCGTGAGCGGCCCGGCCTGACTGTGCTCCATCACACCCCCCTTGGATCGCGGTTGCTACACGTGGCTACCGGACGCGGCTACCCGACCACCGTCGACCAGGGGATCGCCCCGGTCGGGGCCGGCATCGGTGTCGCCGACCCCCATTCGCTGAAGATCACCGAGCTCTGTTCCGACTCACCGCCGAGGGACGCAGTGAACCTCTGCTGGGCCGGGAGAAACGTGGTCGTGGACACCGTGGTGCTGGCCGCCGTCTTGGCCCCGGCCGGAATGGCGCCGGTCGGGAGCGGCTGCCCGCTGATGAGGATGGAGGCGCCCAGAGATTGCTCGGTGGCGGGCAGGAACTGCAGGTTCGTCGCGACCGACGACATGGTGATCGTGTCGAGCGAAGACGCGAGCTTCTCGGTCTTCGGGATCACGACCCATTTGCCGGCGTACTTGACCGCCTTCGAGGCAGACAACGCGTCGAAGAACGTGACGTAGGAGGACGCGTCGGCCTGCAGATAGATCGTCGACCCGGCGACGATCACCGTGAAGCTACCGCTGTGTCCTCCTCCGGACCACGTCCCCCGCTGCGACCCTGACGACTTCGCCGCATCGGTCACGAATTCGAGATGAGTCGTGCCGCTCGGCGAGCTGGAGTCCGATACCGCCACGTAATGCACGGAGCCGGCACGAGATGCCCTCGAGAGCATGGTCTGATACAGCTTGTTGACCGAGGCGGGGATGGTCGTGGTCGTCGTGCCCGGGCCGGCGGTCGACGTGGGCGTGCTCGATGAGGTCGTAGACGTGGTGGAGGCGGCGCCGGTGGAGCTGGAGCATCCGGCGAGGCCGGCGGCGAGGCCGGCGACCGACAAAGCGACCACCGCCGTCATGCGCACGGGGCGGCGAGACTGGCCGGGCTGGCGAGGCCGGTCGGGCTGGTCGGGTTGGCGGGGTCCGGCGAGCCGGCGGGTGTTGCCAGCTGTGCCGCCGGGGGAAGCCAGGGAGTGTGTCACAGAGGCAGCCTAGGACAAGGGCGCCTACCGGCACCCCCAGGCCACACCCACCGGTGGATGCGACCCGTGCGATCCGGTCGTCGCCGGGACGGTCGCACGAGCAGCCACATTTCGGGGGACAGCCCGGGCCATAGGCCAAAGGAGCAGTCAGAGGAGACCGGCGGCCCTGAGCGAGGCGAGGACTCCGTCGAGGGCGGCGGGATCCGCCAGCGAGTCCTTCGACACCGTCGCGTCCGGCTCCGCGCCGAGGAGGATGCGGCGGATCGGGACCTCGACCCGCTTGCCGTTGAGCGTGCGGGGGAGCCCGTCGCAGAACAGGATCCGGTCCGGGACGTGCCGGGGCGAGACTTGTTCCCGCAGCCTCGTGCGGATCTGCCGTTCCAGGTCCGGAGCGCTATGACCCGTGCCCGGCACGATGAGGAGGATCAGCTCGCCCTCGCGCCCGAGCTCGGTCGTGTCGACCACCACGCTGTCGGCCACGCCGTCGATCGCCTCGATGACCCGGTACAGCTCGGCGGTCCCCATTCGCACACCGCCACGGTTCAGCGTGGCGTCGGACCGGCCGTACACCACGAACGTGCCCCGCTCGGTGTGCTTGACCCAGTCGCCGTGCCGCCACACTCCCGGGTACTCGGCGAAATAGGCGGCGTGCAGCCGGCTCCCGTCCTCATCGCCCCAGAAACCCACCGGCATCGACGGCATCGCCCGCTTCACAACGAGCTCGCCGACTTCGCCTCGTACGGACCGGCCGTCAGGTCCGAACGCGTCCGCCGCACAGCCGAGTGCCGCGCACTGCAGCTCACCGGCGTGAACCGGCAGGAGAGGGCTGGCGTGCAGGAACGCCGTGCACACGTCGGTGCCGCCGGACACCGATCCGACCAGCACGTCGTCGGCCAGCTCGGTCGACGCCCAGCCGAAGCCCTCGGGGGAGAGCGGTGCCCCCGTCGATCCCACCGAGCGGATCGAGGACAAATCGAGCTCCCGCCGCGGCGACAGCCCCGCTTTCCGGCAGGCCTCGATGAACGGGGCGCTCGTGCCGAAGTATGTCACTTTCTCGGCGGCAGCCAGGCGCCACAGCGCCATCTGGTCCGGGAAGACCGGGCTCCCGTCGTAGCCGATGATCGTGGCGCCGACGAGGAGGGATCCGACGAGGAAGTTCCACATCATCCAACCCGTGGTGCTGAACCAGAAGAATCGCTCCCCTGGCCCCAGATCGCTGTGCAGCGCTGCCGACTTCACGTGCTCGAGGACGATGCCGCCGTGGCCGTGGATGATGGGTTTTGGGAGACCCGTCGTCCCCGATGAGTAGAGGATCCACAACGGGTGGTCGAACGGCAGGCTGACCGGATCGAGCGCCGCTGGCTCTGCCGCCAGATCGTCCCAGCTGAGGAAGGTCTCGCCGTGCGCCCCGCCGGTTGCCGCGGCTTGCCTTCCGACGCCGACAACCGCAACGAGGCCGGGCAGGGTCGCAGCCAGCTCTGCGGTCTTGGACGCGAGCGGGAAGTTCTTGCCGCCGTATCGGTACCCGTCGGCAACCAGCAGCACCTTGGGGCTGATCTGACGGAACCGATCGGTCATGCTGGCTGCGCCGAACTCGGGTGCGCAGCTCGACCAGATGGCGCCGAGGCTCGCAGTTGCCAGGAAGGCGACGACCGATTCGACCCCATTTGGCAGCACAGCTGCCACTCGGTCGCCGCGCGTGACACCGAGCCTGCGCAGCCCGGCTGCCACCGCTCCTGCTGCGCCAGCCAGCTCGCCGAAGGTCAGCTCGCGGCGGTTGCCGCTCTCGTCGAGCCCGACCAGAGCGACGTCGGCGGCCGGGTGCCGGAGCACTTGGTCGACGTAGTTGAGCTCCGCTCCCTGGAACCAGTGCGCGCCCTCGGCGCCGTTCACCTCGACCAGGGTGTCGGCCGGCTCGGCCCGCGAGCGCCAGATGATGCCGCTCCAGTCGGCGAGGGTGGTCCAGAACCCCGCCAGATCGTCGATCGACCAGTCGTAGAGCTCCTGGTAGGTCTTGGCGTCCACGATCGACCGGGCCCGTAGCCACTCCATGAACGCCGTCATGTTGGCACGGGCGATCCGCTCGGCGGTCGGCTCGAACAGCAGATCGCCCTCGTAAACGGTGGAGCCCTCTGCGCTCACGTACCTGTCCCCCCCGCGACGGCCGACCCCGTTGCCAGGACGATCTTCCCGAGCTTGCCTCCAGTGGCGAAGCGCTCGTAGGCCGCCTGCACCTCGTCGAGAGGGAACACCTGGTCCACCGGTACGCGGGCCGAGCCCGCAGCAAGGGCGGGCACGACGTCTCGCTCCACGAGCGCCGCGGCAGCCGCCTTGTCGTGAAGCGGTCGAGCTCGGAGAGTCGAGCCGCGGAGAACGGCTCGTTTGGCCATGATCTGGAGGAGATCGATCTCGGTGCGTGAGCCCTGGCCGACGCCGATCACCACGATGCGGCCGCCGGTCGCAAGGGCCCGGAGGTCGGTGCTGAGGTTCGGTGCTCCGACCAGTTCGAGGACCACGTCGTAGGGACCGTGGTCGGCGACCTCGGCCGGGTCCACGGCGGTGGCGCCGAAGGCGGCGACGCGCGCTCGCAGCTCCGGCCGGTGGACGCTCGCTGTGACCTGCGCTCCGGTGAGCACGCCGATCTGCAATCCGGCGAGGCCGACACCCCCGGCGCCTCCGGTGACGAGCAGGCGGTCGCCTGCCTTGAGACCACCTTGGGTGAGAAGGGCGTCGTGCGCGGTCGTGAACGCCTCCGGGCAACCGCCCGCTTCCTCCCAGCTGAGCGAGTCCGGTACGGGCATCGCCGTGGCTTCGGGAACGAGGGCGAGCTCCGCCTGCCCGGCGCCGCCCACGATCGACATCACCCGGTCGCCGATCCCGTAGCGCTGGCAACCCTCGCCGAGCCCGATCACACGCCCGGCGAGCTCGAGACCGGGGATGTCCGCCGGGATTCCCGGTGGCGGTGGGTACAGGCCGGCACGTTGGATCAGATCAGCGCCGTTCAGGCCCGCTGCGCACACATCGACCAGCAGCTCCCCCGGCCCGGGCGCCGGGTCCGGCCGCTCGCCCACGGTCACCTGGCCGTCTTCGATCACCACTGCTCGCACGGCTCCGCACTGTAGGCGCAGGCGGCCAGGCTTGTGATCGCTCGATTCAGCCACCTGCTCGGCTACGGTCCGGGGCATGGTGACGCCACCCACACACAGCCTGGACGGCAAGGTCGCCCTCGTGACCGGCGGAGCTTCCGGGATCGGTCTCGCAACTGCCACTCGGTTGCACGACGAAGGGGCGAGCATCGTCCTGCTCGACCTCGACGCTGAGCGTGGGCAGGCGGCAGCAGACGACCTGGGAGGGCACTTCGTTCGGGTCGACGTCGGGGAGCCGGACGACTGGAACAGGGCGCTCGCCGAAATCGAGGAGCACTTCGGCGGTTTGGACATCGCCTTCCTGAACGCCGGTGTGGTGACGGGCCAGCCGCTCGTCGCTGAGGTGACCGACGAGCAGTACCGGCGGATCATGCGTGCCAACGTCGACGGCGTCTTCTTCGGTGCCCGGGCCGTCGTCCCGGCGCTGGAACGCCGAGGAGGCGGTGCCATCGTGGCGACAGCGTCGTTGGCCGGCCTGATCGCTTACTCGCCTGACCCCGTGTACGCCTTGACCAAGCAGGCTGTCGTCGGGCTCGTTCGAGCGCTGGCGCCCCAGCTCAGCGAGAAGAACATCACGATCAATGCGATCTGCCCGGGGCTGGTCGACACACCGTTGCTCGGGCCGGATGCCAGGGAGCTCGTGACGGCGGCGAACTTCCCGCTCATCCCCGTGGCCGACATCGCCGAAGCGGTCTACGGGAGGGTCGTCGGGACTGCGACCGGACAGGCATGGGTGTGCCAGATGAATCGGGAGGCGACCTCGTATCGTTTTGCCGGTGTACCCGGCCCGAGGGGCGACATCTCCGGGCGGACTCCACCTGCAGGCCTGGCTGCTGACGAGGAGCTGAAGCGGGGCACCTGAGTACCGGAGCGCCGTGGCGTCGAACGCCAGGTTCGCGTACCGCGTGGGTGCAGCTACGCGCGCAGCGTCAGGGCTGTCCGGCTCCGTATGCGCCAGGCGGGATGGGCGAGAACATGACGTTCGTCCCGGTCTCCTCGGCCTGGATCACCGTGTCGCTGCCGTACGGGCCTGATCCCACGTACATCACCACGTGGTACAGGTAGCTGGCGTCGCCGTAGAAGATCAGATCGCCGGGCTGCAGGTTCGACATCGAGACGTGGGCGATCGCGTAGTACTGGTCGGTCGCCCCGTGGGCCAACGACACGCCGGCCTGTTCCCACGACCACATCGTGAGGCCAGAGCAGTCGAAGCCGACACCCGGGGTCGCCCCACCCCACACGTACGGCACGCCGAGCTGGGACTCTGCCGCCCGCACAGCGACCGCACCGGAACCGCCACCGGTGACCGGCGGGGGGTTGTTGCCGCCAGGCGGCTGCACGACGGGCGGCGGCGGAGGAGGCGGCGGCGGCGGAGGCGGCGGGGGCTCAGCTGCTGCTGCAGCCTCGGCGGCTTTCTTGGCAGCAGCCGCAGCGGCAGCAGCCGCCTGCTCCTGGATGAGGCGCTCCTGGGCCGCTACGGCGATGGCGAGCTGGCCTTTGACCGAGGCCAGAGTCGATTCGAGCGAAGCTGTCACGGCTTTGGCCTGCGAGATGTCCTTGGAGACCTGCGCCTTTGTCGCCACCTCGGAAGCCTCGGACTTCAAGAGCTGCTGCTTGCGCACGGTGAGCTGGTGACGGTCGATCTCCACGTTCGAGACCGCCTCGTTCAAGTTGCCGGACGCCGCAGACAGGTACGCCTGCTGCATCGGCAGCTGCTGCTGGTTGCCGTTCAAGAACACCGCCAAACCGGACGACTCGCCGTTGACGTAGGTGTCGATGGCAACGGTGCGGAGATGGCTGTTGTCCGCAGCCAATCGGTGCTCGCTGGCGAGAATCGCCTGGTCCTCGGCCTTCACCGAGGTCATCAGCTCGGAGATCCTCGTCTGGGCCTGGTTGTAGGCCTCGTCGAGGACGCTGAGCCGTGTGTACGAGGCATTGATCTGGCTGGCGAGCTGATCGGCACGCTCCTTCAACGTCTGGATCGTGCCGGCGGTCGCGGGTGTCTGGGATATCACGGGCACAGCCGCACCGCACAGCAACGCTGCGGCGGTGAGGGCAACGAACGAGAGGCGACGTCGGCGTCCCTCGTTCTTGCCCCGGAGTCGGAGGACTCCCCGGGACGGTGCGGCCGCGAGGCTTCCCTCAGCAGGTCTCACAATGAGGGCGAAGCTAGCGGGGTCGGTGCTCCTTGTGCAAGCTTCATCGGCCTCAGAGGCAAAGGTGTCACGTACCCGTAACCCAAGCCGGGCAAACGGACCTGTGACACTCCGACTGTCACCTGACTGCTGGCGCAGCCACGGGCGCACGCGCCAGCCGGCGCTATTACGTTGAAGATCATGACGGATGAGGCGAGCGTAGATCGACCTGGCGGCGGAACGGCGGACTACAGGATCGAGCATGACTCGATGGGCGAGGTGCGGGTGCCGGCGCTCGCCAAATGGGGCGCCCAGACCCAGCGTGCCGTGGAGAATTTCCCCATCTCCGGCCAGGTCGTCGAGCGATCGCTGATCGCCGCGCTGGCCCTCGTCAAGGGTGCCGCCGCCGCCGTCAACGCCGAGCTCGGGACCATCGCCCCCGACGTGGCCGAGGCGCTCCAGGAGGCCGCCCGCGAGGTTGCCGCCGGGACGCACCGGGACCAGTTCCCCATCGACGTCTTCCAGACCGGGTCGGGTACCTCGACGAACATGAATATGAACGAGGTGCTCGCGCATCTCGCCAGCGAGCACCTCGGACGCGAGGTGCGGCCGAACGACGAGCCGAATGCGTCGCAGTCGTCGAACGACACCTTTCCGAGCGCCATCCACCTGGCAGCGGTGCGGGAGATCGTGAACGATCTCATCCCAGCCCTACGCACGCTCGCCGGAGCGCTCTCGGACCAGGCCACGGCGCTGGCTGCCGTGGTCAAGTCCGGCCGAACCCACCTCATGGACGCCACGCCGGTGACATTGGGGCAGGAATTCGGCGGCTACGCAGCGGCGGTGTCGTACGGCATCGAGCGGCTCGAAGCCGCGCTGCCGCGCGTGGCTGAGCTCCCGCTCGGCGGGACCGCGGTCGGGACCGGCCTCAACGCCCCGCCGCAGTTCGCCCCGAAGGTCATCGCCCGGCTGGCAGCTGAGACCGGTCTCCCGCTCACGGAGGCCCGCGACCATTTCGAGGCCCAGGGCGCTCGCGATGCGCTCGTCGAGGCGTCCGGCGTGACCAGAACGATCGCCGTGTCGCTGTACAAGATCGCCAACGACCTGCGCTGGATGTCGTCGGGACCACGCTGCGGACTCGGCGAGATCCACCTCCCTGACCTGCAGCCCGGGTCGTCGATCATGCCGGGCAAAGTGAACCCGGTCGTACCCGAGGCCGTGTGCCAGGTGGTGGCCCAGGTCGTCGGCAACGACGCGGCCGTGTCCTTCGGCGGTGCTGCCGGGAACTTCGAGCTCAACGTGATGCTGCCCGTGATCGCCAGAAACCTCCTCGAGTCCATCCGCCTCCTCGCCGCGGTCTCGCGAGCACTTGCGGGCAAATGCATCGCCGGCCTGGTGGCTGACGCAGATCGGTGCCGCACCTACGCCCTGTCGTCGCCGTCGATCGTCACGTCGCTGAACCCCTACATCGGGTACGAGAACGCCGCCAAGGTCGTGAAGAAGTCCATGTCGGAGGGCAAGGACCTGCGGACGGTCGTGCTTGAGCTCGGGCTCATGTCCGAGGAGGAGGTGGACAAGGCGCTCGACGTGCTGGCGATGACGAGAGGCGGCGTCGTCGGCGGGTGATGCACCCGATCGAGCGGCTCCGGTGGATCGCGCGGGCAGAGGACGAGCCGGCGGCTTCTCTCGCGTCCGAAGCTGCTTGGACGCTCGGGGAGCTCGCCCGCCAAGAGCCGACAGCATTGCTCACGGCCTGTCGGCGGCTGCTGGACCGCCACCCTGCATGCGGGCCGCTGTGGTGGGTCTCGTGCCGGCTGATGGCTGCCGATGACGCCGTCGACGTCGCTCATCGGGCGGCTGCCGAGCTGTGCTCGGACTCCACGCCTGACCGGATCGCCGCGGCGCTTCGCCAGTCGTTCACGGCGACCGACGTTGTCGCCCTGACCGTTCCCTTGGAGCTGTCGGCCCAAGCGCTACTGACGTCCAAGCCGTACCCCCTCCGGGTCGTGGCATCGCCGTGGTCGATCCGCCGGTCCATGCGCCAGCTGGCTGGCCTGGGTGCGTCCGAGATCACCGGCTGGACCTCAGGTGAGGAGCTCGAGGCTCTTGACGGCGCGAGCGTCCTACTCGTGGAAGCGCTTGCCGCCGGGCGGCGCGGAGTACTGGCCGAGCCGATGGCCGCAGCGGCGGTCGAGGCGGCACGAGCAGCGAACGTTCCGGTGTGGGCAACCGTCGGCGTCGGGCGAGCTCTCCCGGATCGTCTGTTCGATTCGATCGTGGAGCTGGTGGACAGGGGGACCGCTGACGGTGAGGACGCGCACGCCGCCGGTGACGTGGAGCCCACCGGGGCGATCGTCGACGCTCTCGCTGTGCTCGTCCCACTCGACGTGTTCGATCTGGCAATCGGGCCCGAGCTCACCGCCGATCCGCCCACGGTCATCGCCGACGTCACCTGCCCACCCGGCCTGGAGCTGCTCCGCCGCCACGGTTGAGGCCCGTGGCTGCGTCGATCCGCTGGCACCCGCCCCCGCCCGCCGCGGCCGCTGGCACCGATCCGGCGCGCGGGCGGTACATCCCCCCGGCAGGCGCAGGGCACAGGACGGTAGGCAGTAGGTTCGTGCCATGGGCGAGATGATCGAATTTCCGAGCAATGGCTCCACCGGTGAGGGCTACCTCGCCACTCCGGCCTCCGGCAGCGGCCCCGGCGTCGTCGTGATCCAGGAGTGGTGGGGGCTTGTCGACCACATCAAGGAGGTGTGCGACCGCTTCGCCGACGAGGGTTTCGTGGCGCTGGCACCTGACCTGTACCACGGCGTGCAGGTGGCCGAGCCTGACGAGGCCGGCAAAGAGATGATGGCGCTCCAGCTGGACCGCGCTGCCAAGGACATGGGCGGTGCCGTCGACGTCGTGCGTGACCGTGGGGACGGGAGTGGGGTCGGGGTCGTGGGTTTCTGCATGGGCGGAGGCCTGGCGCTCGTTCTCGCCGCCCAGCGAGCCGATGCCGTGAGGGCCGTCGTACCGTTCTACGGCGCGCTGCCGTGGCCTGATGCCCAGCCGGACTACTCGGCGATCACCGGTGCCGTCCTCGGCCACTACGCCGCCAACGACGACTGGGCGAGCCCAGAGGTCGCTCGCCAGCTGGAGCGGTCCTTGCGGGATGGTGGCAACGACGACGTCGCCATCCACATCTACCAGGGCACCGAGCATGCGTTCTTCAACGACACCCGGCCCGAGGTCTACAACGCTGAGGCGGCGGGGCTCGCATGGGACAGGACGACCGAGTTCCTGAGGTCGCGCCTGTCCTGAGCCGGAGCGGCCGAGGGCGCGACCGGGCGGTCTGGCTCCCAGCCAGCGGCGGGTG
>JBEKLQ010000063.1:0-24186 GCA_050010115.1 Acidimicrobiales bacterium | reverse complement strand
CGTCCGGGGGATCAGCATGGGGGACACGGGAAGCGGTTCCCGTGATGTGAAGGCAACGGAAGGAGTCACCGTGAGAACGTGCGACTGTTCCGAGGAGTCCGATCCACCGGACTGGAGAGGCCCGGGCTGACCGGCCCGGGCTGCCGTGCCATCAGCGCCCGACCGCCTCGATGACAGGAGTGAGGCTCTCTGGCCGAGCCCGCCCGAACCCCAGCGGAGTATGACCGCACGTTCAGGGTGGTTGGCACGCCGGTGGCAACTGGCCGTGGGCACGGGGTCGGTGATGATCTCGTGATCCATGTCCGACAAGCACGGATGGACGATTCCATGCCGGATCATTGTGTGGGCACCGGACCGGTCATGGTGACCGGTCCGTCCCGCGTGTGTAGCGCATCGGCGCGCTTACACTGCGCTGATGGCGTTCAAGGGGTGGCCGGCGGAGGCCATCGAGTTCTACGAAGGGCTCGAGGCTGACAACTCGAAGGCGTACTGGACCGAGAACAAGTCGGTCTACGAGCGAGCCGTCTACGGGCCGATGAGCGAGCTGCTCATCGAGCTGGCGGCTGGCTTCGGCGAGGGCAAGATCTTCCGGCCGTACCGGGATGTGCGCTTTAGCAGGGACAAGGCTCCCTACAAGACAGCGATGGGCGCCGCGCTTGCCAATGGCGGGTACGTGCAGTTCTCGGCGAACGGCCTCGGTGTCGGAACGGGCACGTACCAAATGGCGGCGGACCAGCTCGCTCGGTACCGGCAAGCCGTGGCCGCCGACTCGTCAGGCGTGGCGTTGGAGCGACTGATCGCCGTGCTGGACCGACGCGGTATCTCGGTGCACGGGCACGACTCGTTGAAGACGGCACCGAAGGGCTACCCGAAGGATCACCCGCGTATCGACCTGCTTCGCAACAAAGGTCTCGTCGCTTGGCAGGAGTGGCCGCCGGGCGAGTGGCTCGGCACCGCCCGGGCGAAGAAGAAGGTGGTGGACTTCCTGCACGCGACGAAACCCGTCACGGAGTGGTTGGCCGAGCACGTCGGCCCGTCGTCGCTCGAGCCGGACCGCTGGGGCTGACGGCAGCAGCCGGCTGAGGCCCCACGACCCAAGCTGAGAGCAGGCGCGACGTGGCATCCGCGATCTCGGCGATGGCATGGTCGAACGCCTCCTGGTTGGCACGGGACGGCGCCTTGGACTTCGTTCCCGAGATCTTCCGGACGAACTGACGAGCAGCTGCCTCGACCTCTTCGGGTGTGGCGACCAGGACGCCACGCAAGCTGACGATGCTTCGGCACATAGGTACCACGATGGCACGCCAGCTGGCTCCCGCGAGACGCAATTCTGACGGCGCGCTCGAGTGCTACCACGCCGTCGGGCTCCTCCGTCACGGGCCACCTGAACGGCGAGTTAACCTCGGAGCGTGCCGGCATCCACGAGTCCCGCACGTACGCCATGACCCTGCGAGGACCGATCGAGCCCTTCTCCGAGGATCGTGCCCGGCAGCTTGTCGCGGAGCACGAGCACCAGCGCGGTCCACTGCTGCCGGTGCTGCGGGCGCTGAACGACGCCTTCGGCTGTGTCGACCGGGCTTCGATCGCTGTCGTGGCCGATGCCCTCAACCTGTCCGAGGCCGAAGTGTTCGGTGTGGCCTCGTTCTACGCCGACTTCCGTGATCAGCCGCCCGGCGAGTCCGTGGTCCGGGTGTGCCGAGCTGAGGCGTGCCAGGCGATGGGAGCCGATGCCCTCGTGGCTCACGCAGCGGGACGCCTGGGTGTGCTGCTCGGGGGGACGACCGCCGACGGCAGGGTGACGCTGGAGCAGGTTTTCTGCCTGGGCAACTGCGCGCTGTCGCCGGCCGTGATGATCGACGGCGAGGTGTTTGGTCGTGTGGATGCCGCTCGTTTCGACGAGCTTGTCGGGCTGGGCGAATGACGACGACGATCTTCGTCTCGAGAGACACGGCCGCTCGCTCCGTCGGGGCAGACGCCGTCGCCCAAGCAGTGGCAGAGGCCGCCCGCTCGGAGCAGCGTGAGGTCGAGATCGTTCGCCCCGGTTCCCGCGGCCTGCTCTGGTTGGAGCCACTGGTCGAGGTGGCGACAGACACCGGGCGGCTCGCGTTCGGCCCGGTGACGCCGGGCGCTGTTGCCGAGTTGCTCGCACACCTCGATCACCCGGAGGCGAGCCCGCTGTACCTCGGTGCGACTGACGAGCTGCCGTGGCTGGCTCGCCAGCAGCGGCTCACGTTCGCCCGCGTGGGGGTCACAGACGCCCTGTCGCCCGAGGAGTATGTCGCCCACGGGGGCCTCGTCGGTCTCCACCGGGCGCTCGCCATGGAGCCCCGGGACATCGTCAGCGAGGTGACCGCGTCGGGGTTGCGGGGCAGGGGCGGGGCGGGTTTCCCGACGGGCGTGAAGTGGCAGACGGTCCTCGATACCGAGAGCGAGCTCAAGTTCGTCTGCTGCAACGCCGACGAAGGGGACTCGGGAACCTTCGCCGACCGGATGCTCATGGAGGGCGATCCGTTCTTGTTGATCGAGGGCATCGTGATCGCCGGACTCGCCGTCGAGGCGAGCGAGGGCTACGCCTACATCCGCTCCGAGTACCCGGCAGCGGTGGCCACGATGCGTTCGGCCATCGAGATCGCCTACGAGCGCGGTTGGCTGGGCCAGAGCATCTGCGGCAGCGGTCGGCGATTCGACCTCGGGGTGCGGGTGGGAGCCGGCGCCTACATCTGCGGCGAGGAGACCTCGATGCTCGAGAGCCTCGAGGGTCGGCGCGGCGTCGCCCGCGCAAAACCTCCAGTGCCGGCGATCGAGGGCCTCTTCGGCAAGCCGACGGTGGTGAACAACGTGCTGTCGCTCGCGGCCGTGCCGTCGATACTGGCGGACGGCGCCGCCAGCTATCAAGCGCTCGGGACCGGCCGGTCACGGGGTACGCAGGTGTTCCAGCTCGCGGGCAACATAGCCCGGGGTGGCATCGTCGAGCTCGCGTTCGGTGTGACGCTCCGCGAGCTCGTCGAGGAGTTCGGTGGAGGGACCGCCAGTGGGCGGCCGATACGGGCGGTACAGGTTGGTGGGCCGCTCGGCTCCTACATCCCCGAGCACATGCTCGACCTGCCGACGGACTATGAGGCGTTCGCTGCCGCGGGTGCCATGGTCGGCCACGGGGGGATCGTCGTCTTCGACGACTCGGTCGATATGGCTCGGCAGGCGCGCTTCGCCATGGAGTTCTGCGCCGAGGAGTCCTGCGGCAAGTGCACGCCGTGCCGAATCGGGTCGGTGCGCGGGGTCGAGGTCATCGACCGCATCATCGCCGGCGAGGACCGCGACGCCAACCTCCAGTTGTTGGAGGATCTGTGCGAGGTGATGGTGGACGGCTCGCTGTGTGCCATGGGCAGCCTTACCCCTCAACCGGTCCGCAGCGCCCTGCAGTTCTTCGGAGAGGACTTCCTTGGCCCCCGCGAGGATGGGACAATGGTGTCACGCACGCGAGGAGCTGAAGGATGACCCTTCTCAGGGAGCACGATCTCGGGACGCCGATCCCGTCAAGCGCGCGTGGCGTGGGGCCCGCGGTCGCCGGTGCCGTCAACGTCCACGTGGTGGTCGACGGCAACAGCGTGTCGGTGCCTGCCGGCACGTCGGTCATGCGGGCGGCAGCGCTGGCGGGTATCGACGTCCCCAAGCTCTGTGCCACCGACCGGCTGGCGGCATTCGGCTCGTGCCGGTTGTGCCTCGTCGAGATCGAAGGACGCAAGGGCACTCCGGCATCGTGCACGACTCCGGTGGCCGACGGCATGCGCGTGACGACCCAGTCGTCGCGGCTCGAGCGGCTCCGGCGCGGCGTCATGGAGCTCTACATCTCCGACCACCCGCTCGACTGTCTGACCTGTGCTGCGAACGGTGACTGCGAGCTCCAGGACATGGCCGGCGCCGTCGGCTTGCGTGATGTCCGGTACGGCTACGCCGGCGACAACCACCTCGACGCCACCAAGGACGAGTCGAACCCGTACTTCAGCTTCGACCCGGCAAAGTGCATCGTGTGCTCGCGCTGCGTCCGGGCCTGTGACGAGATCCAGGGCACGTTCGCGCTGACTATCCTCGGGAGAGGGTTCGCCTCGAAGGTCGTCCCCGGCCCCGCGGGCAACTTCCTCGATTCCGAATGCGTCTCGTGCGGTGCCTGTGTCCAGGTGTGCCCGACGGCGACCTTGGAGGAGAAATCGGTGATCCGCCTCGGTGTCCCGCGCCGCACGGTGCTCACGACGTGCGCCTACTGCGGTGTTGGCTGCACGTTCAAGGCCGAGCTTCGGGGTGACGAGGTCGTGAGGATGGTGCCGTACAAGGACGGTGGCGCCAACGAAGGGCATTCGTGCGTGAAGGGCCGCTTTGCATGGGGCTACGCCACGCACAAGGATCGGATCCTCACGCCGATGGTCAGGTCGTCGATCGACGAGCCCTGGCAAGAGGCGAGCTGGGACGAGGCGCTCGACTTCGCCGCCTCTCGCCTGTCGGAGATCCAGGACCGGTACGGACGGGACTCCATCGGCGGGATCACGTCGTCGCGTTGCACCAACGAGGAAGTGTTCGTCGTCCAGAAGATGGTGCGGGCGGCCTTCGGCAACAACAACGTCGACACGTGCGCACGTGTGTGCCACTCCCCGACGGGTTTCGGTTTGAAACAAGCATTCGGGACCTCAGCAGGCACCCAGGACTTCCGCTCGGTTGAGCAATCGGACGTCATCGTCGTCATCGGCGCCAACCCGACCGAAGGCCATCCGGTGTTCGCCTCCCGCATGAAGCGCCGCCTCCGGGAAGGTGCTCAGCTCATCGTGATCGACCCGCGGCGGATCGACCTCGTGCGTTCCCCGCACGTCGCTGCCGTGCAACATCTGCAGCTGCGGCCGGGAACGAACGTGGCGGTCATCAACGCTCTTGCACACGTCGTCGTGACCGAAGGCTTGGCCGACATGGAGTTCGTCTCGTCTCGTTGCGACCCGGAGGACTTCGCCGTCTGGTCGTCGTTCATCGCCCGCCCGGAGAACAGCCCGGAGGCGACGGCTGAGTTCAGCGGAGTACCGGCCGAAGCGGTGCGGGCGGCCGCACGCCTCTACGCCGGGGCCCGCAACGCCGCCATCTACTACGGACTCGGCGTGACCGAGCACAGTCAAGGCTCGACGATGGTCATAGGTATGGCGAACCTGGCGATGGCGACGGGCAGCATCGGGCGGGACGGTGTCGGCGTCAACCCGTTGCGCGGGCAGAACAACGTCCAGGGCTCGTGCGACATGGGCTCGTTCCCACATGAGTTTCCCGGCTACCGGCATGTTTCTGACGACGCCGTGCGCGAGTCCTTCGAGGCCGTCTGGGGCCGATCGCTGCTCTCGTCCCCGGGACTGCGCATCCCGAACATGTTCGATGCTGCTGTGGCCGGCGAGTTCCGAGCGATGTTCATCCAAGGTGAAGACGTCGCCCAGTCGGACCCGAACACCCAGCATGTGAAAGCAGCGCTGTCCTCTTTGGATCTGCTGATCGTGCAGGATCTGTTCGTGAACGAGACGGCGGCGTTCGCCCATGTGTTCTTCCCGGGCACATCGTTCCTGGAGAAGGACGGAACCTTCACCAACGCTGAGCGTCGCATCAACCGGGTCCGGCCGGTGATGGCACCGCGCTGTGGCAAGCAGGAATGGGAGGTGGCCTGCGAACTGGCCACGCGGCTCGGCTACCCGATGTCATACCCGTCCGCATCGGCGATCATGGACGAGATCGCTGCGCTCACCCCGACGTTCGCCGGCGTGTCGTTCTCGTTGCTGGATACCGTCGGGAGCGTGCAGTGGCCGTGCAATGACGCGGCTCCGGAGGGGACGCCCGTCATGCATGTCGGCTCGTTCGTGCGGGGCCTCGGCCGTTTCGTAGAAACCCCCTTCATTCCCACCCCCGAGCGCACCTCCCGGCGCTTCCCGTTGATCCTCACGACCGGTCGGATCCTCAGCCAGTACAACGTCGGCGCCCAGACCCGCCGGACCGACAACGTGGTTTGGCACCCTGAGGACGTCCTCGAGATCCACCCGTTCGATGCGGCCGAGCGGGGCGTGGCCGACGGTGGGCTGGTTGAGCTGTCGAGCCGGGTCGGCACGACTTCGCTCCGGGCTGTGTTGACCGAGCGGGTCCCGGTTGGCGTCGTGTACACGACATTTCACTACCCGGTGACCGGCGCGAACGTCGTCACGACCGAGTACTCGGACTGGGCGACCAACTGTCCCGAGTACAAAGTGACGGCGGTGCAGGTGCGGGCGTTGGTCACTGCCCGCAACGGTAAGTCGCGCTCGGTGCCATCGGACCAGCGGGTCGCAGCCGGGCTCGGCGGCGGGGGCGGCTCCGGTGGCAGCTCGAGCGGCGCGCGGGATCCGGCCCGCGTCCTCGAAGGCACCGGTGTTTCCGCCGGCACGCACGTCTCGCCTGTCTCGTCTGTCGCGCCGGAAGCGCTGCCCTAGCTCGGTCGTGGAAGCGGGCAAGCAGGCCGAGCTCATCCGGATGGCAAACCAGATCGCCGGCAATTTCGCCCATCATCCGGTGGAGCAGGCCGCGACCGAGGTGGCATCACACCTCCGGTCGTTCTGGACGCCATCAATGTTGCGCGACCTGACGGCGCTCGCGGCCGGCGGTTCAGGGTCTGATGGCTCTGAACCGCTCGACCCTGTCGTGATCGCGGCTGTGAGACTGCTCGGCTGACGTCTGCTGCATACCCACATCACATCGGTCGTCCTGTTCGTGGTCCTCGGCGCAGGAGTGTTGCACGCGGTCTGGAACGCGATCGCGAAGCATCTCGACGATCAGTTCTTCGGCTTCGCCTGCATCGGCGTGGCGTCGACGGTGGGGGGCGTCGCCGTGCTCCTTGGGACTGGGCTCCCGGCTCCCGCCGCTCTCGGTTACGTGGTGGTCTCCGCGGTGATCCACGTCGCGTACGAGTACGGGTTGATGAGCTCCTACCGCCTGGGCGCCTTCAACCAGACGTACCCGATCGCCAGGGGGACCTCGCCGCTTGTAGTGGCAGTAGGGGCGTGGTGGCTCGCAGGGGAGCACCTCGGCTTGCTCGCCTGGGCCGGCATCGTGACCTTGGCGGTGGGGCTCATGAGCCTGGCGTTCTCGAGTGGGCGCCCGGGGCGCCAGGAGGTGCCGGCCGTTGTGGCCGCGGTGCTCACCGGTCTCACGATTGCCGCCTACACCCTCGTCGACGGCCTCGGTGTCCGCCGATCGCACGACCCCTACGCTTACGCGGCCCTGCTGTTCGCGCTCCAAGGCCCCGTGTTCCCCATCGTCGCTGCGTTCCGGCGTCCGATCGCCGCCTGGCGCCGCCTGCGGGTCGTGAGCATCGGTCTTCTGGCCGGGCTGCTGTCGCTGGTCGCGTACGGGGCGGTGCTGTGGGCACAGACCAAAGCTCCCTTGGGCGAAGTGGCAGCGCTGCGTGAGACGAGCGTGATCGCAGCTGCCATCATTGGCGCCGTCATGTTAAAGGAGCGATTCGGTGCGCGGCGGCTGGCCGCGGCGGCACTTGTGGCGGCCGGGATCCTGCTTATCGCCGCCTGATGGCAGCCCGGCTTGGCCACGACCGGTTGGCAAGTGTGCCTTGTGGCAACGCCAGTGAGTGGACGAGGGCCAAGCGGTCCACCACATTCGACAGCTGGCCCGCCTTGGGCGGGCGACGGCGGGACCGTTCCAGCACCTTCACCACGATGGCCATCACTCTGTGACCACGAGCCGACTCCGCGAGGTCGTCCTGTGCAGTCTGAAGCTCGGGACGGTCGCGTTCGGTGGTCCGGCCGCGCACTTGGCGATGATGCGAGCCGAGCTCGTCGACGCACGGGGCTGGGTGAGCGAGCAGGAGTTCCTCGACATGATGGGCGCCGCAAGCTTGCTGCCCGGACCCACCTCGACCGAGGTCGCGATCATGTTGGGCAAGCGCCGGGCGGGTTGGCCCGGGCTCGTGGCGGGTGGTGCGGCGTTCATCGTTCCGGCACTGCTCATGGTGATCGCTCTGTCCTGGGTCTACGTGCGATACGGGTCGACGGGACCCGGAAGCCACGTACTGGAGGGCGTCTTGCCCGCGGTGATCGGCATCGTGGCCCAGGCGATCATCGGGCTCGCAGGCCGGGCGCTGTCGACCTGGACGACGCGAGCTATCGGCGTGGCCGGCCTCGCCGCGTACCTGCCCGGCCTGAACCCGTTGCTTATCCTGGTCGGCGGGCTGCTGGTGAGCATGCTTGAATCCGAGATCGCCTCGCGGCCCGGTCCGGCGTCGCTCCACAGCCACGCGTCACCGGCGATCCTCGCGATCTTCCTCGAGTTCTTGAAGCTGGGATCGATCGTGTTCGGTTCGGGTTACGTCCTGTTCGCATACCTGAGGGACGACCTCGTTCACAGCCACCACTGGGTGACGCTGCACCAGCTGCTGGCAGCGACAGCGATCGGCCAGTTGACCCCCGGGCCGGTGTTCACGACCGTCGCGTCAGTCGGGTACGTCCTCGACGGAGTGCCGGGTGCCTTGGTCGCGGCAGCCGGCATCTTCTTGCCGTCGTTCCTGCTGGTCGCAGCCGCGATGCCAGTGATCGCCCGGGTGCGGAGGTCGAAGCGGGGCGCAGCCGCCTTTGACGGCCTCAACGCGGCTGCCCTCGCTCTCATCACTGGCGTGACGATGGAGCTGGCCCAGGGAGCGCTCGTCAACTGGTGGACGGGGGTCGAGGCGGCCGTGGCATTCGGGATTCTGATGAAGTGGCGGGTGAACTCCGCATACCTCATTCTCGGCGGCGCGATCATCGGGTTGCTGGCCGGGCTGGCGTAGCGACGCAGGCATAGCTGCGGCTTGCTCGGGGCGATGGATTGCGGTAGCGGCGTCCGCCCTCCCGGGCAGCTTGCTCGGGGCGATGGATTGCGGTAGCGGCGTCCGCCCTCCCGCGCAGCTTGCTCGGGGCGATTCCGGGATTGGAAATGGCCCCTTCCTGGCCAGGAAAGGGCCATCCCAAACCCAAATGGAACCGGCCAGGGAGTCGGCGGCCGATTCCGTGGCCGTGACGCCGGTTAGGCGATCCGATTGTTCGCTACTTCTGACCCGACGTACCGCCTGCCCCGAGCGCGGGGCCGCCGCCGCCACTGCTGGAGCCAGCGCTGCCGCCGGCATTGCGCCCAGCACCGCCACCCCCACCGCCGGCGGCTTCGAGCACGGTCTTCAGCATCTGCGAGGCGCCCATCAGGCCGGCAGACTCATACGGGACAACGAGCTTGGCGTTGTTGCTCTCGACCAACCGTGAGAGCGTGTCGAGCTGCAGCACTGCCAGCAGTTCCGGCGTCGGCTTCGAGGTCAAGATGGCGTCGTACACCAGCTGCACCGCTTGCGCCCGACCTTCGGCTTCCTGGATCAAGGCGGCCTTGCGGCCCTGGGCTCGCAGCGTGACGGCTTCCTTCTCACCCTCGGCTTGGCGGACCTGTGCCTGCTTTTGGCCTTCGGCCGCGAGGATCGCCGCCTGCTTCTGCCCCTCGGCCTGGTTGATCGCCGCCTGGCGTTCGCCCTCAGCCTTGAGGATCAGTGCCCGCTTCTGCTGCTCGGCCTCCTTCTGGAGGCTCATGGCCGCGAGCACCGCTGACGGTGGCAGGATGTCGACGATCTCGATCCGGTTGATGCGAACACCCCACTTCTCGGTGACCGGGTCCATCTGGTTCTGCAACTCGGCGTTGATGCGCTCACGCTCGGTCAGCGCCTCGTCGAGCGTGAGCCCGCCGAATACGGCACGGAGGGTGGTCCGGGCCAACTGGAAGATGGCGACCTCGTAGTTGCTCACAGAGAACAGAGCCGCCTTCGCGTCGATCACCTGGCTGAAGATCGTGGCGGAGACGAGGACACTCACGTTGTCCTTGGTGATCACGTCCTGCTGGTCGCCCGTGCGCGGCGTCTCCCTCACGTCCACGCTCTGGATCTGGTCGAAGAAGGGGATGAGGAACGCCACGCCCGGGTTCCTCACGGTGTGGTAGCGGCCGACGCGCTTTTGCACTCCGACGTAACCCTGCTGGATCAGGCGGATCGACCGGTAGAAGGCTGACAGCACGATCAGGGCCAAAACGACCACGATCACGGCCAGGGCAATGGAGCCGGCAGCGGCAAGGATCATCGAACAAATCTCCTTAAGTGGTGTCTTCGGGTAGTTCGAAGGGCGACAAGCCGAGGGCGGGCATGTCCTGCACGACGAACGTCGAGCCCTGCAGGTCCAGGATCATCACAACGGTGCCCGGGGCGATCGTCTCGTCGTTGTTCGAGACGGCCTTCCACGACTCACCTTGGATGCGGATCTTGCCGGGATGGGTGACCCTGCCGACGGCTTCGACCACGACCGCCTCTTTCCCGACGAGACCCTCGGCCCCCGATACGAGCTGCTCGCCTCGAGACATCGCTCTGGCCACGGTCGGCCGTATCAGCACGAGGCCCGCGATGGCGGCAGCGACGAACACCGGAATCTGAACCACGACGCCCAGGCCGGCGATCGCCACCATGGCGGCGAAGAGTGCGCCTAGCCCGATGAACATGGCATAGAACGCGCGATGTCCAAGCTCAACGACCACGAAGACGGCTGCGATGAGCAGCCACCACGCCGCCTCACCCATCGATCAGCACCATTGCGCTCGACCCCTTGCTCCTAGAAGGAGGCTATCTCTCATGTGACGATCGCGTAGCGCAGTGTTACCGAGTAGTGCCTGGCCGCGGGCAATGCTCCTTTGCCGGCGAGTCCACCGGTGGCATGGCAGGCTTGGCCGATGGTGGCGGAGGTGTCGTGGCACCGGGGAGGTAAGGAGCTGGCGCCCAGTGCAACGCTCGCAGCGTTCGAGTCCGCTGCCGAGCGGGGCGCCGAATGGATCGAGGCCGATGTCCGCGCGACTCGCGACGGCCGGCTCGTCTGCGTCCACGATCCGTGGCTGCCCCGGATCGGCGGGATCGCCGACCTCGACTACGAGGCGCTCCCACCCACCCGGCGGGCCGAGGTGCCGACGTTGGAGGAGTTTCTCGCTGTGCTTGACGCCGCTGAAGCGCGAACTGGTCGCGCCGGCCTCCGGTCGGGGATCCATCTCGACCTGAAAGGGACCGGCCGTGAGGTGACTGCCATCGCGGCGCTGAGACGAACCGGCCGGAGATTGCTCGTCACCACTTTGCACGACGAGAACGTCGTGGTCCCGAGGGCGATCCCTCCTGACGTGCCCGTGTGCCTGTCCCTCGGCCGGCCCGGAACCGGGCTCGGCATCATAGGCAACCTCCGATTACGCGCCTCTGAGATCTGGCCGTACCCGCGGCTGCGGCGCTGCGGGGCGAACGGGATCGCTGCGATGTACCTCCTGGCGCGCCCCGGGTTGCGACGCTGGTGCCGCAAGCGGCACATGATGGTCCTCGTGTGGACGATCGACAGCACGGTCGGCCTGCGGCGCTGGCTGTCCCCGCGCGACGTCGACATCGTCACGACCGATCGACCGGTCGTGGCACTGAGGTTGCGGGACGGACTATGACTCGAGCGATCCCCGTATACCTCGAATTCGGAGCGAAACGCGTCTTCGCCGGCGCCCTCGAGTGGCCCGGATGGTGCCGATCAGGCAAGAACGAGGAACAGGCGCTCGCAACCCTGGAGACGTATGCCGACCGATACCGAGTCGTCGCCGAGCTGGCCGGCTTGGAATTCCTGGCTGTGGGGGAGGGTCTGGAGCCAGCGGTATTGGAGCGGCTCGATGGCGATGCCACGACCGACTTCGGCGCTCCCGGCGCGATTCCCACCGCAGATCTGGCACCGATGGCGGCCGAGGATCGGGCGCGGACTGCTGCGTTGATGCGGGCATGCTGGGACGTGCTCGCCAGCGTCGCCGCCGACGCCCCGCCGACGATGCGCAAGGGGCCCCGGGGCGGTGGGCGGGACCGCGATGCCATCGTGGAGCACGTGCTCAACGCCGAGATTGCATATGCCCGCCGGCTCGGCTGTCCCGCTCGCACGCTCGACGCTTCAGACCTCAGCTCGGTGCGAGCATTCCGCCTCGAGCTCGCCGACGTGATCGCCGAGGGCTCGGCGCCTCCAGGGGATCCACCTCGATCACGCGGTGGCCGCCCGCCAGCCGAACCGTGGCCGCCTCGCTACGCCGCTCGCCGGATCGCTTGGCACGTCCTCGACCACGCTTGGGAGATCGAGGACAAGAGCGAGTAGCTCACTTGCCCGGTTCGGCGCCCGGCTCAGTACCCGGTTCGGCGCCCGGCTCGGCCTTCCGCCGGCTCGGGGCAACCCGGCGCCCCTCCCCGGCCTGCTTGGCGAAATGGGGTGGCCAAGGTGCGTCGCCGAGCCCATCCGCCTCGTCACGCGCCGCCAGCTCCAGCAACGCCGACAGCTCATAGCGGACGTCGTCGATACCGGCGCCGGGGTCGCCTTTGCTGGCATAACGGGCCGGCACCGTAGCGATAGTGAGATCGCTCGGCTCGGCGTCGGGAACCTCGTCCCAGTCCAATGGGCACGACACCCGTCCCTCCGGATTCGCCCGCACTGAGTACGCGGAGGCCACCGTGCGGTCGCGGGCGTTCTGGTTGTAGTCGATGAGGACGCGTTCGCCGCGTTCCTCCTTCCACCACTTGGAGGTTGCGATGCGCGATAGGCGGCGCTCGATCTCCCTGGCGAGGGCGAGGGCCGCGCGGCGTACATCGGTGAAGTCCCATCTCGGTTCGATGCGAACGTTGATGTGAATGCCCCGTGAGCCCGACATCTTCGGAAAACCGACCATCCCGTACTCCGACAGCAGCTCCCGGCATTCGAGGGCCACGCGGCGAACGTCGTTAAAGGCGACGCCAGGCTGGGGATCGAGGTCGATCCGCAGCTCGTCCGGATGGTCCACATCGGTCCTCCGGACGGGCCAGGGGTTGAGGTCAAGACAGCCCAGATTCACGGCCCAGAGCAGGTGCCCGACGTCTTGGGGGCACAGCTCCTCTGCACTCCTGCCGCTCGGGAACTGCACGGTCACCGTCTCAAGCCATGGAGGGCGGTTTGCCGGCACGCGCTTCTGATAGAAGAACGAGCCCTCGGCACCGTCGGGATAGCGCTTGAGAACCGTCGGCCGATCATGGACGCCTCTCAGGGCACCACGGCCGACAGCGACGTAGTACTTCGCAAGGTCGAGCTTGGTCTCGCCTCTCGCGCTGAAGAACACCTTGGTCGGGTTGGTGATCTCGACGGTGCGGCCGTCGACGTCGACGCTCACCGGTGGTTCGCGCGAACCGCTCGCTTCGTGTCTCTCGCCCCGCTCTCGTGGCGTTCGCCGGCTGGTCGAGCGGGGCGGTCCGCCATCGGGGCTCATCGACGCATGCTCGGACGTCTCCAGGCGCAGGAGCTCAGTAGTGGGCTGATCAGTTCCAGTGCCGCTTGCGGCGACCCGACAACCTGACACCGACCGCCAAGCCGAACAGTACGACTCCGGCCACGACACCGGCGGTGCCCTTCTTCCACAGCTTCTTTGTCGACCCCCCGTGCACGTGCCCGGGGAGGAACGATGGCAGTGAGTGCGCCGGCACCGTCAGGTACACAACGCCGACGGCGATCGCCGCGATCGCGCCGATCAAGAGGATGATTGCGATGACACGCCGCGCTTTGCGCATGCGGATACCATAGGCGTGCCAGGGAGGTTGACGTGTCTCAGTAGTCCGAGCACGAGAAATTCAGCGGGGTTCAGCCCCGCGGGCTGGCGTCGGCGCACGTTCGGGCGGCGTCCCGGTCCTCGCCTCGAGATGACGGAGCACCTCGGAGAGCAACACCGTCACGTCGTCGTCGCTCAACGCCTTCACGAGCTGTTGCCTCGGGTGTTTGCGGCGCCTACGGGGCGAGCTCGGCGACGCCCTCCAGCAGACGGTCGACGTCGGAGCGGTCGTTGTAGTGAACGAGCCCAGCCCGCACAGCGCCCCCGCTGGCTCGGATCCCGAGCGCGGTGGTCAGCTCAAAGGCGTAGTTGTCGCCTGACCATACGTTGATCCCTCGGCTGGCAAGGTGTTCCGCAACCGATCGCGGGGTCCGGCCTGCGACCGTGAAGTACGCGGTAGCGGTCCGTCGTCGGGCCTTGCCGTACGTCGTCACGTGCGTCATCGCCTCGAGCCCACCGAGCAGGATCTCGAACAGCGCCGCCTCGTAGGCCTCGGCGGCTGCCATCGAGGCGAGCACCCGATCCCTGCGAGAGCCCGTCGACGCAGGGTCCAGTTCGCAAAGGTGGTCGACAGCCGCTGTCACGCCTGCGAAGTCGGCGAACGACGGCGTGCCCTGCTCGAAGCGCTCCGGCACGTCGTTCGGAGATGGTGCGAGCTTGTCAGGGTGCAGCGTCCCCAGTAGGGCGGGATCTGCCACGACCGTACCGATGTGGGGACCTGCCCACTTGTACGCGCTGGTCGCATAGAGGTCAGCGCCGAGCTCGTCGATGTCAATCGGTCCGTGAGGCGTTGCGTGCACGCCGTCCACGTACGCGAGCGCTCCGGCTGCCCGGGCTTTGGCGGCGATGGCAGGGACGTCGGGTCGCGTGCCGAGCACATTGCTGGCGGCAGTGACGGCGACGAGCCGGGTGCGTGGTCCGATGAGCTCGTCGTACTGCTCTACCGGCAGCTCCCCCGTCCGGACATCGACCTCCGCCCATCTCACGACGACGCCGACCCGCTCGGCTGCTTGCACCCAGGGGCGGATGTTGGCGTCGTGGTCGAGCCGTGACACGACGACCTCGTCACCTTCCTGCCACTGCTTGGCGAGGGTTGCCGCGAGCCGGTACGTGAGCGTCGTCATGTTCGGCCCGAGGATGACCCCCTCTGGCTTGCCCCCGACGAGATCGGCGACGGCTTGACGGCACTCGGCGACGATGTGCCCGGACCGGGCGCTGGCGGCGAAGGTCCCTCCGAGGTTGCCGAGCCCACCGCGATAGGCCGCCGCGATGGCCTCGATGACCGTGTGCGGCACCTGCGTACCGGCGGCGCCGTCGAGGTAGGCCCTTCCGTCGGCGAGCGCCGGGAAGCCCGCCCGGATGGCTGCGATGTCAAGGGGCATGGGTACGAGTCCTCCGGGTGTTCGGTCGAGCGTCGCCAGCGGCAACGAGTCTTACCGGTTCTGCCACGGAGCGGTCACCGCGGTCAGCTCGGCGTCCCACCCGGCGGACTCGCCTCGTCCCGGTTGCCACCCATGCCCTCGAGGTGGTGATCGAGCGCGTCGAGGCTCGACTCCCACTGTGCCCGGTAAGGCGCCAACCAAGCGTCCATCTCGCGCAGCGACTTGGGTAGCACTCGGTAGAGGCGGCGCTGACCCTCCACACGGGCTTCGACGAGGCGTGCCTCCCGCAGGACTCGCAGGTGCTTCGACACGGCCGGCTGGCTCAACCCCAGGGACTGGACCAACTCGCCAACCGGGCGTTCCCCGTCTCGCAGGAGATCCAGGATCTTGCGGCGGGTGGGCTCCGCCAGCACCTCGAATATCAAGCTCACGCAAAAGTATGCTCCATAAACTATATACGCTGCAAGGCATGTATAGCCGAATATAGACGGACAGATGC
Source organism: Acidimicrobiales bacterium (assembly GCA_050010115.1). GTDB lineage: Bacteria > Actinomycetota > Acidimicrobiia > Acidimicrobiales > Bog-793 > JAKACA01. Next base: position 8,628 of record JBEKLQ010000063.1, on the reverse strand, counting down.
TTTCTGTTGACAGAGAGATTAAAATGACAGACACTGTCTAATGATGCAGCCTTTCGCCCAAGAGAAGCAGAAGAACAGGACGAGCCAGCGGTGGTGGGCGTTGATTGCGCTTTCCGCCGCGGTGCTGGCGGTCGGGATCGATCTGACCGTGCTGAACGTGGCACTGCCCACCTTGGCGAAGGCGTTGCACGCCTCCACCAGCCAACTCCAGTGGTTCGTGGACTCCTACAGCCTCGTGCTCGCGGCACTGCTCCTTCCGGCGGGGCTGCTCGCCGACCGCTTCGGTCGCAAGCGCTTGCTTCTGGTCGCACTGGTGGTCTTCGCAGCGAGCTCGGCAGCGTGCGCCTACGCCGGTTCTCCGGTGGCCCTCATCGCTACGCGGGCAGTGTTGGGTGCCGGCGCCGCAGTGATCATGACGGTGTCGCTGTCGATCCTGGCCGTGTTGTTCCCCACCGACGAGGAGCGCCAAAAGGCGACTGCGGTGGTCATGGCCTGCACCATGGTCGGCTACCCGCTCGGCCCCCTGCTCGGTGGCTGGCTGCTCGACCACTTTTGGTGGGGGTCGGTCTTCCTGATCAATGTTCCGGTCGTCGCCGTGGCACTCGTGGCGATCGCGGTGCTCATGCCCGAGTCCCGCAGTGCCCGGGCGCCCCGCCTCGACGCATTCGGCGTGGCGGTATCGAGTCTCGGCCTGATGGGTCTCACCTACGGCGTGATCCAAGCCGGGCAGGACGGTTGGGGAAGCACCCGTGCGGTAACTGCACTCGTGGCCGGAGCCGTTGGACTCATCGCCTTTGTCGCCTGGGAGCGTCACCTGCTCAGGCGAGGTCGGGAGCCCTTGGTCGATCTCGGGCTGTTTCGATCGGCTCGATTCACGTGGGGCACGGTGCTCGCCACCATGGTCTCATTCGCCATGTTCGGACTGCTCTTCGTGATGCCCCAGTACTTCCAGAATGTGATGGGGCAGAACCCCTTGGGTAGCGGCATCCGCCTGCTACCGATGGTCGGCGGGCTCGTCGTCGGCGCGGGTCTCGCCACCCGGCTGCAAGAGGCCCGGACCCGTGGCGGGGCGGCGATGCGGTCTGGGCCTAGGGTCGGAGCGAACATCGTGGTGGCCATCGGATTCGCCGTAATGGCCTCGGGGCTCTTTCTCGGGGCCGGGACCGAGGTTGGCAGCGGCACTGCTCGGGCAGCGCTGTGGTTTACCATCTCAGGCTTCGGACTCGGCTTCGTCCTTCCGGCGTCCATGAACGCCGCGCTCGGCGCGCTATCTCCTGAGCGAGCCGGCATCGGCTCCGGTCTGATCATGGCATGTCGGCAGGTGGGCGCCACGATCGGCGTTGCGCTGCTGGGGACCGTCCTGAATTCGGTGTATCGCCAGCACGTGGACGTCGGCGGCCTTCCGGCGGCGGTCGCTCAGCTGGTACGGGAGGGAGTCGCCAGTGGGATGGTGGCTGCACAGCGATTGGCGGACGCCGCGCTCGGGCGTTCCGTGCAGTCCGCCTTCGTCACCTCAATGGACGTCATGCTGGTGGTGTGTGGAGGTATCGCTCTCACGGCCATGGTGCTGGCTCTGGTCTACTTGCCGCGGCGCGAAGCGGCCGCGTCTACGGCAAGTCCGTCGACTCTGGATCCGTCCGTGGTCCCGCAGGTTGGTGTCGTTGCTGATGACTGAACCTCTGGCAGGCCTGCGGGAACGGAAGAAAGCCAAGACGCGCCTCGCCATCAGGGAGCACGCCATGGCCCTGTTCAGGGAACAGGGCTACGACCGGACGACGGTCGAGCAAATCGCTGCGGCGGCCGAGGTGTCGCCGAGCACCTTCTTCAGGTACTTCCCGAGCAAGGAAGAGGTCGTGCTCCAAGACGACTACGACCCGCTCCTCATTGCTGCGTTCCAGTCCCAACCGGTCGACACCCCGCCGGCGAAGGCGTTGCGGAACGCCATGTACGAGGTCTTCTCGTCCATGCCCGACGAGGAACGCGCCCGGGAATTTGAACGCGAGCGATTGATGATGGCAGTACCCGAGTTGCGGGCACGCATGCTCGCCCAGATCACCGACATGATCCAGATGTTGGCGGAGGTCGTCGCCGAGCGCGTGGGACGTCCCGTCGACGATTTCGAGGTGCGGAACTTCGCCGGCGCCCTCATCGGGATGGCGCTCGGCATCGAGCTGACGTATCGAGACGGTCCCGTCGGCGACTACCTCGAGCTCTTCGATCGTGGCCTGGCCCACCTGGAGGCCGGGTTGCCGCTGTGACCCGCGCCGGGCGGTGGGCCGATTCAGTGTCTGAGACCGAAATGCACATGCACTACTGGCACATGATTGGCCCGTTGGCTACAGCAACGGTGTGGGTTGGCGCTGGGTCCCGTGTAACCGGGCGAAGCAGGCCCGGGGCTCTCGTGAAGCATCCCCTGAATGCCAAGGGCGCCAGCAACCGCCAATCCAAGCAGCAGTCCCTTAATGAGACGTCTCATCGTTACTCCTCCACCCCCGAGGATAGCTGTCCGTGGACTCGTCAGGCGGGGCTTCGCACCGCGGTTCCCGGAAGACCCTGAAAGTTGACCCCAGCGCGCCACTGGCCTGAGCGTTCGCCCAGGCCAGTGGCACAAAACTCTGGTGGAGGTGGCGGGAGTCGAACCCGCGCCGGGCCTCTTTGAAGACCGCAAGTGAGACGGCATTGCCGCAGGTCAACGCTGCTTTCTGGGTGTCCGTCGCTGACCGCGGTTAACCGCTGCAGACCCCTGTTTTGTGTCCTGGTGTGTCCTGTATGTGTCCTGCGACTGTCCGACGGCGAACTCGACGACCTCACCGAGCGTGGCCGCAGCGGTGTTCTCGCGGAGCTGATCGAGTTGCTCGCTCAGCCGTTCTTGCACTCCCTCGAACAGATGGCCGTACTCGCGGAGGGTCACGCTGGGATCTGAGTGCCCCATTCGCTGAGCGACGGCGAGAACGTTGGCGCCGAGGTCGATCAGCATCGAGGCATGACCATGGCGGAGGTCGTAGGTCCGTGTGCTTGCGGGCAACCCTGCGGCTACGAGCGCCGGGCGGATCACCGTCTCCCTGAACTTGTCACGGTTGAGGGGCTTACCCACTCGGTTCACGAAGAGCGGCTCCGCTGGGTGGATTCTCGCGCCGCGACGAGCCGCCCGGACTGCCAACGATTCGGCAAGCTGAGCGGAGAGCCATGCGGGAATCGGGATGGTGCGGTCGCCCGCCTCGGTCTTGGGTGGCCCGTGTACGAGGGTGAGGTGCTGATCGCCATAGGCCGAGACGGGGAGGAGCGTCTCGGTGATGCTGATGCGATGCCGCGTGAAATCCACCGAACGGACCGTTAAGCCGCACAGCTCGGCTGGCCGCATGCCCGTGAGAACCAGCAGCCAGACGGCGGGCTTGTATGGGTCCTTCACCTGCTCGACGAGCGAATGGACCTGAGACATCGTCAACACGTCGCCCTGCCTGATCCGTGTCTTGCGCACGGTGATGTGGTGACCGGCGCCGGGGTTGTCGCGGCGCGCCCCGGATTTCACGGCCGCCTGCATTACCAGGGACACAACCGAGACACAGTCCCGGACCTTCTTGGCCCCGAGGTCACCCTGTTCCAGCTTGGTGACGATGAACCGCTCGACGTCCATGTAGTCGATGGTCGCAAGCGGACGGTGCCCGAAGTGGGGGAGGACGTGATTGTGAAGGATTTGCCAGTACCCGCGACGTGTCGTCGGCCGGAGACGCACAGTTGTGGTCCACCACAGGTCGGCCCAGTCGCCGAACAGTATTCGACGCAGGGCCGGATCGATCCACTCTCCCCGCTGGATGTCAGCTCCGCTGCGTTGCAGAAAGCGTTCGGCGTCGCCTTTACGGTCGAAGGTCTGAGAGCGCAGCCGACCGTCGGGGTCCCGGTAGCGTGCCCGCCATCGGCCGCTGGGCCGCTTGTCGATCGATCCCATTTCTCATCCCCTCTTCCGAGGAGCCTCCGCGTGGCGCCGGAGACGCCGAGTGTAGAAGCTCGCGGATCCAGGTTCGTGGCTTCGACCCGCTCTGCGGCGACCTTACAAGTTTGGAGGTTCGGCGAACTCAGGCTGGCCGGCCTTGGTCGGGGTGTTGAGGGTGGCGGGCGTCGTCGAGCCAGCGTGCGATCTCGTCGGGGTCGAAACGGATGAGACGCCGCCACTTCACATAGGGCACGCGCTTCTCGGCGATGAGCCGGCGGACGTGGCGGATGGTGACGCCGAGGTGATCGGCGAGTTCCTCGATGGTGAGGAGATGAGGGAGTGGGTTTGTCGTGGTCATGGGTGACTCCTTGGTGAACGGTCCTTCCCGGCGGCTGTCACTTGAGAGCGAGTTCACCTCCACAAACGGTGTCCATAGGCTCGCTGTGGTTCTGGCAGGACCGGTGCTCGTCTGGATCGGTCGATTGCCGGCACTTGAGCTACGGGATGCCCGGCTCGGCGATGTGGCGCGTGCTGGGTCCGAGGCGCTCGGCCAGTTGATCGATTGTGACGAGCTGGGGCCGAGTGCCAGGATCAGCCATCGGGTTCCTCTGTTGTGCTTAGGCCTTACTTGTCAGCGAGATCAGCACCAGCAGCTGTCTGGCAGGCACCTCGGACCTCTACTCAATGACCGTTGGCGCGTCCAAAGTATGGGTGCGAACCGGCCTCACCTCTTGCTCACCACTCGGCCGAGCACCACCTCCATTCACAATCACACCAGATCTTCCTAACCATCAAGCGTCACCCCGAACATCTCTGGGCCCTCACCGACAACCTCCGCCAGACCAACCCGGCCGAAGGCGCCGCCCTCGTGCTCGTGGCGATCCTCAGTGCCTACGCGAGCCGCTCGGCGGGGCCTGCCGTACCCATCGGGCCGGGAGGTGAAGCTGTCACCGACGCATACATGTTCGTGCACCAAGCACTTGTCGGCGACGGCACCCTCACGGTCAGGGTGGCGTCGCTTTCGGGAGCGCATACCTCAGTTGCGAACGCTTCGGCCGGCGCTTTCGGACCGTCGTCAAAGGGTCAGCTGGAATCGCGGCTTCACCCTGGACTGGCACCCTGGGCCAAGGCGGGGATCATCCTCGAACCGGATACCACCCAGGGAACCGCCTACGCGGCCGTGATGGTCACGGGCTCCCATGGTGTCCAGATGCAGTACAACTACACCCACGGCCTTCCGGGCCTTGCCAGCCCTGTCGGACCATCCTCCTCCCGGTGGCTCCGGCTCACCCGAGTCGGAGACGTCATCACCAGCTACGACTCCACCGACGACGTCCACTGGATCGAGATCGGTACCGCCCGCCTCGGGGGCCTTCCCCACACGGTCCAGATCGGGCTATTCGTCACCTCCCCGCTGTACTTCGCTTCCACGACAAGCACCGGGACACCCAGCGTCGCCACCGCCTATTTCGACCATGTCTCCGTTCAAGGTGACCTTCCCCGCCACTCCTGGTCAGGAGATGCGATCACCGATGTCACCTCCGCGCGGTCGGCTTCCACTTGGCACCAGCTATCCGCCTACTCGTTCACCATCACCGGGTCAGGCGACATCGCACCGCTCGTGGGTGGTGAAGGTGTTGCAACCCATTGGTCAGGCGCAAGCATCGTCAACGGGACGATCGTCGGATTCCTCATCGTGATCGTGCTGGCTTCCTTGTTCGTCACCTCTGAGTACCGCCGCGGACTTATCCGCACCACCTTGGTCGCCAGTCCACGCCGCGGCCGCGTCCTTGCCGCCAAAGCTGTCGTCGCCGGATCGCTGACCTTCGCCGCCGGAGCCGTCGCAACCGCGATCGCCGAAGTGATCACCCGCCACGTCTTCGCCGCCAATGGGAACTATCTCTTCCCGCAAAGTGGGCCTGATCTAGCCCGGGTCGTCATCGGCACCGGACTGTTCCTCGCTCTCCCTGCGGCACTGGTCGTTGCCCTCGGTACGATGCTACGGCGCAGCGCGGGGGCGGTCGTCGCAGGCCTCGTGCTCCTCGTGCTGCCGGGCATTCTCGCGACGGCCACGAGCTTGCCAGCTGGCGCAGACGACTGGCTGATGCGGGTCACCCCGACCGCGGCCTTCGCCATTCAAGCCACCCTGCCCCGCTCCAACCTGGTAACGGCCGCCTACACGCCAGCGAACGGCTACTTCCCGATCAGCCCCTGGCTCGGCCTCGCCGTGCTCGCCGCCCACACAGCGGTGGCCCTGGGCGGAGCCACGTGGTTTCTCCGCCGCGACGCCTGAACTCCGCTGTGCCCTTCAGCTCGCGGCACCGTTCCCAAGCGGGACTGCACGAGGCATTCGACTTCGCCATCGCCGCTTGCCTGATTGCTGCCGGCGCCTCGCTCGGTCTCTAGAGCGTGGTTCGCTCCTTCGAGCATGAGCGCGCGCTCCTAGAGTGGTGCGTCGTCGAGGGCGCGGTAGACGCTCAGACTGCGACCGGACCGACGGGCGACGCCGCATCCGTCTGATTGATAATCCACCCGAGAGCTGCGACTGGTTCGTTGTTTCACGAGATCCTGGCGGGTTGGCTCGCAGTATCCGTTGCCGGCATCGTGCCTGTGTCTTTTGCGCAGTAGATGCCCTCCTTCCCCGGCACGATGCTGCCGGGATCAGAGTGCTGGTGCGGCATCCAGATCGGGGCGTTTGGAACGCGCTGGATCATCACTCGGCTTCTTTCCTGAGCCGCACCGATTCGGCGATCCTTCCTCGATGGCCGGACATGTCACCCCGCACCGAATGTTTCCGCACGAGGGTAAAGCGCTGCCCGAGACCGTGGCCGCTCGTCCTCACGGCACGATGGTGTGATGAGAGGAGTCGCCGCCGCCGTTTTGCTGGCGCTCGCGCTCGGGTTCGGAGTCACCGCGTGCGGCTCCCGGGCGGGCGGGAGCGCACCCCCGTCGACCATCACCTCGCAGGCACGATCGCCGAGGCCCTCGTTGCCGCGAACCTCTGCCCGGCGGATCTCGCCCGCACGAACCGCCGTGGGTGCTGTGACGAAGGCTGCGTCGCCGACAGGTTCGCTGCCGGCTGTCCCGCAGCCTTGCGTCGCCGGCACCTGCTGGGTGGCGGTCAACGTGGCGACGTTGTGGGTGGAGCCCTGGTACCCCCGGCCAGTCGACCGGCCAATCCTCGGAAACCCCGCAGACCCTGAGGCGTGGGTTGCTGCCATGACCTTCGAGGAGAAGCTCTGGCTGGTCGGGAACCTGCAGACGCAGGCCCTCTACGGAACGAGGGTCATCGTCATCGGCCACGATGGCACCACCTGGACGGAGGTGGCAGTGCCCAGCCAGCCGACGAACCTCGACGCGCGTGGCTACCCCGGGTGGGTCCCAACGCGACAACTGACGAGCACGCCCCTGCCGGACACGATCACCACGGCCATCGTCCGGACTCCGACCGCCTGGCTGTGGAGCGCGTGGAGCACGAAGGGAGTGCAGGGCAGTCGGCTGATGGAGCTCTCATTCGCGACCCGGATGCCGGTCGTACGGGCAACAGGGTCTTACGTCGAGGTGGAGCTGATCGGCGGCAGGAGAGCGGCGCTGCCTACAAGTGACGTCGCGTTGCACGTCGCCGGGACGCCGTGGGGGGCCACCGGGGCGAGCATCGTCGCCGCGGCGAGGATGTTCGTCGGCCTGCCGTACCTGTGGGGCGGCACTTCCGGCTTCGGGTACGACTGCTCTGGCTTCACCTACTCGATCTACAACGACTACGGCGTCACCATCCCCCGCGACGCGGGACAGCAAGCCGTCCACGCAACGCCCGTGGCCGAAGATGCGCTGGCACCAGGCGACCTGGTCTTCTTCAGCGATTATGCGGGAGGGCCGATCGCCCACGTCGGGTTGTACGTTGGCGACGGCTACATGATCGATTCGCCCGACACTGGCTCGGCGGTGCGGATCGAACCGGTGTCCTCGGACCCCTTTTACGCGGGCGCAGGGAGCTACCTACCTTCCTGAGACTACGAGGGCCCTCCCGCCCAAGAGGCGCTGATCAGGTTCCGCGATCGTGCATCCACGGCGGTCGAGACTTCGGTGGCGGAAAGCCGTACCGAGCGATCGTGGCCGACGTCCAACCCATCCACCAGCCAGCGAACCCGGGCAGGATCCTGCGCAACGTCTCCCTCTTGCCGAGCGCGGCAAGGACCGAGAGGATGAGCGCCCAGACAACTGCGCAACCGATGCTGTACGCGGTATAGGTCTCCAGTCGATCTCTCACTCCACAGAGCATTGCAGGTGCCGGGAGAAGAACGAGCCGTCGAACCGTGCAGATCCAGAGGCAGCTCAGTGCCGGGCGGGAGCGTCGTCGACGGCTCCGACCAGGAGACTCATGCTGCACGACTTCGGGGTCAGGCGCTTCGTGGCCGGCCAGGCGCTGGCCGAGAATATAGGCTGGTTCTCCGCGATCGTCGACTCGCTGTAGGCCACGATTTGCTGCCGCGGGCGGCGTGAGCCGTTCCGCCGCGTCACGCCGGGCGCGAGTATCCCCTAATCACGCATCCCACGCCGGCGCGCCCTCGCCCCGAACGCCGGGGTGGGGCGACTATTGATCTCTCCTTCAGCTCAGCTTGCGGCCGAGGAAAGCCGCGACTCGGTCCGCCGCTGGGCACTTGTCGCCGCAGGGCTGCTCCTCACCGAATGGACGACCA
>JBEKLQ010000062.1:0-45120 GCA_050010115.1 Acidimicrobiales bacterium | reverse complement strand
TTGGACATCGCGAGCGAGCAAGAGGTCGTCAGCCTCCTCGCCCGGATCACGGCACAGCACGGCATCGCAGTACTGATCTCCGCCCACGACATGAACCCGTTGCTGCCGGCGATGGACCGCATCGTGTACCTCGCGGGTGGCAAGGCCGCCAGCGGGACGACCCAGGAGGTCGTCCGGGAGGATGTCCTCAGCGAGTTGTACGGCCGCCAGGTTGACGTCCTTCAGGTCCGCGACCGCATCCTCGTGGTAGCCGGCTCCGATGCCGGCGTTCACCACGACGAGGAGGCAAAGCCGGAGTACCCGGACTACCCGGTCTACCCGGGGCGCCGATCGCAGGCCGGGTCATGACCGGATTGTTGCAGGACGTGATCGAGCCTGGTTTCTTCTCGAGCGAGCCTGTTCACGTCGCACTGGTGGTCGGGGCCGTCGTCGCGCTCGTGTCCGCAGTGGTGGGGGTCTTCACAGTGCTCCGCGGCCAGTCCTTCGCCGGCCATGCCCTCGGGGACGTCGGCACGACTGGCGGATCGGGTGCCTTCCTCGTCGGCGTCAACCCGCTGTGGGGGTTCGTGACGGCAGCGGTCGTCGGCGCCGGGATCATGGAGCTGTTCGGTATCCGTAGGCAACGCGGACGCGATCTCGCCACCGGGATCGTCCTCGGTGGGGCGCTCGGAGTCGCCGCTCTGTTCCTGTACCTGGACTCGAACTCGGTCAACACGACGGGGGCCACGTTCACCGTCCTGTTCGGCTCGATCTTTGCGATCAACCAATCGACCGTGGCCGTCGTGGTCTTGATGAGCCTGCTGGCGCTCGTCACCATCGGCGTGCTGTACCGCCCGCTGCTCTTGAGCTCGCTGAACGTCGACATGGCGTGTGCCCGTGGCGTCCCGGTGCGGACACTGGGCGGCCTGTACCTGCTGGCGATGGCAGTGGCGGTGTCATTGTCGTGCATCACGATCGGCGCGATCCTCAGCACTGCGCTTCTGATCGGGCCTGCGGCTGGGGCGCTGCGCCTCACGAAACGGCCCGGTCTCGCCATGGCGTGGGCGGCGCTCATTGGCGTGGCGTCGACGTGGTTGGGCATCCTGCTCGCGTACGACAGCTACTACTGGCCGCCGGTGCATCGGGGTTGGCCGGTGAGTTTCTTCGTGGTGACGCTGATCTTCCTTGTGTACTTGGTGGCGGACATCTCGAGCGAGCGGCGAGGACGGCAGCTCAGCCGGCAACGGTCGGGGCGCTCCACCGCCGCGCGACGTGACACACCAAGGAACTCGAATCAGCCTCACAGCGCTGTCGGAGGACGATGATGTTCTCGGGCTTCATGGTCAACACCTGGCTCGTGGCGACGATGGTGGCGGTGATTGCCGGGGTGGTGGGCACCTTCGCCGTGTTGCGCGGATCGGCGTTCGTTGCTCACGCCGTGCCTCAGGCCGGGTTTGCAGGTGCGGCCGGCGCGAGCCTCGTCGGGCTGAGCACCGTCTGGGGCCTCGCGGTGTTCGCCGTAATGAGCGCCCTTGGTATCGGTTGGCTCAGCCGGCGGGGCCGCCACGACGCCATGACGGCACTCGGCCTTGTCGTGATGCTCGGCCTCGGGGCGCTGTTCTTGAGCTTCAGCAACGAGTACGAGCCCGCGATCTTCGGACTGCTGTTCGGGGAGGTGCTCGGTATCAGCAACAACGACGTGCTGGTCACCGCAGTGCTCGGGGTGCTCTGCGTCACCGCCATCGCCGTGCTCTACCGGCCGCTGCTGCTGTCGTCAGTCCTGCCGGAGATAGGCGAGGCACGAGGCGTCGACAGTCGTACAATGAAAGTCTGCTTTCTCGTCGTCGTGGCCCTGGCGACCACTATGACACTCCCCATCGTCGGGGCACTTCTGATGTTCAGCCTGATGATCGGCCCAGCTGGTGCCGCCCGATCGTTCACGCGAAGGCCCTTGCCGGCTCTGGGGTTGTCGGTCTGCCTCGCAGTGGCCACCGTCTGGATCGCGATCGCCGCTGCCTATGAGTGGAACTGGCCGATTGGCTTCTTCGTCGGGGGCCTCGGGGCCGTCTTCTACATCGCCGGCCGTTGCTGGGCGAGATCGCGGGAGGCGAGAGTCAGCAGGCTCGCTGCGGCGACCTGAGGCCAGCTCGTCATCACGAGGTGCGGCCGCGAAAGGCGGAGGGAGGGGGATTCGAACCCCCGGGGCTCATCACCCAACGGTTTTCAAGACCGTCGCATTCGTCCGCTCTGCCATCCCTCCGAGCTGGACTCTACCTTCGGGACGCGGGGCGTCCCATGAGCCGTTCTGACGTCAGAACAAGGCCAGGATGCGTGGGCGGAGCCGTGGTGTTTGGGAGGTGACCGTGCCCACCGGCCGCGACCCTCGGACCGGTCGCTACGGCCAGCTCAGCAAGACCGTGCGCGGCTCCAAGAGGACGGCAAACCAGGCGGCCGCCGAGATGCTCACCGAAGTGGCCAAGAACCTGGGCAGCTCCTCGCAAGGCTCCGTCGGTCACCTTCTCGACGCGTTCCTGGATCACGCAAGAGCACGGGGACTCGCCCCGAAGACGATCGTGGGATACGGCCTGTTGGCCAAGCAGGCGAAGGCCGCCTTCGGGGGTGTCGAGCTCCGAAAGCTCACCGCCGCGAGGCTCGACAGCTACTACCGGGACCTGATCCAGCCCGGACTGTCGCCGACAACGGTCGGACATCACCACGCCTTCCTCCGCTCGGCACTGCGTCAGGCAGTTCGGTGGGGCTGGATTGCCCAGTCGCCGGCAGACTCTGCGACTCCCCTGCGTGCTGCCGCGAGTGAGCCGACAGCGCCGACCGTCGAGGAAGTGCGCAAGCTTCTGGTAGCAGCCGAGTCCTACAACCCTGAGCTTGCCTCGATGCTGTGGGTCGCGGCGACCACGGGGATGCGGCGGGGCGAGCTGTGCGGACTGCAATGGTCCGACGTCGATCTCGCCGACTCCACGATCACGGTGCGTCGATCGATCACCGACCTACCGGGTCGCGTGGAAGCACGACCGACAAAGTCTCGTCAGGTTCGCCGCATCGCAATCGACCCGGGGACTGCAATGGTCCTCGAACGCCAGCAGCTAGTTGCCCTGAATCGTGCTCGCGTCATCGGGACCGAACTCGGGGACGCCGCCTACGTGTGGTCGCAGGACGGGGCGCACCGCTCTCCTTGGAGACCTGACCGCGTGACGCATTCGTTCGAGCAGGTTCGTCAACGTCGCTGCCACGTTCTCCCCGACGCCTTCGTCCATATGCAGCGAGTTACGCCTTCGTCCATATGCAGCGAGTTCTCGCTGTGCGGCGCTCCTCACTTCGTTCCCCACTTCGTTCCCCAGTTCAGGTCTTCCGCGTGTCATACCTGGTCAACGATGTGCGAGAACTCGGCGAGGAAACGCCAACGATCAGGGCTCGGATCGGTCAAACGGCGATTGTCGGGCGACTTCGTTCTTACGAACACTGGTAGCACTGCACCGGAGGCCGCCCGTGTGACAGCGACGCCGGAATCGGCGCCACCGGGTCCGTTCGGCGACCACGTCCGCAGCTCTGTGCTGAATGCCCACCTTGCCACTGTTCCGGAGCCGTTGACGCTTACCGGTCCGGGCCGCGTTGCCGCACGTCGCGGGGCACCAGGAACATCTCGTGGCACCCCTGGATCGAATCGTCCAGCTGTGACCGCCACGGAAGGTTTCTGAAGGCCCTCAGATCGACGTCCGCGAGGTGGCAGGGCCTTCGCGACGCACCCGAGGGCGACCGGCAGTACTGGGTCTGGCATCACGACGAGTATTGATGGGTCAGCCCTGTTGGCTCCTCCTGACCGCCGTTCGGTGTCCCGCCGCGCCGGCTGTCCAGATCACGAACGCAGATGCGGCGGCAGCGCCTCCCACCTTGCTCAGTAGGGTGAACGCCGTGCCGATGTTGAACGACCAGGAACGGTCGTAGGCATACGTATTCACCCACGTGACCGCACCGGCGCCGACACCGAAGCATATGGCGAGGACGCCGCTTGCCGTGAAGTGTTTCTTGAGGAACCTCGCTGGTCTGGACACAATTCTCCACAGGGGGGCGAGCCGACGTGTGAGCTTCGCAATCCGCTTGACAGGAACCTCGGGGGTGCCCACAGGTACTTTGGCGTCAACGCCTCCGCCCGTCCCACTCCCACCGTTCCCACCGCCGGCCGGAGCCGTGGCCGGGCTGCCGACCGCAAACCACTCTCTGATCCCGGCAAAGCTGATCCCACCGGCCACAGCAGCGATCCCGAGCAGAATCGGCGCGGGCCACACACTATCGGGTCGCTCGAGGGTGATGGCGATCTGAGTCTCGCCCATACTGCTGTTGCCGATCTCAAGGCTGCCCGAGTAGCTCCCGGCCGGAATTTGACTGCGCTCTGTCTGCAGCGTCAGGTCGATGGTGTCGCCGTCGCGGCGGACAACAGCACAAAACGGGCGTGCGATCACCGAGGCGCTGCAGGGTGGAACATTCTTTGGAAGGCCGAGGTCGAATCCTTCACCGCTCAGGACGCCCATGAAGACAGGGATGCTGCTAGGAAGCTTGCAGGAGTTCGCGGACACCGTGAAAGTAATGACCGGGCTAGTCTCCGGTCCGCTTGACGCTCGGCCGAGGTAGATCGTCACCGAAGGCTGGCGCGGCTTTATCTCTGCGTATGGTGCTGGATTACCTGAGCCGCAGGTCAGTTGCTTAACTGACGCGTTAGCAGGAATATGCGCCGCTAGCTCGGACGCTATGCAAAGCAACAGACCGGTCACGATTGCCACAACCAAGCGGGTTATGAACCGGACTGCCACCGTCACGCGGTCACTGTAACTCAGGCCGCGCTACTTACCGGGGACATCGCCTCGGCCAGCAGACCATGAGTTAGCCGTGATAACCCGATCCGATCTGAGCTCTCTCACGCAGGTAGGGCAGCGGTTGCGAGGGATCGGCTCGATCGATCTCAAGTGCCAGCCGGTGGCCGTCGAAGATCACCTCGCTGATCAGCCGGGGCCACGGCATCACCAATCCTGTATACGTGCTCGATCCCGGAGTCCCGCAACGCGTCGGCGTTCGCCACGAGCGCGCGGTAGAGACCGTCATTGGATTGCTGCTGGGTCACCAGCACGAGACCATCGGCGGGCAGCGACCACGGCTCGTCCTATTCGTCGACGCCGGCGCCTCTGCGTCAAACTTCGGCACACCGAGTGCGCCATGCACTGCGCCCGGCTCGGGTCCCAAGGCATCGAGCTGCTGACGACTCGCCGGCTCGAGCTGCCGATCGGCGGAGAGCCCGCCGAGTGGCTGCGCGCAGTGAGGCGCGGCGACGGCGCCTTCGGTGAGCGGTGGGAGCGAGTCCTCGCTGTCGACGCGAGCTCGGACGGATGGAGAGCCTCGAGTCGATTCCCGAACGCTGTGACTCGGCCAGGATCGAAGCGTGGACGGTGTCGACCCACCTCGACTTCTGCCATCGGGAACCCTCCTGATCCCGGGGCAACGGCCGCCGTCGCAATTGTCCATCCTTTTGTCCACTCCCGCTGGATGGACAGATTCCGCCGCACTCAATGGACGCCACGCCCTAGCTGAACAGGCAAAACACCACTCGGGCCAACCAGCCGGACCCGCGCCACACCGCTCCCACGATGGAGGCAGGGTCGACTGGCTCCGTGTCCGGGGCGCGCCTGCTGAATCGGGGGCAGAAACTTGTGTCCCGGGGGAAAGCATCAGCCCTCTTGTCGGGGCGCCTCGGTGGGGTCTCGAGTGCGGCACGGAGGTGTTTGACTGATGTCGTGGGCGTTGCTGAGTGGTCGCGTCGAGGAGTACTTCGATCAGCACGACTCGATTTGGGCCGTTCAAGGCGTGATCGTTCGGCGCCAACGATCGGAGGTGGCGCGTCGTACCATCGGACGTCGATAGTTGGCTGAGGGGAGAGCCGAGGATGCGCGCCGAGGACGAACACGCGTCGGGGGACGATGCCTACACACAGCTGGCCTCGTATCGGCGTTGCGTCGAGCGCATCGCAGCCAGCTGGCCGGCATTCACCACACGCCGCCGCCAACGGCTTCGACAAGGCCTCTTCGACAGTCCGGTCGAGAAAGTGGCGGAGAACATCATCGAGGATCTCTTCACGACGGTGCTCGACTGGTCACTTGGCGACGTGAACCTGCAGGTTGGCCGGGCGGACGTGGTGCTCTCCGAGCTCGGTATCAAGAGGCTCGTGCTGGAGGTCAAACGTCCGGGCAGCCTCATCTGGCATCGACGGGCAGTCGAGGCCGCTCTCGACCAGGCACGGCGCTATGCGGCCATGCAGAAGGTCGGAGCGGTTGCGGTCAGCGACGGGCACATGCTCTACGCCGCTGACGTTGTGGCCGGGGGTCTCCGCGACCGCGTGCTCGTCGCACTCGACCTCGAGACGGCCCCCGAGGAACTGTGGTGGGTCTCGGTACACGGCATCTACCGGCCATGCCCGGTTGCCGCCACAGAGTTGGCCCGGGCGCTCGACATCGTCCCGGTCTCGGCTTCTCAAGCCGCTTCAGATGGGTTGATCCAGCCCAAGTACCACCTCCCGTTGCAGTGCTTCGCCTACGTGGGTGCGGCCGACGACGTTCACACCTGGAAGCTCCCCTACCTGCTCGACACCGGGGCGCCCGACACGAAGCGGCTGCCGAAAGCGATCCAGTCAATCCTCAGCAACTACCGAGGTGCCAAGGTCGACATCCCGCGAGAAGCGGTCGGCGACGTCCTCGTCCGCCTGGCCATCGCGGCAGCGATGCTGCGCAAGCTGCCTTGTCAGTGCGTAGAACCGTCTCCTGCCTACGTCGAAGCCCACCAAGCCCTCGAACAACTCGGGCGGCTCGCGGACGTCGGATGCTGCTCTTGATCGACCCGGCTCAGCCCGCCAGCCAACCTCGCTGAGCCCACGCGGCTTGGCCCCCACTTCCACCCCGCCCGCTCAATGCCGTCTGCGGCATGGACGGCTGCCAGCGCGTCTATCCGGCTAGATGGGCAAGGACCTGCCGAATCCGGGCGCCTGCTCGCCATCGCTGATGGGAGCGGTCCCTACTCGGTGACACTTTCTCGGTCAGGGTCGCGTCGACGAGGCCGTGGGCTCACGTCCGCCGGACCCTTGAGGTAGGGGGCGGGGATCTCCCAGGTGGCGTCCGGCAGCACGAGCCATAGCGTCCCGTGAGGCACACCCGAGGCGAGCGCCTCGATGAGGTTCGCCGTGATCGCCTCGACATCGGATTGCTCCGTGCCGCTGAGCATCGATGTCACGTGAGCGGCGATGGTGGCAGCCTTCATGATCTCTTTCTCCGTGCGGAAGGCTTCGACCTCGAACTGAAGCGACTGGACTACCGGAGTGAGGCCCTGTAGCGACTCGTCGAGCTGGCGCCGTTCCTCAGCAAGAGACCGGACCCCTTCGTAGTTCTCCGTCCGCAGCGTCAGCGCTGTCCGGGCGGCCTCCAGGTCTCCTTCGCCGATGGCTTCTCGGGCCCTCTGGTACAGGTGCTCCGACGAGCTCTTGAGGTCCGTACCGCGAAGCTCGAGGCGCTTCGCCGTCGTTGCCACTTCGGCCATCGCCCGGCCCACGTCCTCGAGTACGTCCAGCTGCACTTTGTAGACCGAATCGAGGGCGTCGCACAGAGTAGAACTCTGAAGGCAGAAGAGGACCAGCCCTGGGCTTTCCGCCACCTCGAAGCGGCTGACGTCGGCGTAGCCCGGGTCGGCTGTTACCAGCACCCGCCGGGCCAGACCCGCTTGGGCAAAGACCTCGTCGGCGGGAGCACTGCGGGCAGCGAGAAGACCGCTCACCAGGTCGACGTTGTGGCCGGCCTTGCGGAGCGCTTCGAGGACGGGCAGACCTGGCTCTCGGTCAACCCTCAGACGGCAACTCATCTAGGGCGTTCGCTCCTCCCCGTGGATCTCACCGGCTTGCATCGTATGAGCGGGACACGCCGGCCGAGCCGTCACGGTGGCGGCAGGCGTGTCCTGAGAGACTGCGGGGACGAAAGGGGTCCGTGGCTCCATGGCCGGCGGGGTTCTCCGACGGCCTCCGACACAGGCTTGTCCCTACCGCCAGGTCACGCGGACAACAGGTCGGAGACGACGCGCTGCAAGGGGGCTTCGACCCTTGACCACCCGAGGCGAACGGGGCCGGAAGCGTCGGCAATGCGGCGTTTCCGATCAGGGCCGGAGGCTCTGCTCCTCTCAGCGCGCATGCATCGCCAAGATGAGCTAGCCGGCGGCCAGATTCCAGGTTGCACCGTTGGTGGTGTGGTAAAGCCCGATGGCCGGGATGGGCAGCCAGGCACTAGAGGGTCCGGCGGTGGCAAGTTCGCTGTCGTAGCCGTCCGTCTGGATCGGAACCGTCGTCCAGTCGCGTCCCCCGTCGGTGCTGCTCTTGATGCCGTAGACGGACCCCACGAGCCACAGGACGCGACCGTCGCCGCTAACGGTGAGATCGTCGGCCATCCCCACACCGATGTTCCCAAGACTGGGTCCTTCGACGTTGCCTTCGGCGACGAGCGTCCAGGTCTTCCCCCGATCCGTCGAGGCGTAGAAGCGTGTCCTGCCCTGATTCATCCCGCCGCTGAGCTGGCAGTAGAGGTCCCACTTGGTCGAGGTCGGGGCGACCAGGCCGGTCGGGCTGATGCCGTCGCACGGGTCGCTTAGGACCGTCCAATGGAGACCGCTATCTCCGGTGAATAGGAGGCTGGAGGGCGAGCTTTCGGAGCCTTCTGCGAAGACGGCCGAGCGTGGCCCGAGTCGGACGAGGAGGTGGGCTTCGCGGGTACCGGGGGAGATTCCCTGTTCGGCGAGGTTGCCTTCGGTCGGGATGGGCGTCTCTCTTGATGGCGTCAAGTGTCCCGGCGCGTAAATGAGGAGCCGGGAGGGACAGAGCCCGGTCGGCGTCGTCGCCTTCGGGCAGAAGTCCGAGACGATCCAAAGGGCGGGCCCTGCAAGCGAGATGTCCGTGGGCTCGCCGGGGGTCTTCAGCGACGACCATCTCTGGCCGGCGTCGTCAGTGAACAGGGTCGCAGGTGGCTCGGTGCTCTGCACGTACCCCTCGTCTGGGGAGCTGAACGCCACTTGCACCTCGTAGGACTCTCCGGGGTTGAAGTCGGCGGGGAGGGCGCCGCTTACCCGCCAGGTTGCTCCACTGTCGCTGGTGGCTACGAGGTAGTCACGGTGTCGGCTCGGAGCACCTGCGGCGCAGTTGCGGTGACAGAGCGGCGGTGGAGCTGCAAAGGCGACCCCGACTCCCTCGCTCGAGGTGAACATCTGCAAGGTGAGCATGTCTGCTGCCGGAATCGCCAAAGGGCCGCGTTGCACCGCGTGCGTTGACGCGGAGCAGGACGACAGAAGTATTGCCATCGACGCCAGGACCGTGGCACTCCGTCTCCTTCTCACAGCCTCCGCCCGGCCGCGGTTAGATGACGCCATCATGATCTCTTTGACGTCTCCCGGGTCTGCCGCCTTGCGGTCCCTGCGGACCCAATAGCGCCGGCAAGCCGGCTAATCGTTAATGGGGCCTGAAGGCCGCGCTCTTCAGCCCCGAGGCGGACGCGGAACTGCCGCCGACGTGTCAGGCTGACGTGATGACCCGACTCAATCGTCTCGGTCTCGGCCAACGCGTGGTTGTCATCGTCGGTCTCGGTGTCTCGCTGCTTTTCGTCGGTGACTACGTCACGAGTCTCGGCGAGACCGGCTACCCGACGGGGTGGACCGGGTATGCGCCGCTGCAAGTCACACCCCTGCGCGCGCTGGGCGGCCTTCACCCTTGGGTGCAGCTCCTCGTATGGTTGGCGCTTGTCATTGTGTGGGTCGTCGGCTCCCTGCGCATCTTGCACCGGCGCGAACGGCCCGGTGGGGAGCGCGGTTCCGCTACCTCGCGGGCGATCGACGAGCCCGGTACGGCTGGACAGGAGTGAGCTGGCCGCCACCGCTCGATGCTGACGTGAGACCCGCCTCCAAGTGCCGATCAGGGTACGCCGCTGTGCTGCGGTGAGCGTCGGCAATGCGGTGTCATCGCGCCGCAGACGGCTGAGAGCTCCTCCAGCCGACCAGCGGACAGCAGAGTCCATCGGAATGACCATCGAACCCAACCACAAGGACGGACTTCGGTGTACGCAACGGACAGCCCATCCCACTTGAACCACCGCAACGTCACGACGGTTGCCTATATTGACCTGTGCCGCCGAACTCTCAACGTGGGGACAGCTCGCAGCAGCCTCATATCCGAGTGGCGCTGCCGACTCGGCGCGACATCGATGTGTGCGCGGAGGTGAGCTGACCGGGCTCTCGGTTCTAGGCCGGTTGGGTTCAGGTCGCATAGACGTCCTTGAGGTCGACGAGGTGCACGTCGGCTCGGTCGGCCGCCTCAGTGTCGAGACCATCGGCGAACCCGGACGCCGAGACCAAGACGATGTGGGCGTCTTCAGCCCCGCGAAGCACGGTTCGGACGCGCTCTAGTCGGCGCAGGTCACCGGCATTGAGCTCGCGAAACTTCGCCTCACCAATAGCCTCGATCACACGATGCTGCGGCCCTGTGCCCGGGCCGAGCGCCACGATGTCGAGCTGATGAGCGGCACGGTCGTTCTTGTCGTTGATAACCGTCGTGCCGACTGTGACGATCGGGACGCCGATGAGCGCGTCGCCGACGCGGCGAACGTACGTTCGCGCCAGCTGCTCGGAATGGGGACCAAGCACGAGCGACTCGAAGCTCGACTGAGAGTCCGCCCACCCCTCGGCGCGACGGCGGTCCTCGAAGAGGGCGGCCCGAGGGTGGCGCACCACTTGGTGGAAGCGGATGATTGGGTCCGCGATGCGGTACACGGGCCGACGCAAGCGGACGACATCGTCATCCTTGTCGAGGAAACCGGCGCGCACGAGAGCACCGAGTGGATGCAACAAGCTCTGTTGGGAGCGGCCAAGCATGTTGGAGATCGCCGACTGGGTGCTGCTCCCGCCTGCGACGGCAGAGAGCACCGAGAGATAGAAGGCCCGGTTGTCGAGACCACGTTGCTCGCCGAGAAGCCACTCGTCCTCGCGGAACAAGGCAGCAGCGGGCGAAAGCACTTCGTCGACGACCCAGGCGTCGAACTCCTCCATGGAGGATGGCACCGAGCGGACGAGCTCGCGGTAGCCGGGCGTTCCACCGACGATCGCGTCGACCCGGAAGGCGAGGTGGGGGTCGGTGATACCCCAGAAGCGTGCCGAGTCGAGGTAGCTGAAGGGGCGCATCAGCAGATTGGCCTGTACCCGGCCCCGGAGCGCCCCCTGGCCCTCGAGCAAGTCGGCCATCACCGAAATGGCTGAGCCACAAAGGATGAGGCGCACGGCCGGCCAGCCCTCCTCCTTCGAGCGGTCGACGGCGCGCTGGAGGAGTGAGGGCAGCTCGGGGGTCTTCTCGAGGAGGTAGGGGAACTCGTCGATGACCGCCACGGCTGGGCCGACCACGATCGATCCGCCCGCGAGCGGCATCATCCCTAGGGGCGTGGTCCCGAGCCTTCCGTTCATCCGTGGTGCAAGCCGCCCGAGGCTCGAGATCGCCTCGTCCCAGTCGGCGAGGGCCAGGCGGTCAACGCCGAGGTGAGCACCGAGCCGGTCGCCGAGTTCGGCAAGCGCCTGAGCCGGCTCGTGCTCTAGAGCCTGGTAGTAGAAGCCCCCGGTTGCAGCGGCGAGACGGCGAAGCGGATAGGACTTGCCTTGGCGGCGGCGACCATAGACGATTCCGACGCGGAGGCCCGGGGTCGCGTCGGAGACGAATGACGACAGCTCCGCCCACTCCGGCTCCCGATCGAACAAGTCGGCCGGACGCTCCAGCGTTGCGCTCATGATCAGAGAGTGCAAGGTCAACTTTGTACAACTCAACCTTGTGATGTCGAGGATTACAGCGATTCACGCTTCGAGGTCGCCGCGCAACTCTCCGCAGAACCTGCTCGAAAGTGGGACCGCCGCAAGTTCCTTCAATCAGGTCGGCGAGCTCGGTGTCTCTCGGACCTGCTAGTGGCCGAAAGACCGGTCCTGGATCGTAGTGACGCCGCCGGGTTCGAAGTCGTCGTTCATCGGATGCGGAGCGCCGACCGCCGCCCCGGTGCTGGCCATCGGTGTCGAGCGCCTTGGCGATCGGACCCGAGGATCACGTGCTGTCCTAACATCCGCGGTCGTGACGACCGAGCGGCGGTTCTGGGGGTGGGGTTTCGAAGGCGAGGGGCTCACGACGTCTCAACAGCTCGCACTGGCCGACCTCATCCGGCCGGTCGTTGGCGTCGAGGCACTCGACGTGATCGATCCACCGTCACGCGAGGAACTCGACCTCGACCCGCCCCGGCTGGCGCCGCCGCCCACCTTGGCGGAGTGGTGCGACCTCGGAGACGTCGCGCGCGCGGGGCACACCTACGGCAAGTCCTTCCGGGACGTCGTCCGGGCCCTCGATCGGCGGTGGGACCGACCGCCCGACGTGGTCGTCACCCCGCCAGACGAAGCAGGCGTCGTCGCGGTCCTCGAATGGGCTTCGGAAGTCGGCGCGGTCGTGATCCCCTACGGCGGCGGGTCGTCGGTCGTCGGAGGGGTCGAGGCACCGGTCGACGATGATCGACCGGTGATCAGCTGTGACCTCGGGAAGCTCGACCGTGTGCTCGAGGTCGACCGCACCTCACGGGCGGCTCGGATCCAGGCGGGAGTGCTCGGGCCTTCCCTCGAGGCGCAGCTGCGACCGCACGAGCTGACGCTGCGGCATTACCCGCAGAGCTACGAGGTGTCGTCGCTCGGTGGGTGGCTGGCCACACGGTCGGGTGGGCACTTCGCCACCCTTCACACTCACATCGACGACTTCGTCGAGTCGATCCGGGCCATCACGCCGCAAGGCCCGTGGGAGTCCCGTCGCCTACCCGGTTCGGGCGCGGGCCCGTCGCCTGACCGGCTGCTCCTCGGATCGGAGGGGATCTTCGGGGTCATCACGGAGGCGTGGATGCGCCTCCAGGACCGGCCGCGGTTCCGGGCCTCGGGTGTCGCACGATTCAGCACCTTCGAGGCGGGGGCGACCGCGACGAGGGCGTTGGCCCAGTCGGGGCTCTGGCCAACGAACTGCCGCCTGCTCGATGCGACCGAGGCGCTGATCACAGGCTCCGGTGACGGGAGCGCGCACCTCCTGCTCATCGCGTTCGAGTCGGCCGATCACCCCGTAGACAGTGCCCTCGCGAGGGCTGCGGAGCTCGCCGGCGACCACGGCGGGACGGTCGAGCTCGGCCCGGGCAGGGATACCGGAGCGGACAACCCGAGGGTCGACGCCGCCGATCGGTGGCGCGCGGCGTTCCTCAGGGCACCGTACGTGCGAGACAGTCTCGTCGGTCTCGGTCTCATCAACGAGACCTTCGAGACTGCCATCACGTGGGACCGTTTCGATTGCTTCGTCGCCGGGCTCAGGTCCACGACCGAGAGCGCCCTACAGTCCGTCGGCGCGTGGCCCGGCCTCGTGACCTGCCGGCTGACCCACGTCTACCCGGATGGAGCGGCGCCGTACTTCACGATCATCGCCCCTGGCCGCCGCTCGGGCCGGCTCGACCAGTGGGCGGAGGTCAAGGGTGCGGTGATGGAGTCCGTTGCGGCAGGAGGGGGCACGGTGACGCACCACCACGCGGTCGGGCGTGATCACCGGCCGGGCTACGACCTGCAACGGCCAGATCTCTTCGCCGCCCAGCTCCGGGCGGCAAAGCGGGCGGTGGACCCGGACGCCATCTTGAACCCCGGTGTCCTCATCGATCCCTGAGCAGGCCCGGCGAGACAGCGCCGCGGCGCCGAAGGAGCGGAGCCTCCGGCCCCGCTTGGTCATTGCATGAGGCTCGGTCCTATCCCGGGTCGGCGTCCCAAGACTCCGGAACCAGGTGGCGTCACTCAGGCGCTGCGACTGCAAAGCCGAGGTATCGGGCTGCATCGGCCATGCGCCGTTCATATGTCACGACCGCTCGCAACTCTTGACCGACAACCTGTGCCGCAGCCAGATGAATCGCGTCGAGGCTTCGTAGTGGTCCCGCAAGCGCCAGGGTTGCAGCGCGGTCAAGCAACTCCGCGCTGAGCACGATCTGGTCGAGCCGGGCGAGTTGTCGACGCGCCTGTTCGATCGCACGACTCCCACCCGTGAAGACGGCTCCGACAACCTCGACGCGGGCGAGCGCGCTCGTGACGAACTGATCGGCGCGATGCCGGCGCAGGAAACGTCGAAGTGCGTCCGACTCTGCTTCTCGCTGGACCAGCTTCACCACGGCGGAGGAGTCGAGGTAAAGCCTCACCGCTCGTCATCTCGCATCGCTGCCAGTCGAGCCGATGCGTCGACTCCGTAATCGCCTGGGGCCTCGTCAAGTACGTCGCCATCACCTGTGGCAGCGACCACTTGGCCGCTGGCGATCAGTTCTTCCCAGCGATCCTCGCGGGTAGGCACGAGCAACGCGACCGGACGCCCTCGATCCGTAACCTCGATCGTCTCTCCCGTCGCCACTCGGGCCAGGTAGCGGCTGGCGTGCTGGCGAAGTTCCCGTACCCCGATCCGTTCCATGTGCTACATAGTAGCACGACACCTCGGAGAGCAGTACACGACCTGAGCGCAGGCGGCGCGGAGGCTGCTCCACCCTCCACCCTCCACATGCCCTCCGCTAGCCGTCAGGCTGGGCATGGGGATGGCGTCTCGGTTGCACGTCGACGACCCGCTCGCCGGCGGACGCGAGCCAGTAGGTGATCCGCGTCGGCCAGCCCGCCAGGTAGAAACGCAGCTCCCGGAGCTCGGCCATCCAGCTGACGGGAGTGTGGCTCGTCCAGCACGGGACCGAGATCGGCAACGGGAGACTCGGTGGACCGTCCAGCGCTCAGCGCCAAGGCCTGGCTTGCAGCTCCTCGACTGCCGCTCGAAGTGCGGCAACCTCGGCCCGCAGCGCGCCGACCTCGTCGACGATGGCGGTGAGCTGCTCGCCGCCGAGCGCCCGGGAGTCGACACCGATCGGCCGGCCGGGATCCTCAGCGGGCCCCGTCGGTGGGGCGAAAGCGCCCGCACAGGCCTCGGGATCGTGCACACGATCAGCGCTCGTCGCGCCGCTTGCGTCGTCAGCGGTATCGACACGTGCGAGCCCGGTCGGTGTGAGCAGATGCGCCCAGCGCTCCTCCTTCTGCCCGGGACGGCGCGGCAGTCGCAGCACGAGCGGTTTGGAGCCGCCGCCCATGCGTTCCAGCTCGACGTCGACGGCGGCGATCCCGTCGAAGGTCGCCATTCGCTCGGTCCGGGCCCGCAGCTCGCCAGCCGTCTGTGGACCGCGCAACAGCAGCACGGCCACCAGTGCAAGGCTTGGCTCGTCGAGGCCCAGCCGCTCGTCGAGTGCCTGCCGGTATCGGGTCGCCGAGCGACCGTGCGAAGGGTGCACGAAGTGAACCAGCCCGGCGTCCTTCAGCCAGGCCAGTGCCCGCTCCACAGTGCGATCGTCGTAAC
The DNA here is from genome assembly GCA_050010115.1 of Acidimicrobiales bacterium. GTDB lineage: Bacteria > Actinomycetota > Acidimicrobiia > Acidimicrobiales > Bog-793 > JAKACA01. The sequence goes on along the minus strand of JBEKLQ010000062.1, from coordinate 29,657 downwards.
GGACCACCGGGTCGCGGTTCGAGGACTGGTTGCACGCCAATACCAGCGCGTTGAGGGTGAGCGGGTACTGCTGGGGCGTCGTCAGCTGCTTCTCGATGAGGCAACCGATTACCCGTCCCTCCTCGAGGCCCAGGCGCACGGGCTGATCATAGGTGGCGCCTGGCAGCTCGAAGCCACGCACGGCGCAACGGTTCCGGCTCCAAACTCGACAAGCCGCGCGAGAACGTCACCCCTTTGCTCGTCCGACGCCGAGCTCGGTCGCGCTGGCCGGCTTCAGGGAGCCGGGGACTCCTCTGGGGGCCATGTGCGGCGCGATTCCTCGACCGGGCTCATCAAGCCGACGTCGTTGCCGTCGGGATCGGCCACGATCGCGTAGCGTGCACCCCAGAAGGCATCGAAGGGCGGCTGCCGGCCCAGGTAGCCGTTGCTCATCTCACCGCAGTCTGCCAGAGCGGACTGGCCGAGAGCGCCCACTGCCCCGAGTTGTCCGGAGTGGCTACATCGGCCGCGTGCCAGATTGCCGTCTGAGTTCGTGGCCTGAACACTGGTGGGTACCGTCTCGGCGTAGTAGCCATCGACGGTGGTCGGCGAGGCTCCGTTGCCGGCAGGAACGAGTGGAAATGTAGCGGTGATCCCCGGTGGTAGGGCGCAAGCGCCAGAGATGGACGACTGGATGCAGCTTTGCTCGTCGTCCGGCGGCTGTCACCACGTTGCTCTGGCCAGTCGAGGTCGCACTCGGGATCCCCCCGTCGTCCACGGCGGCTGGAAAGGCCTAGTTGACAGCCTCTCGCCGCGTCGAGCTCAACCACGCCTGGCAGGACGAGTCCGAACTGGATACCAGGCGGTCGCCTTTCGGCAGGTGGACGTCGTGGCCAAGGAGTCGCACCGTGAGGTTCGCCGGTCGAGTGTGGGCGTGCGGAGCCACAGCGGACGTCGGCGCGAACAGCACGAGTGCAGCGGCGAGGCTCGCTGCGACCGGTATCGCTCCGAGGGCAAGGTACGGGAGAGACAATCGCCGGCGAGGCCTGTGCGACAGAGCCGTCCGTACGAATTCATCGGAGGGCACGATCACCGCCACTGCGGCTCTCAACTCGTCGCTCAATCGGCTCCCCAGTTCGGATTCGGTCAGCATCGGATGCGTCCTTGGGTCTGTTCCAGCTCATCGGGGGGTCACTACGTGGGCGAGCTTCGCGAGGGCCCGGCTTGTCGCCGACTTGACCGTTCCCTCGGGGATAGAGAGCAGCTTCGATGTCTCGCCAACGGAAAGCTCGAGATAGAAGCGGAGGACGATCACGGCCCTTTGCGGCTCAGGGAGCGCTCGGATGGCCTGCAGTAGGACGAGCCGATCAGCAACACGGGCCATGGAGTCCGCGCCCGGCGTGACGTCCAGGTGCTTGTCGGACAACGGCACAGTCGGCTTTCGTGCAAGCCTCCGCGCGTCGTCACGCGCCAAGTTGACGAGTACGCGTCGCGAGTAGGCAGCGGCGCCTCGCGAGCGGTTGTCCATAGCCGTGCGACTCGCACGAAGGTTGTCTGCATGAGATCCTCGGCCGTGGCGAAATCTCGGGACAGCATCGCGGCGGCTCGGAGCAGGGTCGGAGCGGCTTGGAGTACGAAACGTCGGAACTCCCGCTCGTCGTCGCGCTCTGGAGTCTGAGTGAACACTGGGCCACGGTCCTTTCGTCACCCCTAAGAACGCCGCGGAGGCACAACCGGTTCCATAGCGATCGCGCGTCGGCGAACTAATCGGGCTCTGACAACCAGGCCAGGCCTATGACGTGCCCGACGTAACTGCCACCTCGAGTGCGGAACGACGGGTACGGCATGGGTCGTCTTGCGTGTCCGGCGGGTTGGCGCGCCAGGATGGTGGTCGTGGCACTGCGCCGAGGTATCGCCGGGCTCTTGGCGGTGCTCGTCCTGGCCTGGTGTGGATGGGCTAGCGGCTTCCGGGTGGGGACCCGCGCCGGGCAGTCCGCCTGGTTCGTATCGCTCTCCGTCGTACTGGTGGCCGCCCTCGCCGTCTACCTCGGCCGGAGTGGGCACCGCTTCGGCTGGCACATCGAGCCGGCCCCGCTGTCGTGGCCCCGCCCCGGGCAGGGAGGGCGGGGAGGGGCCGGCAGGACGCTGGCCGGGACGGCCCCGTGGCTGGCGCTCGCAGTCGTGGTTCTGGCCTGGGAGATCCTGGGTATCGACACCGGCACCCACGAGCCGCACCTGACCATCAGCGCGCTGTCATTGGCGTTTCGCCCCATGCGTGCCGCCATAATGGCGGTGTGGATGGCCGTCGGGGTGTGCTTCGCGGTGGCCCGGGCACGCGCATCGGCCAATCCGCCCCACCGGCAGAGCCGGTGGGGTCCAGGCGATGCGTCCCGGGCGGCAAGCGCTCCGGGAATTGCTCTCGGTGCGGGGGGGCTGGTTCGACAATTTGTGCCGCTGCTGGCGCTCCTCGAGGGCCGCAGCCGCGCCGTCGGCGTAGCCTTCTGGCTGGGCGTGGTCGTCTGCGCCGCCGGCGTCGATCTGGTGGCGCGCCGGTCGGCGGGCCGGGTCGCCAGCTTCGGGGAGCTGCTGTGCTTCATCTCCCGACCGGTAGCGGCCCGAATCTTCCTGGTGGTGGCCTGGACCTATGCCGGCTGGCACCTCTTCGCACATTGAACATCTTCGGCGCCCGAAGACATCAACCCGCAGCGGGACCGATCATCTCATCTTCAGTGCTCGGCGCGCAGCCCGCAAATGAGGACTTCGTACAGCTCTTTCCAGAGGCAGTCCACCTCAGCGAAGCCTGCCTCGCGAAGCCAGCGCAACTGGTTCTCGAGCGTCGCCTGAGCAGCCTCGCTCTCGACCGTCGGGCGTGCGCCTCCCCAATCACCAATGCCGAGAGCTCGAGCGTAGAATTCGGCGAGGAGGGGCGAGCTCGGCAAGATGTAGTCGAGATTGAGGAAGGCGCCTCCAGGGGCGACGATCGTGTACACCTCGTGGTAGACGTCGCGGATACGCGACGGCTCGCCGAGGTTGTGGATGGCGATTGCGGACACGACCGCGTCGAACGGGCCGCCGAGATCGGCGCTCCAGCCCGGATGACGCAGGTCGGACAGTCGGTAGTCCACCCGCTCGTCGAATCGGGTCAGCCGTTCTCGGGCCACGGCAATCATCGGCGCGGAGAAGTCGTGCAACACGACCGTGCTGTTCGAGAACTCCTCCAGAACCTGCGCAGCGAACTCGCCGTAGCCGCCTCCGAGGTCGAGGATGCGGAGGTCGCGGCTTCGATCGCACGGCAGGAGCGACGCCGCGCGGCGCAACTTCGGCCGGCGCTCGCTGTCCCGGGTGGTGTCGGACGCGACCCACTGGCGGACGTAGGCCTCGGACAGCCAATCGTGCTCGCCAGGTGGGGCAGTTCGGGTAATGCCGCCTTCTCGTTCGTCGCGGGCTTCGTTCGTCACTGTCGCTCATCATGCACCCGAACAGCAGGGCGGGGACGACTTCGCTAGCCGCTCGTTGAGGCGAGCTCTCGGGCACGCCGGGCGGCCTCAGCCGCCAGCGCCCTGCGGCCCTGTTGGTCGTAGACGACGGCCAGCTCCTGCCACGGCCTCGGGTCAGTCCGCGAGATGCTCGCCGACTGGCGGAGCAGCGCCACGGCGAGACCGAGCTGGTGACGCGAGGCGGCGAGGGCGCCGCGGCTGAACAGTACGTCCGGGTCGAAAGGGGAGAGCGCCTGGGCGCGGGCGAGCAGTGAGGCGGCGCGACCCGGGCGACCGGTGAGCTCGGCGAGGCCGGCGGCGTCCTCGAGCGCCTGGAGCGAGTCGGGGTAGTCCGAGAGCTCGCGGGCGACGGTGGGGACGGCGTCGTTGATCGCCTGGATCGCCGGCGGGCCGACGCCTGCTGGCAGCTTCGCTGCCACGTCCTGCTCGGCGGCAACGACGAAGGCGTGGCCGGCGGTCGCCTGCAGCTCGCCGTCCCAGGGCCGCAACACCTCGGCGACTGCGAATTCGTGTTGAGCGGCCTGGTATCGGCCCGCCGCCACGTCGACGACGGCGGAGCGAAGGGGGATCTCGGCGAGGGCGGCCAACGCGAGCAGCACCGCCAGCGCGGCGAGCGTCGCGGCCGTGGCGAGCCGGGCAGCGCGAGCGCCCCGAAAGAGCGCCTCCTTCATGCGCCGGGCGCCCGCCTCCTCCCCGAGGCGCTTCGGTGGCAGGGCGACGAGCGCCCCCCCGAAGAAGGCGGCGAGCGGGGTCGTGCCGGGCGACGTGAAGGCGAACGCCAGGACGAGACCGTAGCCGGCGAGCCCGGCCCACATTCCCGCAAAGGCGGCGTCCTCAGCCGGCGACGGCTGCCCGGAGATGGCCCGGCGGCCCCGCCACATGACGACGAGGGCGAGGGCGATGGCCAGCCCTGCGAGGGGGAGGCCGCCGTCGGCCGCAGCTTGCAGCACCCAGTCGTGCGGGCTGTCCGGCGGGTTGGACGAGCCGACCTCGACCTGCCACGTGCGGTTGTGCTCCGCCGGGATGGCGTCGAGGTACCCGCTCGGTCCGACACCGATGAGGGCATGACGGCCGACGAGGTGCAGCGTCTCGTTCCAGAGCAGCGTGCGCCCCGAGACGGTGCTCGCGGCAAGCGGGCTCGTGCCGAGCACCCGGTCGCGCGTTGCCGGCACGGAGAACGCCGCCGCCACGAGGGCGACCGCTGCAGCGACGAGCACGAGGCGCGTGCGCCTCGACCGGCCGAGCAGGACGAGCACCGCCACCACGGCGACGGCCCCGAGGAGGGCGCCGCGGGACGCCGAGAGCACGACGACGGCGGCGGAGGCGAGCCCCCCGACGACGCACCAAGGGTCCCTCACCCGTGTCGCCACGGCGGCGAACGGCCCGAGGAGGAGGACGCCGAGGGCGCCCTCGTCGCTGGCGTTGCCGAGCAGCGAGCCGGGCCGGGCCACGTCCGTCGAAAGCGGTCGAAGGCCGAACGCTTCGAGCACGGCCTCGAGGGCAACGGCCACGGCCATGACGGCGAGGGCGCGCAGCCACCACGGCACGGCACCGCGCCGGCGGGCGGGGCCGAGCAGCCAGGCGCCCGCCGCGCCCGCCGCCACGTAGACCGGCAGCACGAACACGCCCTCATAGCGAGGGCCGCGGCCGACGAGGGCACCGAGGGGGGAGGTGCTGGCGAGTGCCGAGATGGCGAGGAGCACCGACCCGGTGCCGACGAGCGCCACGACGGACGTGGGCAGAGGGCCGCAAGCGCCGCGGCGGCGGCTACGGCGGCGAGCTTCGGGAAGACGAAGCGGTCGAGCGCCCGGGGCAGGAACGCCGCTGGCGCGATCCCGAGGAGCAGGAGGGCCACCCGCTCGGGGAGCGAGAAACTCGCCTGCTCGCCCGAGGCTGCCACCGTCTCGGCTCGGGTCTCGGGCAGCCGCACCGGCCCAGTCTGGCCCAGCCTGCCCGGCAGCAGGGGTTGGCTGGCGCCCGATCCGGCATGCCACTAGCCTCGGGACCGCCGAGCGCGGGCGTTTTCGAGCGTGGTCCGGCGAACTGTCGCCAGTTGCGTCGAGTGGAGGGGTAACACCGTGCGGGGATACGACACTATGCAGGGACATTCGCCGCGATCGGACGACCCGTGGGGGCTCGAGGCCGAGCGGCGCGACGAGCAAGCTCGCCGGAGCGTCGACGGAGCCCGGAGCGCCGAGCGGAGGAGCCGGCGGTGGGTCATCCGCCACAGCGCCCCGATCGCTCTCGGCGCCGCCGTGCTCGTTTTGGCGGGCCCGGTCACCGCCGCCGCCTCGAGCAGTCGCCCGGCGGCCCTTCCCCGCGGCGTCCCGTCGGTCCAGATCAACGCGGGTGAGAAGGGCTCGCTCTACTCCTCGTTCCAGGCGCTCGGCGCCTCGTCCGGCGGCGTCATCGTCAGCCAGCAGTCGCGGCTCGGCAACGGCCTGCTCTACGGTGCCTCCGACCACGTCGTGCCGGCGGGCAAGAAGACGCTCGTGGCGTTCTCCCCTCCGGGGACGGCAAACCAGCTACCGAGCGTCGCCGGGCCGATCGCCTCCGTCGAGTACGTCGCTCACTCCGCCGACTCGATCTACTACCGCGACATCGCCACGAGCGCCACGGGGTCGGTTGCGCTTCCTTCTGGTTCCACTTGGTTCGGCTCGACGCCGACTGGATGGCTCCTGTCGTCGGGGACGACGCTGTCGGCCTACGACATCGCCACGAAGAAGACGACAACCCTCAAGACGTTCTCGAGCGCGATCAGTGCTGTGCTGGCGGGACCCGACGGGGCCGTCGTCCAGACGACCGCCGCGGAGATCCAGTACGTCACGTACTCACCCATCAAGGTGACGACGCTTGTCGCCAACACCGACGGGAATGACTACTTCTGCCCCTCGGCGACGACGAACGCCGCAGGCTGCTTGATGTACGACTCCGCCAAGGGCATCTACCAGATCGTCCGCCTGCCGCTCCCGAGCGGCACGGCGGTCACGGGCTCGTTGCCGACGGGTCTGTACAGCTACCCGGCGGTCACGCCGAAGGCCACGGCTTGGCTGAACTGCGGCACGGGCACGACGTGCACACTCGAGCGCGAAGCAGCGAAAGGCGGGACCCCGGTGGCCATCACGCTGCCCCGGGTGACCGGTGGGGATTACGGCGGGCTCGTCGCCAGCGGGGACAACTTCATCTACGGCCGGCTCGAAAACTCCTCGGCGGCGGGAGGGCTGTTCGCCCTGGCTGACACCTCTACGGAGCCGAGCCAGATCGTAAGCGCCCCGACCTCGCCGCTCGCCGCCGCTGACGTCTCCCTCAACTCGAGCTCAGTCGCCTGGGCGGACAACTCGAAGACGGGCATCGGCATCTACACGCGCCCGATCACCGTCACGGCGAAGGGCGTCACGCTCGGCACGTCGGCGCTGCTCGCCCAGTCGGGCTTCGTCTCGACGGACTCGAGCTCGTTCGGCCTCAGCCTCTCGAACGCCAGCTCCGAGATCGCATACAGCACCTACCTGAAGCAGCCGGCGGCGGACCCGATGGGCCTCGCCCTCGACGACAAGGGGAAGATCACGCAGATCTCGTCGGCGGCCGGCTACTACTCCTACAGCGAGGCCTACAGTCCGACGGCCGGGCCGCAGGTGGGTATCGCCGGCAGCTACGTCCTCCTCCAAACGCCGACAGGCAGCTTCAGCCTCTACGACGTGTCGACGGCCCACAGCTGTGCACTCCCCTCGACGAACGTGGCCTATGCCTTGGGCAACGGGGCCTCGGGAGCCGAGATGATCTACGTGGCGAAAGACGGCGGCGTCTACGAGGCAGCGCCCGGCTGCTCGCCGACGTCGCCGCGACAGATCGCCCCACCGCTCAAGGCTTCCGGCGCCACGGTGGACCTAGTCAGCGGGCTCGGGATCGCCGGCAACTACGTCGCCTGGTCATACGGGTGGTACTCGGATACCACCAGCGGCTTGGTGGCGTCGTGGATCAACCTCACGGGCGGCGGCGTGAAGAACATCGCCAACCCGAGCAGCGTCGTCGCCCTTGTGCTCTCGACGACCGACATCGGCGTGACGACGTACTCCGCCGCCGGCACGGCGCTCTACGGGGTGAGCCTGCCGAGCGGGGCCGAGACGCTCCTCGCCACGGACAGCTACGACCTGAGCGTGGGGAACGGGGTGGCGGCATGGATCGGCCAGCACTCGTCGTCGCCCTTCGCAGGAAAGATCTGAGCAGCGACCTGAGAACGGCGCCCACGGGGGCTGTCGAGGCGACCGAGAAACTCGAACCCGTACGCGTCGGCGCTCAGTACCAGCCGTACTCTTTCTCGTGCTGCCAGGCGGCGGCCGGGGTGCCATAACGGTTCTTGATATATAGCTCGCCTGCCACGCATTGGTACCAGCCAGCCGGGGCTGTCTTGCTGCCGTACCAGTACTCGTCCCAACTGACGCCTTCACTCGAGATGAGCGACTTCGACATCTGGTACCAGCCGTACTGCCCGTCGTTGCTTGCGTGCCAGTCGAAGGAGCTCTCGTAGCAGACGATCTTTGCGATGTCCCCTCGATACCCGATGTTGGACCAGAAGGTCGCCGGGAGGTCCCTGTGGCTCTCGGTTGCCTCTTTGATGCGTTCCCAGAGCACTCCCGGAGCCGACTTCACGGCACTATCGTTGCAGGCAGTCCAGTTGCTGTTGGCGTCAGGGCGCGCTGACACTGCTGCACTCGCCGTTGCGCTGAGCGTCGCCGATATGCCAGTCCCGACGAGTCCTGCTAAGACCGCAAGGACCAGGCAAATGGCAAGACGGGATCGACGAAGCATTGTGTGTTGTGACCTCCCGAAGCAGCAGACGCAGATCGATCGCACTCAGCCGAACGAAGCCTGGCCTGGCGAAAGCGGACCGCATGTCGAAAGTCCGACGAGATCATGCTCGTCGTGGACTCTTGGCGCGGCAGCTCTCGGTGCCACGAAGCCTTCATCTTTGACGCTGTTTCCGCACAAAGTCAACCTGGGAGGCATGACGTTCTCTTTACGATGTAAGAGGCTCGGCGGATAGGTGCTGCTCCGCCGGCTACCGGCGTCAGCGCGGCGACGAGAGCGGGCGGAGCTGTACCTCCTCGACGAGGGCGATCGTGCCGCCGATCGCCTCAACGTCGCCCAGCACCAGAGTCACCATCTGTGACGGAGCGAACAGTCGGCGTGCCGCTTCGTCGACCTCGCTCCGCCTCGTCCTCCTCAGCGCCTCGGCGTACCGCGTCAGGTACCCGGGATCGAGGCCCACGACCGCGAGGCTGGCGAGGGTGCTGGCGAGCCCGGCTTGGGTGGCCGTCTGGTACGCGAGGGTGCCAAGGGCGTAACGCAACGCCGACTCGTACTCCGAGTCCGTCACCCCACCGATGGCGATCCGCCCGAGCTCGTATCCGGTCTCGATCAACGAGGCGGCGGTCGATGCCGTAGCCACCTCGGCCTCGATGACGAGGGAGGAGCCGGCACGACCGTGGTCCACCCTGGCCCGCGGCGAGTACGTGTAACCGTGCCGTTCTCGGAGGTTCTCGACAAGGCGTGAGGTGAACATCCCGCCGAAGATCAGGTTTGCGAGGGCAGTCGCCGGCCACAGGGGATCATCGCGACCTGGAGCGAGTCGAGCGATGCGGACGTTGCTCTGCACAGCGCCGGGACGGTCGAACAGCTGCAGCGGGCCGAGACGCACGGCAGGTACGGGGGCGAGCGGCAGCCCGGGATCGGCGTGGCCTCGCGAGAGCCAAGGCTCGAGAGCTCGGGAGGCGGCGGCGACCGCTCGGTTCGGAGTGAGATCGCCCACGAGCACGAGGTGGCCGAGGGCTGGCACAAGGGCCTCGGTGTGCACCCGGCGAAGACGCGCGGCAGTCACGTGCCGAACTGCGCCCGGGCTCGGGAGCCCAGAAGCATACGGGTGACCGGGATACAGTCGCCTCCGGAGCTCCTGGCGGACAAGGACCTCCGGCCTGCTGAGATCGATGAGGATCTCCTCGGCCACGCGACCGCGGTCGCCGGCCACCTCTGGGCTCGGATAGGCAGCGCCGACGAGCACCTCCGCGACGAGCTCGAGCATCTCGAGGAGATGCTCGGCAAGGACAGAACCTGACACTCCGAACCAGTCGCCGTGAGCGCTCGCCTGAAGGCGGCCGCCGATGCGCTGCACGGCGGAAGCGAGCCCTGCCCGGTCGTACCGAAGGGTGCCGGCGAGCAGCGACTCCGATAGCACTGTCGTGGCGGCGGGCCTCCCGATGAGGTTCCCGGGCAGCCGAAACCCCAGCCGGAGCTCGACCATGGGGATGCCAGGCCGCCGGGCGGCGAGGACCTGCAACCCGCCGGGGAGGCGGTCCTCGACGACACCAGTGACGCGAACGGCGCGGAGCGGACGGAGAGAGGGACGGGGAGCTGCCTCGACAGTCCCGTCACGACCAGGTTTCCGCCCGGCGGAACCGCGGGCAGACGGCGCCGGGGTCATGAGTGGCCCACTGGGCGCAGCTCGAGGGTCGCGCGGTGCTGGCCGAGGAGATCTGCCGCTGCAGCCGATACCGCTCTCGGACCGACGGCCGCCAGCATTCCGGGGAGTTCGCCGACGAGCTCCGCTCGGCCGTGGATCACTTCGGTGCCGGCGAACGAAAGCGCTCGGTTCAGCACCGGGTCGAGCCCGCGCCAGTGGTCCGCCGCCGCCGACGCTGACACGCGCACGAGCTCGTCGGATTCGGGGCCTTCGGTCGCGAGGCGCTCGAGCTCCTCATCGACTACTGAGAGCAGCGCCTCGGTGCCGGCGACGCCGGTGTGGAACACGATGATCTGGAACAGCAGGGGGTCACGCATAATGAATGCGTCGCCGCCGAACAGCCCCAGCTGGCAGGCGAGATCCGTGACGGTACGGTCGCGATGCACGAGGCGTGACCGGAGGCGGCTCGCGTCGCCTTCGGAGAGCAGGTTCGCGAGCACCACATAGGGGACGTACTCCTCCAAAGCCGAGATCGGGTCTGGAACCCGGTAACCGACGGCGAAGGCGGGCTGCGGGATGAGCGGATCCTCGACAAGCTTCCGACGCTCCTTCGACAGGCGCGGCTCGGCAAACGACCTGCGGGCAGGGGCGCCACGTTCCCTGATCCTGCCGAAGTGCCGATCTGCGAGCTCGACCACCTCTTTGGCCACACAGTCTCCGGCGACAACCAGCACGGCGTTCGACGGCGCGTAGTACCGGTCATAGAAGTCCGCGGCGTCATCGAGCGTCGCATCCTCGAGATGAGCGAAGTCGCCGTAGCCGTTGTGAGCGTTCGGATAGGTGTCAAAGGCGAGTCCCGGGAGGGGGATCCAGGGGAAGCCGCCGTACGGCCGGTTGAGGACGTTGACCTTGATCTCTTCTTCGACGACCGAGACCTGGTTGCGGAGGTTCTCCTCGTTGAGCACGAGATCGGCCATCCGGTCGGCTTCCAGCCACAGGGCGAGCTCGAGCCCCCCGGAGGGGAGCGCTTCGTAGTAGACGGTGAGGTCGGCCATCGTGCTCCCGTTCATCACCCCGCCGGCACCTTCGACGAGCTGCACGTGCTCGACCTTGGCGACATGGGCCGAGCCTTGGAACATGAGGTGCTCGAAGAGGTGGGCGAATCCCGTCCGTCCCTCCGGCTCCGACCGGAATCCGACGTCGTAGACGACGGCAACCGCGACGAACGGAGTGGAGCGGTCGGGAGCCACGAGCAACCTGAGCCCGTTGGAAAGCGTGGTGCGCTCGACGTCGGAGAGGACAGCCCCAGCTTTCATCAGCGTGAAAGCTAGTCGTTCGGCGCCATCCCGAGGCCACGCAGGGGCCCAGACGCATCCCAACGATACGGGACCGAACCGGGCGCCTCACGATGGCGAGTCAGCCTCGGGTGACTTGCCCGCGGAGCGAGCCGAGCCACGCCTCGGCCTCCTGCCGCCGGAGCGAGGCGGCTTCTCGGACCTGGGGCCCATGGGCCCCGGCGGCCGGGTACGAGCCGAGGAACTTCAGGGCAGCCAGGCTCAAGTGCAGCTCCTTCAGGCAGTCGCCTACCACCTCATCTGCGATGTGGCCTTCGAGGTCGATCACGAAGCAGTAGTCTCCGAGACCCTGCTTGGTCGGTCGGGATTCGATCTTGGTGAGGTTCAGGCTCCTTGCCGAGAAGTGGGAGAGGATCTCGTGCAGGCTGCCCGGCCGGTCGGCCTGCTGGAAACAGACGATGCTCGTCCGGTCATGGCCCGTCGGCCCCGGCACTCGACCGGGTGCCACGAGCACGAAGCGCGTCTGGTTCTCGCCGAAGTCCTCGATCTGCTCGGCGATCGCTTCGAGGCCGTACAAGCGCCCCGACAGCATCGGGGCGATCGCCGCCGTCCCCGGTGACCGTTCCTCTCCCACCAGCCGGGCTGCCTCAGCGGTCGAGTTCGACGCCACGACCTCGGCGCCCCCCAACACATCGCGGACGAACCGCCGGCACTGGGCGCTCGCATGCGGGAACGACACGACTCGGCGCACATCCGCGACACTCGTGCCCGGGGGCGCCAGCAGGTGCAGGTGGATGTCCAGCACGGCTTCGGCTTGGATCAACAGCTCGGACTCGAACACGAGATGGTCGAGAGTGACCGGCACGGTCCCCTCGATCGAGTTCTCAATCGGCACGAAACCCGCCTCCACCTCCCCCGCATCGACCGCCGTGAGCACCTCGGTGATCGTGGGGAACGGGACGAGCCCGGCGCCGTCAAGCCCCTGCTGGGCGAGCAGCGCCTCCTCGCTGAAGGTGCCCGGCGGGCCGAGAAACGCGATCGTCGACCACGACGTAACCTCTTCCGACCGCGGCGCCCGTTGCATGCGGGCAGGATAGTGAGCGCGATGGACGAGCTCGACGTGCGACGACTGGTGGACGACATCCAGACTGGGGCCTGCACGCCCGACGAGGCGGTGTCCCGGCTGCGGCGGTTGCCGTTCGCCGATCTTGGCTACGCCAAGGTCGACGGGCACCGGGCGCTGCGCCAGGGGATGGTGGAAGCGGTCTACGGTCCGGGCAAGACAGCAGCGCAGTGCGCCGGGATCGTGGCCGAGCTGCTCGACAGCGGCGGCGGTCCGGTCCTTTTGACCCGGGCGACTGCTGCTCAGGCCACGGCTGCGCTCGAGCGGTCTCCCGGAGGCGAGTCGGTGCCCCCGATCGCCCTGGCTGAGGAGGACGGGCGCCGATCGACGGTGTGCTGGCGCCCGCGCGAGCCGAGGCCAGGGCGCATCCTGGTGTGCTCTGCCGGCACGGCCGACGAGCCGGTGTCTGACGAGTGCGTGGCAACCTTGCACGCCTACGGGTTCCGGCCTGCTGTGCTGACCGACTGCGGCGTCGCAGGGGTCCACCGTATCCTCGCTTCCTTCGACGACCTCGCCGAGGCGGACGTCGTGATCGTGATCGCCGGCATGGAGGGGGCGCTTGCGAGCTTGGTGGGTGGCCTGACGCCGGCTCCGGTGATCGCCGTCCCGACGAGTGCCGGGTACGGCGCCGGCCTCGAGGGTGTCACGGCCCTGCTGGCCATGCACGCGTCGTGCGCGGCGGGAGTGACGGTCGTCGGGATCGACAATGGTTTTGGGGCGGCCTCGGCAGTGGCTCGGATGCTGCGATGACCCGCATAGCCTGGTTCAACTGCTACTCGGGCATCGCCGGCGACATGGCGCTCGGGAGTCTCGTCGACGCCGGTGCGGATGCCGGCGAGCTCGCCAGGCAGCTCCAACGACTGCCCATCGGAGGTTGGACCCTCGACTTCGAGCCGGTCATGCGCAACGGGTTGGCAGCGACCCGCGCCATCGTCGGCGCGGGCGGAGACGGTGTCGTGCGCACATTCATGCACGTGCTCGGCATTCTCGAGGAGGCACGGCTGGCGGAGCGGGTGCGCGAGCGGGCGATCGGGGCGTTCTCGGCGCTCGCCGAAGCTGAGGGTCGCCTGCATCGGCGGCCGGCAGCCCAGGTCCACTTCCACGAGGTGGGCGGCCACGACACGATCGTCGACATCGTCGGCTCAGCCATCGCCCTCGAGCTACTCGACGTCGACCAGGTCGCGTCGAGTCCCGTAGTCAACGGATCGGGTGTCGTGAGGACCTCCCACGGCTTGCTGCCCAACCCGGCACCTGCGGTCGTCGAGCTCCTCACAGGTATCCCGACGGTCGGCCGGGACGTGAACGTCGAGCTGACGACGCCGACGGGAGCTGCCTTGTTGCGTGCGTGGGGCAGCAACTTCGGACCGATGCCGGCGATGACGATCGAGGCGATGGGTTTCGGTGCTGGCAGTCGCGAGCTGGACGGCGTGCCCAATTGCACGCAGGTCGTGATCGGCATCGCCGCCTCGGCCAGCGGGAGCGGCGGCTCGTTCGCCGGCCAACCCCTCGTCGTCCTGGAATCGAACCTGGACGATGCGACCGGCGAGACCTTGGCTCACGCCGTCTCGCAGCTCATGGATGGCGGCGCGCTCGACGCCTGGGTTCAGCCAGTCGTGATGAAGCGTGGGCGACCGGGCCACGTGCTGAGCGTGCTCTGCGAGCCTGCGCTGGCCGGCGAGCTCTCGTCGCTCATAGCACGGGAGACCGGGACGCTCGGCGTCCGGGCATCGGGCGTCGAGCGGTGGACCTCCGGCCGGGTGCCGAACCTCGTCGAGGTGGCGGGTCTCCCCGTCCGCCTCAAGGTGAGCCCGGGACGCGTCAAGGCCGAGCATGCCGATGCCGCTCGCGTGGCCGGGATCACGGGTCTCCCGCTCATCGAGGTTGCGGCGAGGGCCGAGGCAACGTTCCGGGCCTCCGTCGCCGAGCACGACGACGGCGACCTCAGGCCGCCGCCACCTGGAGCGTGAGCGACTCGGTGTCGTTGCCGGCGCGGACCGACAAGACGTAACCCTCCCCCGGCTTGCATGTGAGCGGAGGGAGCGTGAGGTCGAGCGACCCTCCCGCCAGGATTGAGGCGACCACTTTGCTGACCGCCACGGCCGGGCTCGTCGCCCGGCTGGCCGGACTACGCGACCCGTGACGGCTGTGCCCGGACGCCAGCGGCTTCAGACTGGCGGTGATCTTGACCTGAGAAGCCGGTACGTCACCGGCATTGGCGATCACGACCTGGACGCTGAGCTGGCTCGTCGGCTGGAACCAGGAGACCGAGCCCGGCGGCGGGATCTGCAAGGTGGTCGTCGTCGTGGTGGTGCTGGTCGTCGTCGTGCTGGTCGTCGGGGTCGGCGGCACGGTCGAGCTCGTCGTCACGCCTGGGATCGTGGTGGTGGTCGTCGTGGTCGTGGTGGTCGTGGTGGTCGTGGTGGTGGTCGTCGTGGTCGTGGTGGGCAGGCCGCTTATCCGCAGCGCCGGCGGGTTCACGGCCACGGCGAGGATGACGAGGGACTCCTTGACCCGCAACGCCGGCGTCGAGTCCAGCAGTGAGGTGAACTGTGCCACGGCCGACGACGACCACTGCGTGCTCTGGTACCACTGCGATGCGGGGAGGGACACGGAGTGGGTCACGTAGCCCGGGAGGGAGCCGACGAACTGCTGGTAGTCATGATCGGATCGCTGCAGATCCGACGCCGCTGCGAGGAGGCCGGCGGTGGCGAGCTTGGAGTGATGGCTCGGGCCGATCGCAAGAGCGATGCCGCCGGCGACAGCGCGGGCCCCGGCCGTGCGAGCGGAGAACACGTCGGAAAGCAACCGCGCCGATCGGGCGCTCGGCGCCGGGATCCCGAGGTTGGCGAGCTGCTGCTGCACGTCGGTCGATCCGGTGACCAGGCGACCAAGGGCCGACTCGATGCCCAAGCGACCGAGGGACAGTGTGTGCGTCCGCACGTCGGTGAGCCACGGCAAGAGGGACGTCGATTCGTCGATGATCGGCACGACCGCCGTTGCGTACGTGCGGTCGGACATCACCGACGCAGGATCGGCGGAGTTGACGACATCGGCGGTGACCTCGCCGATCACGATCGCTACGACGAGAACAAAGCCCGCCAGGACTGCGATCCGGCCCCGGGACCGGCGTGCCACCTGGAGCCGGGGACGGCGACGGAGGGCCGCGAACATGACGGCGTGAAGTTAGTGCGACTGCCGACGCGAACCGCGCCGGCCACCGGCGTCGCTAGGCGACTCGGTAGGCCGGCGCGAGCGCGCAGGCTGGTGAGCGGAGCAGGCCTCGACCGGGTTCAGCCGCCGACAGCCCCGCCAGCGACGCTGACGTCGCTGTGAGTGGAGCGCCAGTTGACCGTTGGGCGGATCGCCTCGAAGTTCACATGGTCCTTGAACTTCTTGGCCGTCTCGAGGAGGTTCCCAACCGTCTCGTCGCTCAGCAGGTGCGGCTGCAGGCCGAGCGAGGGGAGCTTGGTCGTCACGGCGTTGTAGTAATGGTCTTCGCTCTCCACGCGGGGGTTCGGGATGGAGTCGATCTTGACATCGAACGGGGCGACACGGGCAACCCGCTCTGCCAGGTCCTTGACCGAGAACGACTCGGTGAACTGGTTGAACACGCGGAACTCACCGGTGTCAGCCGGGTTCATGCAGGCGATCTCGATGCACGCGAGCGTGTCACGGATGTCGAGCATGGCCCTCGTCTGGCCTCCCTTGCCGTAGACAGTGAGCGGGTAGCCGACGGCCGCCTGCACGGCGAAACGGTTGAGCACCGTCCCGAACACACCGTCGTAGTCGAAACGCGTATGCAGGTCCGGGTGAAGGGTGGTCTCCGGCGTCTCCTGCCCGTACACGATGCCCTGGTTGAGGTCTGTCGACCGCAGACCCCAGATGCGACAGGCGAACTGGATGTTGTGGCTGTCGTGCACCTTCGACAGGTGGTAGAAGGAGTTCGGCTGCTTCGGGTACGGGAGGATGTCCGTGCGACCCTTGTGAGTGATCTCGATGAAGCCCTCTTCGATGTCGATGTTGGGGGCGCCGTACTCACCCATCGTCCCGAGCTTCACCAGGTGGATCGTGGGGTCGATTTCCTTGATCGCGTAGAGCAGGTTCAGCGTGCCGACGACGTTGTTCGTCTGGGTGTAGACGGCGTGCCGGCGGTCGATCATCGAGTAGGGGGCGGACCGCTGCTCGGCAAAGTGCACCACCGCGTCCGGGCCGAACTCGCGAAGGCTCGACTCCAGGAAGAGGTGATCGATCAGGTCTCCGATGAATGGCTGGATGGTGTGGCCCGACACCTCTTTCCACGTGGACACCCGCCGTTGCAACTGGCGGATGGGGACAAGGCTGTCCACGCCCATCTCGTAGTCGTACTGGCGGCGGGCGAAGTTGTCGATGATACCTACGTCATGTCCGCGTTCAGAAAGGTGTAAGGCGGTCGGCCAGCCGAGATAGCCGTCGCCTCCGAGCACGAGAATCCTCATGGGGAAGCTGTTCTCCTTGTGTTTGATCGACTCTGCGAAAGCGGTAGTCGAGGCTAGGACCGATCCGCCGGTCCGGCCTGCGGGGCGCGAAGACCCTGACAGTCATTCGGCCAGTTCGAAGTCTAGCCGCCATCCCTCTGCCCTGCCACCCACGCGAGGCCGCCTGGCAGCGGGACCAGTGCCCGAGAAGGGAGCTCGAGATCCATCGGGCACCATCGTGCCACTCACAGGGGCCCGATGCGCGACACTTCGGGGAAGGCCGGTGTGGCGCAGTGGTAGCGCAGGCGACTTGTAATCGTCAGGTCGTGGGTTCGACTCCCACCACCGGCTCGGTTCCGACTCAATAATCCGCTGGAGGCACCTGGAGGCACCGTGGACCGACGAAACGCCACCGCCGGCATCATTCTCACCCTTGCGATCACCGCCGCACTGTTGCCCGGCACGCCCGTTGCCGGCGCTTCGGCCGGTGCTTCCGCCACGACCCCGACCGGTCCCCCGATGGTGATTCGGGTCAACCAGGTCGGCTACCCCACCGGATCACCGAAAGTGGCCGAGATCATGACCTCGAGCCCGGAGCCCAAGGGCGTGGCCTGGCAGCTCCTCGAGCACACCGGCGACACGTGGAAGCGCGCCGCCTGGGGGACGACGAGCACGGATCTCGGCTCCTGGAACGGGCAGTACCGGTGGGTGTGGGAGGTGTCGGGTTTCTCGGGGGTGACGCGGCAAGGGCGTTACCGGGTCGTCCTCGCCAACGACCCATCCGTCTCGTCGCCCACGTTCGAGATCGCCCCTGCCGCCGTCCTCTACTCGCAGGCGTTGGCGAACGCCGTGTACTTCTACGAGAACGAGCAGTCCGGGCCGGATTTCGTGCGCACGGAGCTGCGGAGCGCTCCCGGTGATCTGAACGACGGGTTGGCCATGACGTTCACGACCCCGCCCATGAACGGCAACGGCAACTTCAAGGGCAGCCTCGCCCCGTACGCCACGGGTGTCACAATCGATGCGGACGGCGGTTGGTTCGACGCCGGCGACTACCTCAAGTTCGTCGAGACGACGAGCTATGTCGTCGCCATGATGTTGCAGGGGATCCAGTCGTTCCCGTCGTCGATGGGGGCGGGAGCGAGGGCGAGTTTCGTGGGCGAGGCCCGCTTCGGGCTCGACTTCCTGCAGCGGATGTGGGACGAGAAGACCAAGACGCTCTACTACCAAGTGGGCGTCGGCGAAGCGAACAACTACTACCTCGGCGATCACGACATCTGGCGCCTCCCTCAAGCCGACGACGACTACGAGGGGACGAACCCTCATGCCCAGTACATCCGTCACCCGCCGGTGTTCCGGGCCGGGCCGCCCGGGAGTCCCATCAGCCCGAACCTCGCCGGTCGCCTCGCGGCCGATTTCGCCTTGTGCTACCGGGTGTTCCGCACCAGCGCGCCGGGCTACGCGGCCGGGTGCCTGCGATCGGGCGAGACGGTGTACTCGCTCGCCGGCACCGACTGGAAGGGCAAGCTGCTCACGACGGCGCCCTGGGACTTCTACCCGGAGACCAGTTGGCGCGACGACATGATGCTCGGCGCCACTGAGCTCTCGCTCGCCGTCGCCACGGGCGTGTCGGCCGGTGATCTCCCGAGCGGGCTGCCAGTGACGTCGCCGCACGTATACCTGCGAGCTGCCGGTGTCTTTGCCCACAAGTGGGTCACCGGTACCCAGGCGACATACGACACGTTGAACCTGTACGACGTGAGCGCCCTTGCCGACTACGAGCTCGACCTGGCGATGTCCTACGAGCACGACACGTCGATCCCGGTGACTTCCGCCGAGCTCGTGGGCAACCTCCAGGCCCAGATCATGAAGTCGATCGGGATAGCGAGACCTGATCCGTTCCGGTTCGGTTTTGCTTGGGACCAGTGGGACACGACCACACACGGTGCCGGACTCTCCATCATGGCGAACGAGTACGACGCCCTCGTGCACCGGCCCGTCTACGAGTGGTGGGCCCAGCAGTGGCTGGGCGACATCGTTGGGTCGAACGCCTGGGGCATCTCGCTCATCGTCGGCGACGGCACGACGTTCCCACACTGTATGCAGCACCAGGTCGCCAACTTGGTCGGGTCGCACAACGGTGCGCCGCCGGTCCTGGCGGGCGCCGCCGTAGAAGGACCGAACTCGTTCGCCGCCAGCGGCACCGTCCCGAACATGAGGGCGTGCTCGTCGTCCGGGCCGCCCCGACAGCCATTTGCCGCCTTCAGCGGCCACGGGGCGCTCTACGAGGACAACGTGCAGTCGTACTCGACGAACGAGCCGGCGATCGACCTCACGTCGATGACACCCTTGGCGTTCTCGTGGCAGATCGCGGCGGCAGGCGGCCTCAGGACGGCGCCGGCGCCGTGAGCTCGCTCGGGCCCCGACGAGGCCCTCAGCGGTAGTTGCGCGGGATCCGGAACGCGCGCCGCCCCTCCGGGGACGCCCCATTGCCGTCGGTCCCCGCGCCATCCATTCCGGCCGCTGCGCGGGCACCGACCGACGAGCGGTCGACCGCCTCGGCCTCGTGAACCGGGGGAACCTGGTAAACGGGGGACACCACCGCTACTGGGAGCAGTATCGCGGTGTCGAGCGGGATCGGGGGGAACTCTGGCGGTGCGTCCCCCGAGCGAGCCTCGGACGGCACGGTCGAGTAACCACCTTCGGCTGACCGCACCACGATGTTGTGACGCTTGGTCTTGCCGCCGCCAGGCGTCGCCTGAAGCTCGAGGCAGATCTTGTAGGCGATCGGGTACACGACGAGCGGCACCACGACGCACAGTACCCGAAACGACGTCAGCACGACATTGAGGGACACCGACAGGTAGTTCGCCAGCACATCGGTGGCGCTGGCACCGAACAGCACGAAGTAGAAGGCGAGCACGGCCGCACCGAGCGCCGTCCGCTTCGGGCGGTCGCGGGGACGGTCGAGTAGTTGGTGATCCACACGGTCGCCGGTGATCCGCTGCTCGATGAACGGCCAGAGCATGAGGACGGTGAACGTGATGCCGGGAAGGACGATGGCCGGGTAGAAGGCGTTCGGGATCATCCACCGGTTGAAGAAGACCGTCTCCCACGACGGCATGACGCGCAGCCCTCCGTCCAGCCAGCCCATATACCAGTCCGGTTGCACTGCGTAGGTCACGACGTAGGGTCGGTACGGGCCGTACAGCCAGATCGGGTTGATCTGCACAGCTGCGCCCAAGATGGCAGTCACGGCCGCCACGAGGAACAGGAAACCCTGCGTCTTCGCCACGAACGTCGGCCACATTGGCGCCCCGATGACGTTGCGCTCGGTCGCACCGTGGCCTCGGAACTGCGTGTGCTTCTGACGGACGAGCATCGTGAGGTGAGCCCCGATGAGCCCGGCGATGATCGCCGGCAGGATCAGCACATGGATGATGAAGAAACGAGGGATCAGCCAGTTGCCCGGGAACGACCCCCCGAAGAGGAACGAGGCGAGGTAGGTGCCGACAAAGGGGATCGACTCGAGGATCGAGTAGGAGATCCGGATGCCGGTACCCGACACGAGGTCGTCCGGCAGCGAGTAGCCGAGGAAACCCTCGAAAATCGCCAGGATCATCAGGTTCATGCCGACGAGCCAGTTGATCTCACGCGGGCGGCGGAAGGCGCCGGTGAAAAAGACACGGCACATGTGGACCACGATGGCGCCGACGAAGATATTCGCCGACCAGTGGTGCATCTGGCGCATGAGCAGCCCGCATCGCACGGTGAAACTCAGGTTCACCGTGGAGGCGTACGCCTCGGACATGTGCACACCGTCGAGTGGGCCGTACGAGCCGTGATATACGACCTCGGTCGTAGAGGGAATGAAGTACAGCGTGAGGAAGATGCCGGTGGCCAGCAGGATCACGAAGGAGTAGAGAGCGATCTCGCCGATCATGAACGACCAGTGGTCCGGGAAGATCTTGTTGACCATCTTCCGACCACCGCTGGAGATCGCCAGCCGGTCGTCCATCCAGTTGTAGAGGCGGTCAATCATTGCCGCGGTACCAGTACCCGGGGCCGACGGGCTCGTCGTACGGCGCCTGCGACCGCAGGTACCCGCCGGAGTCGATGTAGAGCGGCAGTTGTGGAAGCGGCCGGGGTGCGGGCCCGAACACCGGGTCTGCTGCGTGGCCAGGGCCGACATCGAACAGGGACTGGTGGCAAGGGCACAGCAGTTGGTGAGTCTGCTGCTGGTAGAGACCGACCGGGCACCCTGCGTGCGTACACACCTTGGAGAACGCCAGGTACCCCTTCGGGCCCCACGACTCGCGACCCGGGGCGGTGACGATGTTGACCTGACCGGCAGGGGGCAGTTGGCGGATGAGCATCGTCTGGGAGAGTGCCCCGCCGGCGTCGCCCTCGGGGAACACCGTCAGCATGCCGCCGTAGGCCACGTCGTCCTGGTGGACCTTGCTCCCGTCGATCTTGACGAGGAACGAGTCGACTTTCCAGGTGGTGGCGATCGAGAAGTCCTTGGGAACAGGACCGAGCGAGCGGACGACCGGGAAGGCGAGGACAATACCGAAGACCGCGCTGGCGGCGCCGAGGATCTTCGCCAGGAATGTCCTCCGCTCGATGACGACCTTGCCGCGGCTGGAGAAGTCCTGGATGATGCGTCGTTTCTCGGCCTCGGTCGGCACCATCGAGTGGCGCGACTCGGAGAACGGGCCCCGCGGCATGAGGTACTTGCCCCACGCCACCATCCCGACGCCCAGCCCGAGAAACCCGACGCCAAGCGTCATACCGAGCCAAAAGTTCGAGGCATTCACCCAGTAGGCCGCGCCAAAGCCGGCGAAGCCGGCGAGCCCGAGCAGGAACAGGAGCGCGACGGCCTTCTCCATCCCAGCCGGATTGGCTGCTGCGACCTGGTACTGGGGCGCGTCCAGCCGGACGGTCACGGGCGTCGGCGTTGCGTGGTCGTCACCAGTGGGGGCGCTCACGCCCTGATCATCCTCTCCATGCGGTCAGTCATCTGGGGACTCTGGGGTGCCGGCGCTGTCGGATGCGTGCTCGTCGTCGCCGTGCTCGCCGTCCCCCTGCTCGTCGTCGTGGCCGTTGGCATCGTGGCCATCAGCGTCGTGGCCATCAGCGTCGTGGGCATCGGCGTCGTGGGCACGCTCGTCGTCCTCACGGGCGGTGCGATCGCCCACCCAGTAGGCGCCGAGCAGGCACACGCCCACTCCGACGAACAACCCGACGAACCCTTCGGCCACCGGCCCGACCCCACCGAGGCCGATGCCGCCGATGTTCGCCGGGTGCTCGATGTTCCTGGTGACGAATGCCACGACGTCGAGCGCCTGCTGGTTGGTGATGTCACCGGCAGCGAAACGGGGCATGTTGCCAGGGCCGGTCCTGATGGCCTCGTACACCATCGTCGGCGTCACACCGTGTGTCAGCGGCGGGGCATGGTTCCCGTTGGCCAGTGCGTCGCCGGCGCCTGTAATCGTGTGACACGGTGCGCAGTTCAACGAGAACACCTCAAAGCCGCTGGCGGAGCTGGCGTTCTTCAGGTCGAGGTGAGTCGGCACCTGGACCCCGACCGGATCGAGCGAGTACACGTAGGCGACGATCTGGTTGATCTGCTGCCTCGTCAGGTAGACGGGCTTGCCCTCGGGCTGGGACCCCAACGTCCGGAGCGGCATCCACCCGGCGGAGAGCCACAGGTCGACTGCGGCACTCCCGACTCCCCGGAGCTCCGGGCCGAGGTTCGAGCCCTGCCCGAGTACGCCGTGGCATGCCGAGCATGTCTGGACGAAGAGCACCCTGCCTTTCGCGATCTCGCCGGCGGACGTGAGGCTCGAGGAAGCGGTGAGCTTCATGCCGGGGTTCTCCATGAGAGACGACGAGGCCGGCACGTGGTCGCGGCCGATCACGAAGGTACCCAAGGCCGCGGCGATGACGATCACGGCGAGAGGTACGAGGAATCGACGGAGAAGGCGCAAAGCTCAGATCACCTCAGGAGAGTAGGAAGAGCGCGCTGAACAGCCCGATCCACATGATGTCCACGAAGTGCCAGTAGTAACTCACGGCCTGGTAGACAGCCGTCTCGCCCGGGTCGTTCTTGTTCCCGGCCAAACGTCCGAGCAGTGCGATCATGGCGACGAGGCCGAGCAGCACGTGGAGCCCGTGCAGGCCGCTCATGATGAAGAAGAGCGAGGCGTAGGCGTTGGTGCTCGGCTTCATCCCGAGCGTCCTCCACTCATAGCCCTGGTTCGCGAGGAACGCGGCCCCGAGCAGGAAGCTCGTGACGATCCAAGCCTGGGCCTTCTTGTAGTCGCCCCGCTCCTGGGCCCAGACCCCGAACTGCATCGTCGGGCTCGACGCCAGCAGCACGAACGTGAAGACAAGCGCCTGGATGGTGTCGAGCTTCGGCGTGCCCGGGGACGGCCAGATCGGCGCCGCCGCCCGGATCGTGAAGAAGGCGGCGAAGAGCCCGCTGAAGAACATGAACTCGGAGCCGAGCCAGATCATCACTCCGACCGCCAGCAGCTGAGGACGCTCCGCTGCTTGGTGACCGTTGGCCCGCGGTCGTTCCACGGCTGCGACTGCGTCTGCCATGGGTGAGTTTTTAGCCGATGCACCGACCGTCGGGCCAAACAGGCCCCGGCAGGCCCGGGAGCTCGGGCGGGGGAGTCGCCGGACCTCGGGATATGGTCGTGGCGTGGCTTCTCGCGACGCGTTCCTGCGTGCCTGTCGCCGGGAGCCGGTGCCGCACACGCCGGTGTGGTTCATGCGCCAAGCCGGTCGCTCGCTGCCCGAGTACCGGGCGCTCCGTGGGGACGGCAGCATCCTGACGGCGATCGGCTCACCTGAGCTCGCCGCCGAGCTCACCCTGCAGCCGGTGCGGCGATACGGCGTGGACGCAGCGATCCTGTTCTCGGACATCGTCGTTCCGCTCGTGGCCGTGGGCGTAGGGATCGACATCGTGGCGGGGCGGGGGCCCGTGCTGGAGGAGCCGTTTCGGGGCGACGCCGACCTTCCACGCCTCCGCCCGATCGAGCCCGACCAGGATCTCGCCCACGTGCTAGAGACCATCAAGCTGCTCGTCGGTGAGTTGGACGTGCCGCTCATTGGCTTCGCCGGCGCACCCTTCACGCTGGCGAGCTACCTGATCGAAGGTGGTCCATCGCGCACCTTCGGCCTCACCAAGCGCCTCATGCACGCAGAGCCGGCCACCTGGCACAAGCTGGTCGGACTGCTCGCTGACATCTGCCTGGCCACGCTGCGCGCACAGATCGGGGCTGGTGCGGCCGCTGTGCAGCTGTTCGACAGCTGGGCCGGTGCGTTGTCGCCGGACGAGTACTCGGAATTCGTGCTCCCGGCTTCGCAGCGCATATTCGAAGGCCTGGCGGATCTGGGGGTCCCACGGATCCACTTCGGGGTCGGGACCGGCGAGATCCTGGGTCTCATGGCGAGCGCCGGCGCCGACGTGGTCGGCGTGGACTGGAGAGTGCCGTTGCCGGCGGCGGCCTTGCGCGTCGGAGCGGACGTCGCTCTACAAGGCAACCTCGACCCGGCGATCTGCCTCGCGCCGGTCGAGACCGTGGAAGCTGCGGCCTCGAAGGTGCTCGACGAGGCCGCCGGGCTGTCGGGGCACGTGTTCAATCTCGGCCACGGAGTGCTGCCGGAGACCGACCCCGGAGTGCTGTCGGCTGTGGTCGACCTCGTCCACGAGCGGACGCAGCGAAGTTGACGGGGATGGTGTCCGACGTGGAAGCAGTGGACCGGTGATGGCCGCCTCGCCGGTCGGCGTCCTGATCATGGCCTATGGCACGCCGGCTCGGCCCGAGGACATCCTGGCCTTTTACACCGATATCCGTCGCGGCCGGCCACCGACTCCCGAGCAGCTGGCCGATTTGAAGCGGCGCTACTACGCCGTCGGCGGCACGTCGCAGCTCGCCGCTCGGACGGCGGAACAGGTAGCCGGAGTCCAGGCTGCTCTCGATGCCGCCGCTCCTGGTGAGTACGTCTGCCGCTTCGCCGCAAAACACGCCTCGCCATCCATCGAAGACGCCGTCCAAGCGATGGCCCTCGACGGTGTGAAGCGCGTGGTGGGTTTCGTGCTGGCACCGCACTACTCCGCCGGAAGCGTCGGCGAGTACCTGTCCCGGTTCGAACGGGCTGCCGCGGCAGCAGCCATGAGCGTTGGGACCGTGGAAGGCTGGCACGATCATCCGGTCCTGATCGAGCTACTTGCCGAACGTGTCCGCGCCGCCTACGCGTCCATCGGATCCGACCCGACCGATCCGGGCATCCGGCTGCTCGTCTCCGCCCACAGCTTGCCGATGCGCATCATCGAGTCAGGCGACGGCTACGACCAGCGGCTTCACGAGACTGCCGAGCTCGTGGCGACTAACACCGGGGCCGCTCGGTGGCAGGTGTGCTGGCAGAGCGCCGGCCGGACCCCCGAGCCCTGGATCGGGCCGGATGTGCTCGAGGTGCTGAAGGCTCTCCCGGCCGAAGGCGTGGCGGGTGCGGTCGTCTGCCCGGCCGGCTTTACCTCCGATCATCTCGAGGTGAACTACGACCTCGATATCGAGGCGAACGCACTCGCTCAGGATCTCGGGCTTCGCTTCACCCGAACGGCATCGCTCAACGCCGACGAGCGGCTCTGTGCCGCCTTGGCCGGTTTGGTTAGCGGCGCCGTGCCGCCGGCGCAGTGACCACCTACGTTGTGATCGGCGGCGGCGTGAGCGGCCTTGCCGCCGCCCGCGTCCTTGCCGGGGAATGCCCCGCCGGGGACCGCCCGGCTGACGAGATCGCCGGCGCTGCGACAACCGCTCCCGCCGGAGGCGCTGGTGGTGGGGGCGCAGCCGCTCACGGTGGCACCAGCGGGGCGTCGGCCCACGTCATCGTGCTCGAGGCCAGTGACCAGCTCGGGGGCAAGGTCCGCTCCGGACGCATCGGTGGCGAGCCGGTCGAGCTCGGGCCGGACCAGTTTCTCCGCCGTGACCCGAGCGCCGAGCGCTTGTGCCGCCGGCTCGGCCTCGGCGACGACCTCCTCCCGCCGAGCGCCCTCTCCGCCGCGGTGTTCTCCCATGGCACGCCCCGACAGTTGCCGGCCGGCCTCGTCCTCGGGGTGCCGACGGACCTCGACGCGCTGGCAGCGAGCGGCATCGTCGGGCCTGAGGCCATCGAGTACGCCCATGAGGATCCGGAGCGGCCGGGACGGGCGATCGACCTGGCCGACGTGGGGCTTGACGGCTCGAGCGACACTGGGCGCGAGCGCTCGGCTGGGGCCGTGCTCCGGCCGAGGCTGGGCGACGAGATCGTCGACCGACTCGTCGACCCGCTGATCGGAGGCATCAACGCCGCCACTGTGGACGGCCTCTCGCTCGGCACCGTCGCCCCTCAGATCGCACGTGCGCTCGTCGGCCACCGTGACGTGATCGTCCCGCTGACGAGGGTGGCACCCCGTGCAGCGGTAGCGACGCCGGTGGCGTCTCCGTTTCTTGGGCTGGCGGGCGGGTTGGCCCGCATAGTCACCAAGCTTGGGGCGGAGCTGCGCAACCTCGGCTGTGACCTGCGCCTCGGCTGCCCGGCGCTGGCCCTCACCTCGACCGGCTCGGGCTATCTCGTCGACACTCCGGGCGGTCAGATCTCAGCTGACGGCGTCGTCATCGCCGTCCCTGGTCCCGTCGCCACGAGGCTGCTGGAACAGGTGGCCCCGCAGGCCGCAAGCGCCTTGAGCACGATCGCCTACTCGTCGGTCGCCGTCGTCACCTACGTCTTCGAGCCTGGTGCGGTGGCATCGCTCGAAGGCTGGAGCGGCGTGCTGGTTCCGCGCGTCGAGGGCGCGTTGATGACGGCGGTGACGTTCCTGACGAAGAAGTGGCCGTGGATGGAGCACTCCGGCAGGCCGCTGGTTCGCGTGTCGGCGGGGCGCCACCTTGACGATCGGATCGCAGCACTCGGCGATGCTGAGCTCGCTCGAGAGCTCGCGTCCGACCTTGAGCGTTTCACCGGCATCGACGCCACAAGGGCCACGGCGAACGTGCATCGCTGGACGCAGGCGTTTCCTCAGTACGCGCCCGGCTACGCGGCGCGGATCACCACGGCCCGCAGGGCGCTCGCCGAGGCACCTACCCTGCAACTCGCCGGCGCGACGCTGGGCGGGATCGGGATCCCCGCGTGCATCACGAGCGGGGAGCACGCAGCCCTGGCCGTCCTTGCTGCGTCCGCCGCCAGACAATGAGGCCTCGGGGCCTGCCGGTACGCCCGCTCGTCGCTGTTGCGGGCGGGGCGCTCGCCGGCTTGTCCCTTCCTCCGATCGGCTGGTGGCCCATGGGCGTCGTGGGCATCGCCGGGATCGCCTGGGCGCTGCGCAACCGGACACTCGGCCGCCGTCTCGGTATCGGCATGCTGGCCGGGATCGGCCAGTTCGCGGTGTCACTCGCCTGGGCGATCCAGTTCAATGTCGCCGGCTACGTGGCGCTCTCGATCCTCGAGGCCGCCTTCGTCGCGGTGGCATGCGTGCTCGTGCCGCCTGGGCGGGGGCAGCTTCCGGCCCTGGCCGGTGCTCTCACGCTGGCCGAGTTCGCCAGGGAGAGCTGGCCCTTCGGTGGCCTTCCGCTCGGCGGGCTTGTGCTCGGCCAGGTGGGAGGGCCACTCGGTGTCTCAGCGCGAATCGGAGGGTGTCTCCTCGTCATGGGCGTCACCGCGCTCGCCGGCGCCGGCCTTGCAGCGCTCGTGCCCGACGGCAAGCCAGCCACCCGGCGCCGGTCTCCGCTGCCGAGTCTCGTGGCACTGGCCTTGGTCGTCGTCATCGTCGTGATCGGCGCGCTGGCTCCCGATGGCGCCTCCGGCCGGACGACTCAGCTGCGG
The DNA here is from genome assembly GCA_050010115.1 of Acidimicrobiales bacterium. Taxonomy (GTDB): domain Bacteria; phylum Actinomycetota; class Acidimicrobiia; order Acidimicrobiales; family Bog-793; genus JAKACA01. Next base: position 1,983 of record JBEKLQ010000062.1, on the reverse strand, counting down.
GTCGCACTGGTGCAAGGCGGGGGCCAGCGGGGCCTCACGCAGCTACAGGTACCTCCGTCTCGTGTATTCGACGCCGCCATCACGCAGACCGCGAACGTGCCGGCAGGAACGCAGCTGATCCTGTGGCCGGAGGATGTCGTCGGGCTGGCGACGCCGCTGCAGGGCTCGGCCGCTGCGGCCGAGCTCGCTCAGATCGCCCGAGCCCATGACGCCACGCTCGTCGCCGGCGTGACCTACCCAGTCGGCTCGACTCAATTCAGAAACGAGATCGTCGCCTTCTCACCGTCTGGCACCCTCGTCGCCACCTTCGAGAAGGTCCATCGAGTGCCGTTCGGGGAGTACGTGCCCTGGCGAAGCCTGTTCAAGCATCTGGCCAACTTGCAGGACATCCCCCGCGACGCCATCCCGGGGCACGGGTCGGGGATGATCGCCACGCCGGCCGGGAGGTTCGGCGTGCTCGTCTCCTACGAGGTCTTCTTCGCTGATCGGGGCCGGTCCGGCGTGCGCGCCGGAGGGGCTGCGATCCTGGTCCCGACGAACACCTCGTCGTACTCGAACGGGCAGGCTCCCGCGCAGGAGATCGCAGCCTCACGGCTGCAGGCGGTCGAGGAGGGCCGGTACGTGCTCCAGGCGGCGCCGACCGGTTACACCGCCGTGATCGACAACCACGGCGACGTTCGGGCAAGGACGTCTCTCTCCGTTGCCGCAACCGTGAGCGCCCGCATCCCGCTCCTGTCCGGCGACACCTGGTACGAGCGAGCCGGAGACCTTCCCGTCGTGCTCGCCGCGCTCGCTCTCGTCGCCGGCGGTTGGGCGGCCGCGTTGAGCGCCTTGAGCGGCCAGGGCCAGGGTCCGGATCAGGGTCAGGGTCAGGGTCAGGGTGGGAGCCTCAACCCAGCCCCCACCTCAGCTCTCAGTCCAGCGTCGCGACGCCGGCGTCGCCGAACGTCGCCATCTCGTTGAGAACACGGGCAGCCGCACGGACGAGCGGCACCGCCAGGCAGGCACCGGTGCCCTCGCCGAGCCGCATGCCGAGATCCAGCAGCGGTTCGAGCCCGATGTGGGCGAGGGCCGCTGTGGCCCCCGGCTCAGTGGACCGATGGCCGGCGATCACGTACCCGGCTGCGTCAGGGACCAACGCAGTTGCCACGAGCGTCCCGGCAAGGGCGATCACGCCGTCGACCACGACCGGCACCTGAGCGGCTGCGGCGCCGATCACCAGGCCGGCGATCCCGGCGATCTCGAGCCCTCCGAGCTGAGCCAGCAGATCAGCGGCCGGTGCCGAGGCGAGCTCGTCACGAGGGACGCCGAGCGCCCCAGCGGCGCGCTCCAAGCCCCGGGAGACCGCCGACACCTTCAGCTCGAGGGTCTCGTCGGAGATCCCGGTGCCGCGTCCGGTCACCTCGCCCGCCAGTCGGCCCGTGATGGCAGCGATCAGCGCGGCAGACGGAGTCGTGTTGCCGATCCCCATGTCGCCGGTCAGCAGCAGGTCGGTACCGCCAGCCACGAGTTCGGCGGCAAGGGAGGCGCCGACTGCGAGGGCGGCGGCGGCTTCGCCCGGTGACATGGCGGCCTCGACCGCCAAGTTCCCGGTGCCCGGGCGCACCTTGGCGTCCACGAAACGCCCCAGGTCCTCGGGGTCCACCGTCACCGGCGGGATAGCCGTGCTCACCCCGACGTCGACCACCACCACGGCAGCCCCGACCTCACGGGCGATGACGTTGATGGCGGCACCTCCCGTGAGGAAGTTCGCCACCATTTGAGCGGTGACCTCAGCCGGCCAGGGCGTGACGCCTTCGTCCAGCACGCCGTGGTCGCCGGCGAAGACGACGACAGTCGGCGACTGGGGGACCGGTGGCGGTGAGACTCGGGCGATGGCGGCCAGTCGCTCGCTGAGGTCTTCCAGGCGCCCAAGCGCGCCGGCCGGCTTGGTCAGACGGTTCTGGTGCTCGTGAGCCGCAGCAGCTGCGGCCGGATCGGTCG
>JBEKLQ010000061.1:0-24566 GCA_050010115.1 Acidimicrobiales bacterium | reverse complement strand
GCGCACTCGTACGCAGGGAGGTCCGGTGCCTCGTCGGCGGCCACCTCGATGGTCGCTGGGAGCCCCCATTACGGCACGACTGGCACCGGCCCGAACTCGACTCAGCCATCCTCGACCGTGGTGCAGCCTCCCATCGGTACGTTCGCTCTGCAGTTGCGGGGCGAGATCGGTCCGGCGCCCTGTTCCAGGGTTGCCAGCCACGTCGACGAGGTCAACGGCGAGCTCATCGTTGTCAACCCGCCGGCAGGCCAGTCAGCCGTTATGGCGCTACCGTCAGCTGCCGGGCAGCCCGGGACCTGCGTCAGTGTCGGTCCGGCCTTTGCCACGGCGTGGAGCGGCGACGTGTCGAAGGTGACCGTGACACCCACGGCTGCGAGCCCGCCCGCGACCGCAGCAGCGGGTCCTGTGGTCGACGTGACCATCGGTCTGAAGAGCGGGGCCGTGTCCGATGAGGCGCGCTTTCAGGCGGCTGTCGGAGGTCGCTTGACCGTCGAAGTCATCGGTCGAGGGACCGATTACGGCACGGCCGTGGTCGAGGCCGGGCAGGTCTTCGTCCTGCGGGTCAGCAAGTCGGTCGTCACGTTCCTCACGGAGCAGCTCACCAAATCGCCTTCCTGACCACGCCGCCACCCGTGTTCGACGATCAGGCCTACCGGCTCGCGTAGTTAACTTCAGCGGCGATGCCGAGCCGCCGCCTGCTGGTCGACACGACGCCGCTCAGGGCATCGCCGCAGTTCCGGCGATTGTGGGGCGGCTACGTCGTGAGCGTCCTCGGGTCGCAACTGACGGTCGTCGCCATCCCGTATCAGGTGTTCCGCCTGACCCACTCCTCGCTCGACGTCGGGCTGATCGGATTGGCTCAGATCGCTCCGGTGCTCGGGGGCTCCCTGGCGGGGGGCTCGTTCGCCGATGCCGTGGACCGGCGTCGCTTGCTGCTCATCACGCAGAGCCTGCTGGCTTGTTGCAGCTTGGGCCTGCTGTGGAATACGGCGAACGGGCACCCGCACCTGTGGCCGTTGTACGTGCTGGCCGCCGCGAGCGCGGGCTTTGGCGCCACGGATGCATCGACGCGGGCGGCCGTAGTCGCCAACCTCGTCGAGCGCAGCCAGCTCGCGGCCGCCAACGCCCTGTGGCAGCTCCTGTTCCAGATCGGTCAAGTCGTCGGCCCGGCCCTCGCCGGCCTGCTCGTCGGTCAGGTCGGGATCGGCTCGGCCTACGCGATCGACGCGGGGACGTTTCTCGTGTCGCTCGCCGCCGTCGCCACGCTGAAGCCGCTCCCGCCACACGGAGGCGGTAGGCGCTTCGGATGGCAGTCGATCAAGGAGGGACTGAGCTTCTTGAAGACTCGCCAGGTGTTGCAGGCGACGTTCGTGATCGATCTCGATGCCATGATTCTCGGGATGCCACGTGCGCTCTTCCCAGCCTTCGGTCTCGTGCGGTTCCGGGGAGGAGCGCAGACGGTAGGCCTCCTGTATGCAGCACCGGGCGCAGGGGCACTGATCGGGGCGGGACTCACGGGCTGGGTCGCGACCGTGCGCAAGCAGGGCCGTGCGGTGCTCGTCGCGGTGAGCGTGTGGGGCTTGGCGATCGCCACCTTCGGGGTGGTCCCATGGCTGGCGGCCGCGCTGATGCTCCTCGCCGTGGCAGGGGCAGCCGATGTGTTCTCGGCCGTGTTCCGGTCGACGATCCTCCAGACGGAGGCGCCGGATGCCTTGAGAGGTCGCGTGTCGTCCATCCACACCGCCGTTGTCACCGGGGGGCCGCGCCTCGGCGATGTCGAAGCGGGCGGGGTGGCGGCTCTGGCGGGACCGCAGACGTCGGTGATCTCCGGCGGCCTCGGTTGCCTGGTGGGTGTGGCGCTCGTGTGGCGGTTCATGCCGAAGCTCGCGGCTTATCTTGCGCCCGAGCCGAAGGACTTCGAGCGGGGCTCGGCGCCATGATCACCGGTGTATGCGACGCACAGCCGGGCGGTGTGCAAGGTTGGAGGACATGATCGTCGGCATCCTTGGAGGCACTGGCCCCGCCGGGAAGGCGCTCGCCGCTCGGCTGGCATCGGTTGGTCACGACGTGCGCATCGGTTCCCGTCAAGCCGATCGCGCCGCCGAGATCGCTCGCGAGGTGCGGGCCAAGTGGTCGGACCGCCAGCTCGAGCTTTCCGGTGTCGGCAACGAGACAGCGTGCGAGAGCGAGATCATCGTGCTGGCGACTCCGTGGGACGGGGCGGCACCGCTCGCTTCCAGGCTGGCGCAGCGGCTGGAGGGGAAGGTGGTGATCTCGATGGTCAACGCCCTCGCCAAGGTCGGCGACGAATTCCAGGCCCTTATCCCTCCGAGCGGCTCGATCGCGATCGCCGCGCAACAGGCGGCGCCCGGCGCTCTGGTAGCAGGAGCCTTTCATCACCTGCCTGCGCGGACCGTCGCCGACCTGCGTGAGCATCTCGACGCCGACGTCTTGGTCTGCTCCGATCACGCACCAGCCACCTCGGCCGCCATCGAGCTGACCGACTCGATCCCGGGCTGCCGGGGCGTCGATGCCGGCACGCTGTCGGCCGCGGCCGCGATCGAGGCGTTCACTGCCGTGCTCGTCGGTATCAACGTCAAGCACCGGGCGCACTCGAGCATCCGGCTGACCGGGTTCCACCCTCGCCCCGACGGTGGGAGCACGACGGGATGATGCGCCTGTACGAGACTGCCCGCGCCGCGGTCGTCCCGTTCGAGCCTGGGCCGCTCGTGACGATGTACACCTGCGGCATCACGCCTTACGACGCGGCCCACCTCGGTCATGCCATGACCTACCTGACCTACGACGTCCTGCAGCGGCGCCTCCGGGATCTCGGGCACCGCACCGATTGCGTCCGGAACATCACCGACGTGGACGACGACATCCTCCGCAAGGCGCGGGAGCTCGGAGTTCATTACCTCGATCTCGCGGCGGGCGAGATCGCGCGCTTCGACCATGACATGCGGGCGCTCAACATGTTGCCGCCGGCCAGCGAACCGCGGGCGACCTCGGCCATCCCGGACATCCTCGGGTTCATCGGGATGGTGCTCGACGCCGGTCACGCCTACCAGGCCGGCGGGGCTGTGTACTTCGATGTGTCGTCCTTTGATGGCTTCGGCCAGGTGAGCAACCTTGATCGTGCCGAGATGCTGCGCCTCGCCGCCGAGCGTGGCGGCAATCCGGACGACCCGTTCAAGGACGACCCGCTCGACTTCGTGCTGTGGCAACCGTCGGCCGATGACGAGCCCAGCTGGGACTCGCTCTGGGGCAAGGGCCGGCCCGGGTGGCACGTCGAGTGCTCGGCGCTCGCGCTCCGTGAGCTTGGCACGACGATCGACCTGCACGGGGGTGGCGACGATCTCATCTTCCCTCATCACGAGTGCGAGGCCGCCCAGTCGGAAGCTGCGACCGGGCAGCAGTTCGTCCGCCACTGGATGCACGTCGGCATGGTGCGCCTCGGGGGCGAGAAGATGTCGAAGTCACTCGGGAATCTCGTGTTCGTCCACACGCTGCTCGAGTCTCACGAACCAGCCGTGATCCGTCTGGCCCTGCTGGCCCATCACTATCGGGAGTCATGGGACTTCGACGGCGTCCTGCTCGAGAACGCCAAGACACGCCTCGAGCACTGGAGGGCAGGGGGCGAGGGTGAGGGTGCCCTCGAGGTCGTGCGCGCTCGCCTCGACGACGACCTGGACACTCCAGGGGCTCTGGCAGCCATTGACCTGGTTGCCGGGGAAGGCGTAGGTGTGAGCCGCGCTGCAGCGCTGCTTGGCGTAGTCGTGTAGACCCGGCCTGGCGGCCGCGGCCGGCTCGGACGGCGACGGCCGATCGGGCCGCCTCGCCTCGGCCCGCGGCCGGCTCGGACGACGACGGCGACGGCCGATTGGGCCGTCTCGCCTCGCCTCGACGACGACGACGACGGCGACGGCCGATTGGGCCGCCTCGCCTCGGCCCGACGACGACGTTGTACGCGCTTTGTACCCGTATGCGGGACAAAACGCGTACAACGTCGCGGCGCTCGGCGAGCGGGCCTCTAAATTGGACGGATGACCGCCGAGATCACCGCCATCCTGCCCGACGGGAGCGAACGCTCCTTGCCGGAAGGCGCCACCGGCACGACGCTCGCGGCATCGATCGGGCGGCGACTCGCCGAGGACGCCGTTGCCGTCGAGGTGGACGGCGAGCTCTGGGATCTCGGCCGACCCCTTCCCGACCGCGCCAAGGTCTCGATCATCACGCGTGGGACCAACGAGGGGCGGGCGGTGCTGCGGCACTCCACGGCGCACGTGATGGCACAAGCGGTGCTCTCGCTGTGGCCTGGAGCCCGCTTCGCCATCGGTCCTTCGATCGCCGATGGGTTCTATTACGACTTCGAGCTTCCTGGTGGCGCTCACTTCTCCGACTCCGACCTCGAGCGTGTCGAGGCCCGCATGCGGGAGATCGTGGCGGAAGCGCAGCCGTTCGTGCGCGAGGAGCACTCGATCGACGAGGGCCTGCGGCTCTTTGCCGACCAGCCGTACAAGGTCGAGATCATCGAAGGGGTCGCTCAGCGGGCAGCCGACCCCGAGATCGCCCTCGAGGCCGGGGGTAACGACGGGATCGTGACGGCCTACCGCAACACCGACTCGTTCGTCGACCTCTGCAGGGGGCCCCACGTCCCTGCAACAGACCGCCTCCGGCACTTCAAGCTGATGCGGGTTGCCGGCGCTTACTGGCGAGGCGACGAGCACCGCCCTCAGCTGCAGCGGATCTACGGAACCGCCTGGGAGTCGGCCAAGGCCGTGGCGGAGCACCTGCACCGCTTGGAGGAGGCCGAGCGGCGCGATCACCGGAAGCTCGGCGCGGAGCTCGACCTGTTCTCGTTTCCGACCGAGCTGGGCTCGGGCCTCGCCGTGTTCCACCCGAAGGGCGGACTGATCCGCCGGCTCATGGAGGACTACTCGCGCCGCCGTCACGAGCAGGAGGGCTACGACTTCGTCAACAGCCCGCACATCACCAAGGCCGAGCTGTTCGAGACTTCGGGCCATCTGGACTGGTACGCCGAGAGCATGTTCCCGCCGATGGAGCTGGACGAAGGCCAGCGGTACTACCTGAAGCCGATGAACTGCCCGTTCCACATCCTTATCTTCCGCAGCCGGCAGCGCTCGTACCGAGAGCTCCCGATCCGGATGTTCGAGCTCGGGACGGTGTACCGGTACGAGAAGTCCGGCGTCATCCACGGCCTCACCCGCGTGAGGGGAATGACGCAGGACGACGCCCACATCTTCTGCACCCGGGAGCAGATGCCCGATCAGCTCAGGTCGTTGTTGATCTTCGTCCTCGATCTGCTCCGCGACTACGGGCTCGACGACTTCTACCTCGAGCTCTCCACAAAACCTGAGGAGAAATGGGTCGGCGACGACGAGGAATGGGCCGAGGCGACCGAAGCGCTTCGGCAGGTCGCTCTGGGGATGGACCTCGACCTCGTCCTGGACGAGGGTGGCGGCGCTTTCTACGGGCCGAAGCTCTCGGTTCAGGCGCGGGACGCCATCGGGCGCACCTGGCAGATGTCAACGATCCAGCTCGACTTCCAACTGCCGCAGCGCTTCGGTCTCGAGTACGTCGGGGCGGACAACGCCCGGCACCGCCCGATCATGATCCACCGGGCGTTGTTCGGGTCAGTGGAGCGCTTCTTCGCGGTTCTGCTCGAGCACTACGCCGGAGCGTTGCCGATGTGGTTGTCGCCGGTCCAGGCTCGCGTACTGCCGGTCCGCCAAGACCACGAGGACTACGCTCGCGAGGTCACCCGGGGGCTTGCGGACGCCGGCTTGCGCGTCGACACCGAGGCGGCAACCGAGCCGCTCGGCGCCCGCATCCGGCGGGCGAAGCTCGAGAAGCTGCCGTATGTGCTGGTCGTCGGTGACTCCGATGTCGCCGCCCGCACGGTCGGGGTCAACGGTCGGGGGGACGCGCCACCCGAGCGCGGAGTCCCTCTGGACGACTTTGTCGCCAAGGCGCGTCAAGAGGCGGCCCCCCCGCAGCGAGGCACGCCGGCGTGAGCCTCGATCACCTGTGGGCAGGCTGGCGGGCGTCCTACGTCGGCTCGTTCGGTGACGGCGCTCCGGTCTCCACCTCGAGCGGCCGAGGTGCCGATGGGGTGCCCGAAACGACCACCAGCGACGGGCTGACCGATTCGGCCCCTTCCCTGAGCGAGCGGCCGTGCGTGTTCTGCGAGGTCTTCGCGTCGGCCGCCTCGGACGAGGAGCGACTGATTGTGTGGTCCGGAGAGACCGTCGTGGCACTCCTCAACGCCTACCCCTACGCCTCAGGTCATGTCATGGTGATGCCGTGGCGCCATGCCCGAGAGCTTGAAGATCTGAGCGAGCCTGAAGCCGCCGAGGTCTGGCAGGCGGTCCGGGCCGGAGTGTCGGCAGTGAAGACGGCCTACCGACCCGACGGCATCAACCTCGGCGTCAATCTCGGACGGGCCGCCGGCGCCGGTATACCCGCGCATCTCCACGTTCACGTCGTGCCTCGCTGGCTCGGTGACACGAACTTCATGACCTCGGTCGCGTCGGTGCGGGTTCTGCCCGAGCCACTCCCGGAGTCCTGGCAGAGACTCCACGCAGCATGGCGCTAGGTGGGCCCGGCCCCGATGGGTACGGTCAAGCGGTACCGGGACCGCTGCCTTCTCGCTCGGGTAAGCTGGCGAAGGTCTGGGGCATGCTCGAGGTCGAAGGCGACATGGTGGTCGTACGCCTCGAAGGCTGGCGAGTGCTCTGGGCGACGAAGAAGACCTTGCGTGTGCCGCTCAGCGCCGTGACCGCGGTCGAGCACGACCCACTCGTCTATCAACGGGTGAGCACTCGACTTCGCCGGCGTTCCCGCTGGCTTAGGAGCGGCTCGCTGTTCAAGGTCGGGGCGTATCACGGTCTCGATGGCTGGTCGTTCTGGGCATGTGGAATGGCTCGGAATGCCGTGGTCGTCGAGACCTCGGGTACCCGTTACCGCTTCATCGTCGTCGAGGTTGCCGACCCGGCTGCCGTGGTTGGTGCGCTCCGGGAGGCGGCTGGCATCGCACCCGCCCCACCCCCCAAAGTCCGGTCCATCCGTGACGCGCCGCGTAAGCGCCGCTTCGATCCGCCAGGCGCTGTGCGTCTGACCAAGCCGCAGTCCGAGCCCGACGTCGCCCAGGCTGAGCCCGACGTTGCACAAGGCCACACGGCCGGCGGTGAGCCGGGTGCAGCCGACCCTGACGCACCCGATGCCCACCAAGAAGTCCGAAGGCCGCTCTCCGACACCTCAAAGGATCCGGATCCCGCATGAACAGTGACAGCAGGCTCTCCTTCGAACGGTACCTGGGGTATATCTCCTCGGAAGCCGAGCGCCTCGCCGGCGTGACCGTGGACGCGCTCGATTCCCGCATCCCCAGTTGCCCGGAGTGGCACGGGCGCGAGCTGTTGGACCACGTCTGGCATGTCTTCACGTTCTGGAACCGTCAGGTGGTCACTGGCGACGTCACGTCGCCTGACGACCTTGGCGAGCGATCAATGCCAACGGCCGACGCGCCCGGCGACTGGGTCGAGGATGCTGCCGCCAGGCTCGTCGGGGCGCTGGCTGATGCAGGGCCCGATGCCCCGTGCTGGAACTGGTCGGGCGAGGATCTCGAGGTGGCCTGGGTGGCTCGGCGGATGGCGCTCGAGACGGCCGTTCACCGCTACGACGGCGAGCTCGCGGCTGGCATTCCCACGGCGGTTGACGCCGAGCTCGCCGTGGACGGCATCGATGAGCGGCTGGATGTTCACCTGCGTAGCGACGTGCCGAAAGAACCGGCTGCCACGCTTGGGGGCTCGCTGTGTCTGGCCTGCTCGGACAGCGATCGGGCCTGGGTGGTCGAGGTCGGCGGGGGGCACCTCAAGATCCGCGAGGGGAGCGGGCCAGCCTCGGCATGCCTGCGCGCCGGTGCCTCCGACCTGTTCCTCTTCACCTGGAACCGAATCGCGGTCGACGAGTTGGAGCTGACCGGGGACCGGGCGGTTGCGACCGCCTGGGCAACTCTGCCCGTGTGAGCGCCTGCTCACCCCTCTGTCTGGGTTGCCTTTACGATCCGGTCAACAAATTGCGCTGGCACGACTTCGTAGCGGTCGTGTCGGATCGAGAAACGGCCTCGGCCTCCGGTCAGCGACCGGAGATCGGTCGCGTAGCGCATGACTTCGGAGGTCGGCACGAGAGCGACCACGACCTGCTCGTCGCCCGAGCCCGCTTCGGTGCCGAGCACGCGCCCTCGCCGGGCGTTGAGGTCGCCGAGCACGTCGCCCTGGGAGCTCGCCGGAGTGGTGATCTCGAGGCGCGAGATTGGCTCGAGCAGCACGGGCCCGGCGTTGGCCAACGCCTCCCGGAAGCCGAGCGCCCCGGCCATGCGGAAGCTCATCTCGGAGGAGTCGACCGAATGGTATTTGCCGTCATAACAAGTCACCTTCACGTCTACGACCGGGAAGCCGAGCGCACCTCCAGTCGACATGGCTTCCACGATGCCCTTCTCGACGGCCGGGATGAACTGGCGGGGGATCGCGCCACCCACGATCGCGTCGGAGAAGAGGAAGCCAGTCCCGCGCTCCAGTGGCTCCACGCGGAGGTTCGCCACTCCGAACTGACCGTGGCCACCCGTTTGCTTCTTGTACTTTCCCTCGGCCTCGGCCAGCTTGCTGATCGTCTCACGGTAAGGGACTTTGACCGGCTCAAGGTCGACCTCGACGCCGAACTTCCGTTGCAACTTCTCGCAGACAATCTGCAAGTGCGTGTCGCCCATGCCCGACAGCACGGTCTGGTGCGTCTCGTCCTCGCGCCGAACCGCCAGCGTCAAATCCTCCTCCTGCAGCCGGTGCAAGGCCGTCATCAACTTGTCCTCGTCGCCCTTGGCTTTCGGCCGGACGGCGATCGAGAGCAGAGGCGTGGGGGCCGGACGGGTCTCGATCACGACCGGGCTTCCCTTTGGCGCGAGCGTGTCCCCGGTCCTCGCGTCGGCGAGCTTTGGAACCGCGATGACGTCGCCGGCCTGTGCCTCCGAGACGGGAGTGGACTCCTTGCCCCGAAGCAGTTGCAGTGCATGCAGGCGCTCGTCGGAGTGCGTTCTCGAGTTCACGAGCGTGACGTCGGGGCGGATCGTTCCCGAGAGCACGTGGATGAGCGAGATCTTCCCGACGAAGGGGTCGGCGATCGTCTTGAAGACGCGGGCGAGCGGCTGCCCTGTCGGGTCCAGGACGACCTGCGTGGACTTGTCACCCGCTCGGACGTGTACCGGCGCCCGTTCGAGGGGACTGGGCCCGATCTCGCAGATGAGCTCGGCGAGGCGGTCGATCGCGATCGACCTCGTGGCGGATCCGCACACCACGGGGAAGACCGTCGCCGATGCCACACCGTGGGCGAGCGTCTCTTCCAGCTCCTTCGTAGAGAGAGTCTCGCCCTCGAGGTAGCGCTCCATGAGGTCGTCGTCGGCGACGACGATGCCCTCCACCAACGCCTCGCGGACCCGGTGCTCGAGGTCGGACATGTCATCGGGGATCGGGCCCGTCACGGCCGAGCCTGTGTCATAGGTGATGGCCGTATCGGTGAGCAGGTCAGCGACCCCTCGAAACCCAGCCTCGTGGCCGATCGGCAGCTCCAACGGAGCGATCCCGGCGCCAAAGAGGCTGCGCAGCTGATCGAGGGTCCGCTCGAAGTCGGCCCGTTCACGGTCGAGCTTGTTGACGTACACGAGCCGAGGCAGGCCGAGCTCTGCGGCGGCTCGCCATGCGGACTCGGTGTTCACCTCGACGCCTTCGACGGCACTCACCACGAGGACGGCCAGATCAGCGACCGAGAGCGCAGCCTCCATCTCGGCGGCGAAGTCGGCGTACCCGGGTGTGTCGATCACGTTGATCCGGTAGTCGCCCACCTGGATCGGCGCCATCGCCATCGACACCGAGATGTGGCGCTTGATCTCCTCCGGCTCGAAGTCGGACACGGTGGTGCCGTCCTCGACGCGCCCCGCACGGTTGAGCGCACCGGTGGCGACGAGCAACGCTTCGGCGAGCGTGGTCTTGCCGGCGCCGCCGTGTCCTACGAGCGCGACATTCCGGATTTTCGCAGACGGCACATTGGCCACCGGACGACACCTCCTCGATGCGCCTCGTCCCCGAACCCCCTGCGGGAACGGCCGGGTCGCTCGGCGCCCGAGCCTATCGGGGGCGCCCGGCGGTGGCAGATACAGGCTGTGAACGGGCAATTTGGTACCATTACGTATATGGCTGGTCATGTTCTTCGCGTGCTGGTGAGCGGGGTACCCAGCCCAACGCGGGACCTACGATGATCGACGGGCGCAGGGGCCATAAGAACGCCCCCCCCGACGAGGAGGCTCAAGCTTCGCCTGCGGTCGTCGTCGACGAGGCTGATGAGGCGACCAGCGGTGTTACCGACTCCCCAGCACCCAGCGGCAGCGGTTTCGTCCGGATCTTGAACGGCATCAGCCCACGTCTGGTCGCTCACGGCGTCACGGCCGATCACGTCACCGTGGTCGGGATGCTCGTCGCGGCACTGACCGGCGTCATGATCGGCCTGGGCCACCTGTACCTGGCCGTGGCGCTTGTGACGTTCGGCGGGCTGATGGACACCCTCGATGGGGCGGTGGCGAAGGCTGCCGGGACGTCCTCCAAGCGCGGTGCTTTCTTCGACTCGGTGTCGGACCGGATCGCTGACATGTTCGTGTTCGGTGGTCTGGCCTGGTACTTCGCCGCTGGACCGGGTCACGATCCCAAGCTCGCCTTGCTGCCGTTCGCGATCCTTGGCGTGAGCAACACCATCTCCTACGAGCGAGCCAAGGGCGAACTACTCGGCTATGAGGCCAAGGGTGGGCTCATGGAGCGAGCTGAGCGCCTGATCGTGGTCGGTCTGGCGCTGTTGGTTCACATCGTGATGGTCCCGATCCTGTGGGTCCTGCTCGGTCTGTGTGTGATCACCGCCTGTCAGCGCTTCTTCAAGGTCTGGCGGCAGGCCACAGTTGTGGCCGACGCCGACGACACCGCGCTCGCCGCGAGCGGTTCCCGGCCAATCAGCGGGCGCCGGCCGGCGCGAGTGGAGTCACGTTGGCGCACATGGCGCGATGCCAGCGGCGCGCCCGATCGGCGGCGGCGGCGGGTGGCGGTCGCGAGCCGGGCTCGTTCCCGCCGCCGCGAGCAACCGCTTTCGATCCGGTTGCGGCAGGCGTTCGCGAACGAGCGTGAAGGAAGTCGGACGCCAACCCGGACCCTGGCTCGGTCGGGGCGCGCCCGCACGGAGCGCCGCCGCCAGGGAGCCGAGTCGTCGTTCCGGCGCCGGTTGGGCTCCGGCCGCTGAGCCCTCACCACCTCGTCTAGGTGGAGCAGCCTCCACGAGAAGAGGCGCGGCGCCGGCACGGCCGTGACATCGCCGCGTACTGGACGTACCGCTCCCTCGCGACGTTCCTCCAGACCCTTCCGGCTCCGCTCGCGGAGGGTCTGGCAACCGCTGGTGGCCTGACGATGTCGGAGCTGTGGCGCAAGAAGCGTCCGCAGCTCCGGGCGAACCTTCGCCGTGTGGTCGGGCCCAACATGTCCGATGCAGCGCTCGAGCACCTCGTCGTGAAAGCGTTCGACTCGTACGCCCGCTATTGGGTCGACGGGGCTCGGCTCACGACGCTCCGGCCGAAAGATGTCTTCTCCCTCTTCTCCATCGACGGGTACGAACAGGTGGAGGAGGAGATGGCGAAGCATCGAGGCATCATCCTCGCCCTGCCGCACCTCGGGTGCTGGGACCTGGGTGGCCTGTGGCTCACGCTGAAGGGCAACCCGATGACCACGGTCGTCGAACCACTGGAGCCTCCGAAGCTGTTCGAATGGTTCCGCTCGGAGCGAGAGGCGCTCGGGCTGACGATCCACAGTTTTGAGCCGGACACACCGGCCAAGCTCATCGCGACGCTCCGCGCCGGCCGCCTCGTGGGTCTCGTCGCTGACCGTGACCTCGTCGGCAACGGGATCGAGGTGGAGTTCTTCGGCGAGAAGACGACCTTGCCGGCCGGCGCCGCCGTGTTAGCCCTGCGGACTGGCGCCCCGTTGTTCCCGTGCGCCGTGTACCAGCAGCGAGGCGGCAGGGGACACGGGGTGATCCGCCCACCGCTCGCCTTTGAGCGCACCGGCCGGCTCCGCGACGACGTGGCCATCGTCACGCAGATGCTGGCGGCCGAATTCGAAGACCTGATTCGCGAGGCGCCTGAGCAGTGGCACATGTTCCAGGCCAACTGGCCGGGGGACAAGGAGAAGTACGGGTGAGGAAGTGACGGCCTCCGGGGGAACGAGCCCGTGGCGTCCGGAAGCTCAGCACACGTACACTTGAGGTCGCCGAGAGCTTTGTCGAGGAGGAGCGGTTTTGTCCTGCCGCGTCGGGGCAAGGCGAATTGGGTTGACGACGCGTTCTGGACTACGTACCCTCGCCTGGATCGCGGAGGCCAACGACTCCGCTGAAGCATCACGAGACGGTGGCGAGGGGACCGGGTCGGGATATGAACGTTCACAGTTCTGCACTCATTCGTAGCTTTTGGCGCTCGCTCGCGCCGCTCGCTGGCGCTGGCATCCTTGCTGGCGCCACCTTGACTCTCGGCCCAGCTCCGGCATCGGCGGCGCCGACAGCGTCGCTCCACGCCTATGCCGGTGGAGCCGCCGCCTCACCGTCGAGCTGTCCTCGGACCACCGTCGTGGACAGCCAGTGCTCGCTCACCGAGGCGCTGGCGCTGGCGCCGGCCGGCAGCAAGGTCCTGCTCGAGACGGCGGGTGACGTGAGCCCGTACTACGGCAACTTCTCGCTTCAGACGCCGTCCACCTCGAGCCTGCCCGTGACGATCGCGCCGGCCGGCGGGGTCGCCGACCCGACCATCGACGGGGATGGTTCCAGCGCCGTCCCTTGCCCCACGAGCGCCTGTGACGGCGCCGTCCTCACCGTCACCTCAGGTGTGTACGCGAAACTGAGGTCGCTCACGATCCAAGATGGTGACAACACGAGCACCGGTAACGGGGGCGGGCTCGACGACGCCGGCACCGTCAGCCTGAGCGCGGTGACGATCACCGGCACGACGGCGACCTTCGGGGGAGGTGCCGACGTCGAGAGCGGGGCATCGCTCAGGGTGACGAAGTCGACTTTCTCGTACGACTCCAGCGGCTCTGACGGCGGAGCGATCGGGAGCGGCGACGACGACGGCACCGGGACTGTCACGGTCATGGGCTCCAGCTTCTCGAACGACTCCAGCGCCTCGCGGGGCGGAGCGATCGCGAGCGGTGACCACGAAGGCACTGGGACGCTCACGGTCACGGGCTCCAACTTCTCGAACGACACCAGCGACTACGGCGGCGCCATCGACAACGGGGGTGCAGCCGGGACCGGGACGCTCACGGTCTGGGGCTCCAGCTTCTCGAATGACACCGGCAGCAGGGACGGCGGAGCCATCGACAGCGGAGGCGTGAACGGTTCCGGGATGCTCACGATCACGCGGTCGACGTTCACCGGGGACTCCAGCACCTACCTCGGGGGAGCCATCGACAGCGGCGACGCAGGGGGCACCGGGACACTCACCGTCACGCGCTCTACCTTCTCGGACGACACCGGCTACGACGGCGGAGCCATCGACAGCGGGGATACCCACGGTACCGGGACACTCACCGTTACGCGCTCTACCTTCTCGGACGACACCGCCACCGCTGACGGCGGAGCCATCGACAGCGGGGACAACTACGGCTACGGGAGCCTCGCTGTCATGGCGTCGACGTTCACCGGAGACTCCGGCGGTATCGACGGCGGAGCGATCGACAATGGCGACAATGGCGAATACGGCCCCACAGGGCCGGTGTCAATCATGATCTCGACGTTCGACGGCAATGGCGGCGATGTCACGATCTACAGCGGCTCCGCAGCCTCGGTCATCATCGCCGGCAGCATCGTGGCGGACTCGACCGGCCAAGACTGCGCCGGCTCGGTGACCGACGCGGGCTTCAACCTGGAGAACGACGCCGGGACGACCTGTGGCTTCAGCTCAGCCGAGCACGATCTCGTCGGGGTGAGCCCGCAACTAGGCCCGCTCCAGGGGAACGGCGGGCGGACCGAGACGATGGAACCCGCATTGACGAGCCCGGTCCTCGACCAGATCCCGAACCGGACGACGGTGACCATCGCCTCGACCTCCGCGAAGCTATGCATGGTCAACGACCAGCGAGGACTTCGTGCCCCGGTCTGGACCGGCTGTGCCATCGGCTCGGTCGACGAACCCAACCTCACACTGCCGATCGTGGGCCCCTTCGGGCACGCTGTTGCACCGTCCTCGGGCGGCGCAGAAGGGGGCACTCGTGTGACGATCAAGGGCGTCAACTTCACGGGGGTCACGGCGGTGACCTTCGGCGGTGTGGCCGCGACGAAATTCAAGGTCATCTCGTCTCATGAGATCATCGCCGTCTCGCCAGCGGGCACCGCCGACACCACGGTCATCGTGGCGGTGACGGCCTCGGGGGGAACGAGCCCGTGGCGTCCGACGGATCAGTACACGTACATCTGACGATCACCGGGAGCGTTGTCTCACGCGGCACGGGGTCCCCGATGCTCGGGCCTGTCGTGCACCGTCGGCTGACACTTCGCGAGTGAGGTCGTAGCCTCGCCACGTGCGCGTCGCCATGGTCTGCCCCTATGACTGGTCGATCCCAGGAGGTGTGCAGACCCAGGTGAGAGGCCTCGCCGAAGCACTCGTCCGAGCCGGGACGCACGTGACGGTCGTGACGCCGGTCACCGACAAGCGGAACCGTCCGGCGGCGGCGTTCGAACTCATCGGCGTCGGCAAGAGCGTGAGCATCAGCGCCAACGGTTCCCGAGCTCCGGTCGCTCCCACGCCAGCAGCCATGACCAGGACCCTGCGGGCCCTGCGGCTGGTGCGGCCGGACCTGGTTCACATTCACGAGCCGCTGACTCCTGGGCCATCGCTCGCTGCACTCGTAGCCGGGCCCCGACCGATCGTCGGGACCTTCCATCGTTCCGGATCCGATGGCTTGTACCGTGTCGAGGGCTTGGCCCTCCGGCCCTTCGCCCGCCGGATGGACACGGCAGTCGCCGTCTCTGAGGCTGCGCGGTCGACGGCGCGCGAAGTGCTCGGCCCGTTCCTTCCGTCGATCCTGGTGATCCCGAACGGTGTGGACGTCAGGCGGTATGCGCTTGACCCGGAAGTGCCGGCCCCGGCCGCCAGGGAAGGCGAGGCAATGCCGCTCCGGATCCTGTTCGTCGGGCGGCACGAGGAGCGGAAGGGATTGGCGGTCCTGCTGGAGGCTGTTGAGATACTCCGCCGGAACGCCGCTGCGGGTGAGCCAGCGCGAACGGCCCGAGTGCAGGTCGTGGGCGATGGCCCGCAGACGGTCGACGTACGGCGACGATTCGCGGCGCTCGACGCGACCGAATGGTTGGGTGCCGTGGGCGATGAGGAAAAGGTCCGGCTGCTCCGGGCCGCCGACGTCTTCGTCGCGCCATCCCTACGTGGGGAGTCGTTCGGGGTCGTGCTGCTCGAAGCCATGGCAGCCGGCACGGCTGTGATCGCGTCCGACCTGCCCGGCTACCGGCTGGCTGCCGGCGAGGCAGCGAATTGGGTGCCGGTCGGCGATGCCCAGGCGCTCGCTGCCGTTCTCGCCGAGGTGCTCGGCGTGCGGGCGGAACGCGAGCGGCTGGTACGGATGGGCAACGAACGAGTCGCGAGCTACGCGCTCGACTCCATTGCCGAGCGGTACCTGGAGATCTACCGCAGGAGCGTTGCGGCCCGCCAGCTCACCTAAGATCGGACCCGTGCCCGGCCAGACGAGACCCGCGCCTCGTCGGGACCGGCGTGGTCATGACCCCGAAGAGCGCCACCGCCGGAACCGGGAGGCCGAGCAGGTTGCGTACCAAGCAGCCAGGGTCGTGCTCGACCGGGCTGCAGCTCGGCGCGACGCCGGGTGGAAAGCCGCCGCCGAGGCGAACCGCCGCAGGGTGCTGTTGCTGCTGGCGCTTCCGGGCGCACTCGGGTTGGCGGTCATGGGGATCGGTTTCGCTTACGTCCCGCTTCTCGTGGTCGGTGCCGTGCTCGTGATCGTGTGGGCGATCACCGCGTCACTGACGTGGACGAGATCGGCGTCGTCGCTGCTGGCTCAACTTGGGGGCTCTGCCCCCTCGGCCGCCGCGGCCGCAGGGTACGTGAGCTCCCTCGGCGCCGAGCGTCTGAGCGACCTCACCGAGGGTCTGTGCGCCGTGCTGGGCTTGCCGGTGCCGGAGCTGCGCGTCCTCGACGACCGCGCTCCGAACGCCATTGCCGTCGGACGGAAGCACCACGACGCCGCCATCGTGGTGACCGCTGGACTGCTGGAACTGCTCGATCGCATCGAGCTCGAGGGCGTGCTCGCTCACGAGCTCGCCCACGTCAAGCAACTCGACGTGGCCTCGGCGACCATCGGCGCCTCTTCGGTGGGGCACATGCTGCTCGCCGTCGGTGGGGCACGCGGGGCGAGCTGGATGGAGGGTCCAGATCGCGAGATCCGAGCCGACGTGGCAGGAGCCTCAACGACCCGTTACCCCCCGGGAATGATCTCCGCCTTGGAGAAGCTGGCGGCGATCGGTGACTGCCGTCCGTCGTCGGTACCCCCTGACGTGCTGGCGCGGACCTCGGCCTGCTGGCTGATCCGGTTCGGCACGCATCGTGACGATTCTGCGATCCCAGTGCGCTTGGACGTGCTTCGGGAACTGTGAGTCGGTCCGAGCCCTAAACTGAGCTTGATGGGCACGCCACATGACTCCGACCACACGATGACTGGCGCGACAGCAGCGCCGTCGCCGGCCACGACAACCAAGGCAACCGGGACCACCCGTGTGAAGCGGGGTCTCGCTGAGATGCTGCGCGGTGGCGTGATCATGGATGTGGTCAACGCCGATCAGGCGAAGATCGCCGAGGACGCGGGTGCGGTCGCCGTGATGGCGCTCGAGCGCGTGCCGGCCGATATCCGCCGCGACGGCGGCGTGGCGCGCATGAGCGACCCGATCCTGATCGAAGGGATCCAGGGGGCCGTGACGATCCCGGTCATGGCCAAGGCACGTATCGGCCACTTCGCCGAGGCACAGGTGCTCGAGGCGCTCCGCGTCGACTACATCGACGAGAGCGAGGTGCTCACGCCGGCCGACGAGGCGCACCACATCGACAAATGGGCATTCCAGGTCCCGTTCGTGTGCGGGGCGACGAACCTCGGTGAAGCGCTGCGGCGGATCAGCGAAGGTGCGGCCCTGATCCGCTCCAAGGGTGAGGCCGGGACCGGGAACGTCGTCGAGGCAGTCCGGCACCTTCGTTCGATCATCGGCGACATCCGCAAGATCACCACTGCTGACCCCGTAGAGCTGTATGCGTGGGCCAAGACGTTGCAAGCCCCAGTCGATCTGGTCGAGGAGATCGCCGCGTCGGGCAAGTTGCCGGTCCCGCTGTTCTGCGCGGGCGGTCTTGCTACTCCTTCTGACGCCGCGCTTGTGATGCAGCTCGGGGCCGAAGCGGTCTTCGTCGGGTCCGGCATCTTCAAGAGCAGCGACCCACCTCGCCGCGCGCGTGCGATCGTAGAAGCCACGGCGCACTTCGACGATGCGGAGATCGTGGCCAAGGTGTCCCGAGGGCTGGGCGACGCCATGGAGGGAAGCGAGATCGGCACTCTCCAGGTGAAGCTGGCTGATCGCGGCTGGTAGTCGCGTGGCGCCTGCCCGTTCCCGCCCGCGAGTGGGCGTGATGGCATTGCAAGGTGACGTCCGTGAGCACGTTGCCGTGCTCGAGCAGGTTGGTGCCGCGGCAGTCCAGGTCCGGCGACCCATGGACCTCGAGGGGCTCGATGCCCTCGTGGTGCCGGGCGGGGAGTCGACGACGATGTCGATGCTGCTGCAGTCCTCGGGGCTCCTACCGGCGCTGGAGAAGCTTGTCGCGGACGGCTTCCCGATGCTCGGCACCTGCGCCGGCATGATCCTGCTGTCCTCGAAGATCCTCGACGGCCGGCCGGACCAGGTGTGCCTCGGCGCGATCGACCTCGTCGTCCGGCGCAACGCGTTCGGACGCCAGGTCGAGTCCTTCGAGTCCGAGCTGACGGTGCGGGGCCTCGATGGCGGGCCGATGCACGCCGTGTTCATCAGAGCCCCGGTCGTCGAGGATGCAGGTCCCGATGTTGAGGTGCTGGCGTCCGTGGCGCTCGGTCACGGCGCGGGTGACGAGTCGATGCGACCGGTCGTGTGCCGGCAGGGCTCGGTGATCGTCGCGGCATTCCACCCTGAGCTCGCCGGCGACAGGAGGCTGCACGAAATGCTATTGCACCACGTCGAGCTCGAGGGAGACTGAACGATGTCGGGTCATTCGAAGTGGGCGACGACCAAGCACCGCAAAGGCGCAGTGGACAAGGCCAGGGGCAAGCTCTTCGCCAAGCTCATTCGTCAGGTCGAGGTAGCGGCTCGCGAGGGAGGCGGCGACGTCAACGCCAACGCCACCTTGCGAACGATGTTCTCGAAGGCACGTGATGCGTCGGTGCCGCTCGACACGATCGAGCGGGCCATCAAGCGAGGCACCGGCGAGCTCGAGGGCGTGCGCTACGAAGCGGTGGCCTACGAGGGATACGCGCCGTCTGGCGTCGCACTGATCGTCGAGTGCCTCACTGACAACCGCAACCGCACGGGCGCCGACATCCGCGCGCTCTTCTCGCGCAACGGTGGCTCGATGGCCGAGCCCGGCGCCGTCTCGTGGCAGTTCGAGCGCAAGGGCGTCGTCTTGCTGCCGAAGACGGTCGGAGAGGACGATCTGATGAGCGTCGCCCTCGAGGCGGGCGCCGAAAATCTCTCCGACGAGGGGTCGGACTGGATGTTGACGTCTGCCCCGACTGATCTCCACGCGCTGCGAACCGCTCTCGACGAAGCCGCTATCCCGGTCGAGACCGCCGATCTGGAGATGGTTCCGACCTCGAGGGTCGAGATCGACAGCGAAGCGGTGGCCAAGCGCGTGCTCAAGCTCATCGAGCTCTTGGAGGAGCACGACGACGTGCAGAACGTCTGGTCGAACTTCGACATCCCCGACGAGATCCTCGAGAGCGTGGAGCTCTGAGGCCCAGCGCCCCGTCTGGCCGGCAGGCGCCAGGCCGCTGCAGGGCTGACCTAGTGGCCGCCCGAGCTCGGACCCGTCTCGCTTCTGACCCATCGTCGCCGATCGAGCATCCGCGTCGTATCGGATGCGTGGGGTTACGATCGAACGAATGTTTGTGCTCGGGATCGACCCCGGCCTCTCGAGGTGCGGGTACGGCTGCGTGGCGCGAGCCGGGCCCGGCTACCGCGCCCTGGCAGCTGGCGTCATCACGACGCCAGCGACCGAAGCCCTGCCGCGACGGCTGGCGATGCTCCGGAGTGATCTCAGCGCACTGCTCGACGACCTGAGACCGGACGTGCTGGTCATCGAGCGGATCTTCTTCCGGTCCAACGCGAGGACAGCCATGTCGGTGGGACAGGCGAGCGGGGTGGCTCTGGTGACAGCGGTCGAGCACGCGTGCGCGGTCGCCGAGTACACGGCGGCAGAGGTCAAGCTCGCGGTGACGGGCTATGGGAACGCCCCGAAGGAGCAGGTGCAGGCGATGGTCGTGCGCCTGCTCAACCTGCCTGAGGTGCCGCAGCCGCCCGATGTCGCCGACGCGCTCGCGCTCGCAGTCTGCCATCTCGGCGCCGCGCCGTGGGCGCAGGAGCAAGCGACCTTGAAAGGGATGGCGGGATGATCGGCTACCTGCGCGGTGACATCGTGGAGCGACGTATGGCCGGCGACACGTCGGTGGAGGTCGTCGTCGATGTCGGGGGAGTCGGCTACCGGGTCTTCGTGTCCCCCCGGCTTGCCGGCTCGTTCACTCACGCGACCTCGACCCTGGACGGGGGGCTCCGTGCACCGGAGGCGACGCTCTGGGTACATACGCACGTGCGAGAAGGAGCGATCACGCTCTACGGGTTCGCTGATCCCGATGAGCGGAGCGTGTTCGAGGTGCTCCTCGGTGCTCACGGAGTCGGCCCAGCGCTAGCGCTCGCAATTGTCTCCATGCACGGGACTGAGCGCCTGGTGGAGATCGTGACCAGTGAGGACCTCGACGCCCTCACCCTCGTGCCTGGAGTCGGGCGCAAGACGGCGATGCGCCTGATAGTGGACTTGAAGTCTCGCTTCGGAGAATTTGACGGGACGACGCCTCCGGCTGTCTCAGTCATCGGGGGTAGCCCGCCGGTCGCCCGGGAGGTCGCCGATGCGCTGACGCAGCTCGGGTACGGGTCCGATGAGGTCCGGCGGGCGGTTCGGGCGCTGCCGGCTGAGGGCAGCCTCGAGGAGCTGCTGAGGCTGGCGCTCCGGGAACTGGCGCCTCGGCGATGAGCCCTCGCAAGGAGGTCATCCGAGACGACTCGTTGGCCGCCGAGACACACCAGGGCCCAACTGCCTTCGACCGCGGCGATCACGAGGAGCGCGTTCCTCGGGACGGTGCTGCCCCGGGCATCGCAGACCGCGCACAGGATCCGACCGCCGACGAGGACGACGCCGAGGTCGAACCCAGTCTGCGGCCGCGGCGGTTGGCGGACTTCGTCGGGCAGACCGAGCTGAAGGAACGGCTCGAGATCGTGCTGGAGGCGGCGCGAATGCGAGGCCAGGCGGTCGATCATCTCCTGTTCGCCGGGCCGCCTGGATTAGGGAAGACCACCTTGGCAGGCATCGTCGCCGCCGAGATGAGAGCCGGGTTCCGTGTGACGTCCGGGCCGGCCCTGGTCAGGACCGGTGACGTGGCGGCCATCCTGACCGATCTCCAGGTGGGCGACGTCCTGTTCATCGACGAGATACATCGGCTGGGGCGCGCGGTGGAGGAGGTCCTCTACCCGGCGATGGAGGACTTCCAGTTGGACATCGTGCTAGGCAAAGGGCCGACCGCCCGTTCCATCCGGCTCGAGCTCCCGAGGTTCACGCTCATCGGTGCGACGACGCGGACAGGTCTGGTTACAGGGCCGCTCAGAGACCGCTTCGGGTTCGTGGCCCGGCTCGACCACTACGGCCCGGGTGAGCTCGTAGCGATCGTGAGACGGTCAGCGCGGCTATTCGGCACTGAGGTCACCGATGCGGGAGCAGCGGAGATCGCCAGCCGGTCCCGCGGGACACCGCGCCTCGCCATCCGGCTCCTTCGGCGAGTTCGCGACTTCGTCGAGGTCCGTGGCGCGGGCGTCGTTACCCTCGAGGTGGCTCGTGAAGGCCTGGAATGCTTCGGTGTTGATGAGCTCGGCCTCGACCGGGTCGACCGGATGATCCTCGAGACGTTGTGCGAGCGATTCGCGGGGCGCCCGGTCGGTCTGTCCACGGTCGCGGTCAGCATCGGAGAAGAGCCCGAGACTGTGGAGGACGCCTACGAGCCGTTCCTGCTGCAGGCCGGCCTGGTACTGCGGACCCCCCGGGGCCGGTTGGCAACACCGGCGGCCTTCCGTCATCTCGGCCTCGCGATTCCGCCCCATGTCGAGGCAGCTGCAGCCGACTTGAGCACGGGGACACCCGCCTGGATCCACGGGCGATCAGGGCGTTCACGTGGCCGTCATCTCGCGCCTGAAGGCCCGAGCCTGTTCGACGCCGTCGGTGAGGACGATCCCTGCTCATAGCTGGTACCGACCAGCGGCTAAGGTGTCGGACGCCTCGATACGACCCAGCGCAGGGAGCCGATGTCCTCGTACCTCAACCACGTCAGCTTCACCGTTCACGGCTTGGTTCTGGCCGCCGCGAAGGTGACGACGACGACCAAGGCGTCGACGACGAAGTCCAATCCTCTGCTCAGCTACGGGATCCTGATCTTCTTCGGCCTGGCGATCTACCTTCTCGTACTCCGACCCCGCCAGCGCACGCGTCAGCGCCAGATGCAGAAGAAGGGGGCCAACATCGGCGATGAGGTCATGCTGGCCTCTGGAATCATCGGCCGGGTGACGAGCCTCGAAGGAGACCGTGCGACTGTCGAGATCGCGCCGGAGATCGAGATCGAGGTCGTCTCGCGGTCGATCGCGCAGGTGCTGGTACCTGCCGTGGCCGACGAGTGGGACGGGGACGCAACTGTGTCGGAAGACCCGGGCGCGCACCACGAC
The DNA here is from genome assembly GCA_050010115.1 of Acidimicrobiales bacterium. GTDB lineage: Bacteria > Actinomycetota > Acidimicrobiia > Acidimicrobiales > Bog-793 > JAKACA01. The sequence continues at coordinate 2,408 of JBEKLQ010000061.1, read as the reverse complement.
GGCCACGATCAGTACGGCGACGACGATCACGACGACGACGACGATTACGACGATGCCGGTCAGGACGATGAGGCCGACGATGCCGAGGCCGACGATGCCGAGGATCACGACGCTTCCCACGCCGACCAGCCAGACTTAGGTGCCGGTCAGCTGAGCGACTCGTCGCATCCGACGTCCACGACCGAACAGGGACAGACTCCATGAAGCAACGCTCCATGGTCGTGAGCGTGTTGGCCACACTGCTGTTGTGTTTCGGTGCCTTCGTCGGTGTGATCGCCGCCGATTGGCACCCCATCCTGGGGCTCGACCTACGAGGCGGGCTCTCGGTCGTGTACTGCCCCAACGCGCCTCACCAGTCCAACGTCTGTGCCCCGACTGGAAGTGTTAGCTCCGCCAAGCTCGCCGAGGTCGTGAACGTACTCGAAGACCGCGTGAACGGGCTCGGCGTAGGCCAGCCGAACATCGGCGTGCAGGGCCCCGACGTCGTCGTGCAGCTCCCCGGCGTGAAGGATGCCCGCCACATCGAGCAAGTGATCGGCCAGACCGCCCAGCTCTTCTTTCGCAAAGTGCTGTGTGGTGCTCCGAGCTACGTGAAGCCGTCGTCGACCACGACCTCGACCACGACTCCGGCGACCACCTCGACAACAGCCAAGGCGAAGTCGAGCACGTCCTCATCGTCGACGACCACCTCGACAACAGCCAAGGCGAAGTCGAGCACGTCGTCGTCGACGACGACGTCAACCGTCACTACGACGACGCAGCCGGCGAAGAGCGGCTACACGGCGCCGCCGGTCTGCCCGGCGACGTTCACCCCTTCGTCGTCGAACCCCTCGCCCGCCGCCTACACCCCCCTCACCTCGTATGTCACGACCACCGGCGTGCAGGACGCGAACAACCAGAGCTCCGACGTGGTGCTGCCGTACCCCAATGGTCCCTGGCCTCGGGTCGAGCTGGGTCCCGTCCTCGCCAATGGCTCGGTCATCTCGAACGCCTACCCGCAGGACGTCGCTGCCGGCTGGCAGGTGGTCTTCGATCTCACCTCAAAGGGAACCACGATCTTCAATCAGAAGATCGCCGCTCCCAACTACCACTACCTCGTGGCCAATGATCTCGACGGCGTAGTGGAGACGGCCCCACAGATCGATGCCACCTCGTTCTCGGGCTCGGGGGAGATCAGTGGTGGCGGGATCAACGCCCAGACCGCCGGCAGCCTTTCCCTGCTGCTGAAGTACGGTGCACTCCCGATCGGGGTTCACATCCTCACGAGTGACACCGTGTCACCCTCGCTGGGGTCCTCGTCACTCCACGCCGGCATCTTGGCAGGCCTGCTCGGCCTCGCGCTCGTCATGGGCTACACGATCTTCTACTACCGAGCCCTCGGGGTTGTCGTCGTACTCGGTCTCGTGTCGACTGCAGGGCTGCTCTATGGCATCATCGCCTCGCTCGGGCACAGCGCCGGCCTGACGCTGGACCTGTCGGGCATCACCGGTCTGATCGTGTCGGTAGGTATCACCGTCGACTCCTATGTCGTGTACTTCGAGCGATTAAAAGACGAAGTGCGAGCGGGCCGATCGATCCGGTCGTCGGTCGACAAAGGCTTCAAAAGCGCCTACCGCACGATCCTGTCCGCTGACGCCGTGTCGTTCATCGGTGCGCTCGTCCTCTACCTACTGTCGATCGGCGCCGTGAAAGGCTTCGCTCTGATGCTCGGCATCTCGACGTTGCTGGACGTCATCACCGCGTACTTCTTCACGCGCCCGCTCGTGATCCTGCTCGGGCGTAACCGCCTGTTCACCGAAGCCCGCGGCTTCGGTGTGGCCCGCGGCCTGGGCGCGCCATCAGCGGAGGCCCGAGCATGAGCGCGGGAACGATCGCACTCGACAGCGAGACGACCGAACAGAGCGCCAACTGGTTCCGGAGGCTGTACTACGGACAGACGAAGTTCGACTTCGTCCGGAGACGGAACCTCTGGTTCGCGATCTCCGGCATCGTGATCCTTGCAGGCGCCTTATCGCTGGGGATCCGCGGGCTCAACTACAACATCGAGTTCGTCGGTGGGACGTCCTGGCAAGTGAACGCGAACGGCGTCAGCGTGGTGCAGGCGCAGAAGGCGCTTGCACCCTACGGCTTGGGCGGCGCCACGATCACGAGCCTCGGTCACAACGGCAGCACCCAGATCTCGGTGCAGGCAAAATTGTCCAATGGCGGGAACGTCGACCTGGCCAAGCAGAACCAGATCGCGACCGTTCTCGCAGGCCTGACCCATACCTCGGCGAACTCGGTCTCGATCGAGGCGGTCGGCCCCACCTGGGGTGGTCAGATCACCCATAAGGCCGTCGAGGCCCTGATCGTGTTCCTCATCATGATCTCGGCGTACATCTCGATCTTCTTCGAGTGGAAGATGGCGC
>JBEKLQ010000060.1:0-24604 GCA_050010115.1 Acidimicrobiales bacterium | reverse complement strand
GTGCCTGAGGACGACGCCTGACTGTGGTGAGCGACCGCTGTACTTGACACCTGAGGCCTGAGGCCTGAGGCCTGAGGCCTGAGGCCTGGTGACCGGCGCCCGCCGCCAGCGCCCGGTGGAGCGCCCGGTCCCGCCGCCGCCCGGTCCCGCCGCCGCCGCCCGGTCCCGAGGCCGCCCGGTCCCGAGGCCGCCCGGTCCCGCCGCCGCCGCCCGGTCCCGCCGCCGCCCGGTCCCGCCGCCGCCCGGTCCAGCGCCAAGCATCACCACGGTCATTCCAGGCGGCGCCAATCCCGGCGATCGTCCTCGGTAGTCCGGGGAAGGGCAATCCCGGCGCTGCCCGGACCGCCGCTCCCGGCTGGGCCATCGCCAGCTCCGCTGCCAGCCCCACTCGGGGCCACCCATTCCCAATGCCCAGGACCACCGCGGATCTGGTAGCCACGATGTGTCTTCATCGCGTGATGCGGGGTGCAAAGTCGCGCCAGGTTGTCGAGCGAGGTTGGCCCACCCTGGCCGAACGGATCCGTGTGGTCGTACTGGAGGCCGAAAGTCCTTCCACAGCCAGGGACCACACAGCACGGATCCCGGAACTGAAGGGCGGTCCGCTGATGAGCTCGCGGATAACGGCCGTAGTGCACGACCGACTGGATATCCACACCCTTGGTGATGATGAACTTCAGGAAGCAGTCCCCGAATAGCTCGCGGACGACCGATACCGGCACAGGGCCCACGCCGGGTATCTCACACATCTCTCCGCTCACCACCTCACCACGTTGGAGGGCGGAGAGGTCGACTCTGCAGATGACGACGGCTCTAGGTGGCGTGCCCCTCCGTCGCTTCTTGGAGTTGTCGGGATAGCCGTCGGCCCGCACTCGGTTGTCGGCGGCTGCTGGTCTTGACGGTGAGCTGTTGGAGGGTGAGACGGCCCGGCCGCTCTCTGCGGGAGCGACGTCGGTGTGATCGCTGCGTTCAACCGTATCGCCCAGGTCAGTGATGTCACTCGGGTCGAGCATGTCGGTCCCGTCGTAGTCACCGGAGTCGCCCTCGCCACCCGCGCCGCCCTCGCCGCCCGCGCCACCCTCGCCACCCTCGTCGCCCTCGCCACCCTCGCCACCCGCGCCGCCCTTGCCACCCGCGCCGCCCTCGCCCTCGCCCACGTCAGCCTCTTCATAGTCGGCCTCTGCGCCGGGCCACTCGCCGGTCACGACCGCCACGAGGGCATCCGCGAGGTAGGCCTCGCTGGACTCCCGGCGCCCCTCCCGACGGGCTTCGTCGAAGAAGAAGTCCGACGCGGGCTGAAGGATCGAGAGCACCTTTGCTCCCGCGTCAGGCGTCAAAGAGAACTGACCCTTGAGCCCGCCGTCGGAACCGGTGAAGGTGCGCAAGTGGCGGGCCTTGCGGATTGCCTCGTAGCGAGCCTCGTCGTCCTCTTTGGACCGGGCTGCAGCTTTCACCCGTTCTGCATGGTCCCGGAGCTCGTGGAGAGAGCCCGTGCGTGCCGTCTCGAGCAACGAGGCTTCGGACGCTGGGTCCTGCGAAGCGGCATCTACGACGGCCCGGGCCTTGGTGGGCGACAGTTCGCCGGTTCGGAGCGCCGCGCCCAGCAAGGGGAGCCGCGACAGGCTGGAAGCGGTCTGCAGGGCATCGTTGGCCCTGCCCCGGGGTTCACCAGATAGCTCAGCGAGCCAGCTCGCGGGATCGACATGACCGGCCCGCCGGTGGGCGCCAGCCTCCGCCGCCCGGGAGGCGCACATCGCCTTTCCCGCCGCACAGAGGTTCTCGCCCCTCACGAACACCGAGACAAGCGCCGAAGCGTCGCCGGGCTCGATCGTGTCGGCATCGAGTGCCGCCACGATGGAGAAGAGCTCGGAGATCAGACCAGTGAGCCTCGCGATCGACATCACCGCCTCCTCGACACTCATGCGCACCATCACGGCGCGACAAGACCGACCAAAGGCGTGATGACCACGCGATACCGCACGCCGTCCGAGTTACTCGTCACAGACCGCCTCGTGACTCGAATCGAACGTACGTTTGTAGTTTATCAGGAGGGTGCGCGCGGGTGCGGTCCGACGGGCTTGGCGCCGGCGCGCCGCGGCCGCGAGACCGCGCGTGGCCTCGTCGGCACCCCTTGCCGACCGCCACATGTGAGAGCCTTGGCCGCGACACAGCCGGACCGGGACAGTGGAGGAGCACTCCGATGCCGAAGGAGCCAAAGGAACATTGGAAGCAGGATCCGGACGATCATGACTTTCCGGCGGCCTTCGACTACCTGAGCCTTGTCCTTGGCACCGACGCGGCCAGGAGCGCGGTGAGCGCCCTTCGGCATGGGTCAGCAACCACACGCAAGGCGAAGGATCTGCTTCGTGCAAGCGACCTGGTGCTGCTTCCCATGGACAACGCCCACGTCGCCAGCGATCTGGCCAAGGTGAAGTCAGGAGAGCGGCTCTCGCCGGTCCTCGTCGTGCGCGGCGACCTCGAGCGGTCGCGTCCGCTCACCGTCGCCGATGGCTACCACCGGATATGCGCGAGCTACCACCTCGACGAGAACGCCGACATCCCCTGCCGCATCGTCGATCTACCGTCGAGGAGTGGAGGGTAGGCCCGATGTTCCGGGGCCATTCGCCGCCTTCACACATCGCTCACCAAGTACCGACGAAACCCGGCGACCGTCATATCGACCACCCTGTCGTGACCCCAGACCATCAGTGGGTAGGCGAAGCGGCTAGCTATGCGCATCGGGCGTTGCATCATCTCGACGGTCCAGGCCACCTCGGCTCGAGTGCCGGCACCGGAGCGGCGCAGTCGCAGCCGAGCCTTGCCCTCCAGGTCGCCGTGCACGAGCGCGTCGATGGCGCTCGGTCGCCTGCAGGACACGAGCTCGATGTCGACAGTCATGCGGTAAGGAAGCGGGGGGACCACAACGCCGTGCAGGGCGGCTCCAGTCTTGAGCGAGCCCCCATCCAGCGTGAAGTCACGCAGCCAGGGCCACCAGCGTTCGAAGCGGTCCGTTTGCTCGATCGCCGACCACAGCATCGCCGGCGTCACGTCGAACTCGAACACGCGCTGGTACTCGATGAGAGGCGGCACAACTGCAACCGTAAAGCCCCGAGCCTCCGCCGTCCCGGTCGATCCCGGACCTGCAGTGCCTAGCCGGGTCGCCGGCGGGCGAAGATGTAGGCGCGGCGGGAAGCGCCCGTCGAGCGGTTTGTAGTCGGGCTCGTTCAACAGCCGCCGGGTGACCGCCACGACGGCACTGCCGAGACACGCTGCGATGAGTCAGTCCTCCGTCCGCCCCCCGAGGTGCCGGGCAAGGAAACGCTCCGCCGCCGCGTAGAATGTCAACCGGTTCTCCGGCTTCGCGAACCCGTGCCCCTCGTCGGGGAAGAGCATGTATTCGTGCTCGATGCCGGCTTCTGTGAGCGCTGCAACGATCTGCTCGGCCTCAGCCTGTTTCACGCGCGGGTCGTTGGCGCCCTGCGCGATGAGTAGTGGCACCCGGATGTCGTGGACCCGGGACAACGGCGAGCGCGACCAGAGAAACTCGGCCTCCTCGGCAGGGTTACCCACCCGGCGGTGGAACTGAGCCACGAGCGGCGCCCAATAGGGAGGGATCGTCTCGATCAGCGTCTTCAGGTTCGACGGCCCGACGATGTCGACGGCGCAGCAGAACACGTCCGGCGTGAACGTCGCCCCAACGAGGGCGGCGTAGCCGCCGTAGGAGCCGCCGTAGATGGCGACCCGCTTGGGGTCGGCCCAGCCCTGGCTCACGATGTGAGCGACGGCATCGACGAGGTCGTCGTGCATCTTGCCGCCCCACTCCTTGTCGCCGGCGTTCAAGAAACCCTTCCCGTATCCCGCCGAACCCCGGTAGTTCACCTGCACGCACAAGTAGCCACGGTTGGCGAGCCACTGAGCCTCCGGGTCGAAACCCCACACGTCCCGGTCCCACGGACCACCGTGCACGTTGAGGACAAGGGGAAGGGAGGAGCGGTCCGAGCCGACGGGGAACGTCGCGTAACCGTGGATCGTGAGCCCGTCGCGAGCCGCGAACGAGAAGGGCTCCATCGACGCCAGCTCGTAGTCGTTGAGGGCTGGTTGGTGCTCGAAGAGAAAGTGTCCTTGCCGCGTCGCCCGGTCGTAGGAGAAGTAGGGGATGGCGCCCGCATCGTTGGTGAACCCGACGAGCCAGGTGTTCTCGTCGTCGTCGCCGCCCTCGAACACCGGATCGCCGGGGTGCAGCGCCCGTACGGCAGCCAGGTCGGTATCGACCTTGGGGTCGAGCACGACGTACTCCGTCCGGTCCTTCAGCAGGCTCACTATCTGCGGTTCGTTTGTTTGGGGATGCAACAGGACCCCGGTCACGTCAGCCTCGGGATCGGCGGCGAGCACCTCCGCAGTCCCTGTGGCGGTATCGAGGCGGACGAGTTGCGTGGTGTCCACACCGACGGAGCTGGCCAAGAGCAGCGAACTGCCGTCGGCGCTGAACGCGAGCGGTGAGGTCGTGAGCGCGTCCTCGGCTGAGATGTCGAGCAGCGGCCGCCAGTCCGCATCGGTGCCGTCCCGCACCATCATCACCATGGAGCCATCCGGACGCGGCGCGAGCCCTGCTCGGGCGACGAGATCCTTGTCGGCGACCCACCCGAGCAGGCCCGGGTTCTCGAGTTCTTTTGTCAGCTTGCCCGTCACCAGATCGAGGCGGTACACGTCGTGCAGTTCCGGGTTCTCACGGTTCAGGCCGACGAGCACCTCGGTGGGATGGTCGGGGTCGCCGCCGATGATCTCGGCCTGCACGTCGGGGAACGGTGTGTGATTCCGCCGTTCCATCGTCGTGAGATCGACGTCGTACAGGCGCCAGTTCTCGTCACCTCCGGTGTCCTGGAGGTACAGGAGATGACGGCCGTCGTGCGCCCAAGCGAAGGTCCGGATGCCCCGGTCGGTGTCGTCGGTCACGGCCTGGGCGGCTGCCCAGTCCACGCCACCCTGGCCGGCATCGAGCGGTGCCACCCACACATTCAGCACGCCGTCGCGCGGAGCGATCCACGCCAGTTGCTTCCCACCGGGAGAGATTTGGGGGCTGACGCGTTCCGGGTTGCCGAACAGAACCTGCCGGGGAATGAGGTCGACCATGCCGCTTGCCTATCACTTCGCCGGCCGGGTGCAAGGCTGGACGGGTGACTGGAGAACCCGACAGCCGGCGGCACCTGTAGGCGTTTTGCTCCGAAATTGGCACAAACGCATACAGTGTCGCCCGCCGCCCGCTCATGTCGAGTGCAACTCGAGGCGACGGTGTCAGCTCCCTGAGTCGCCGGCTATTGCCGGCTGATCGTCAGTGCCGGTACGCGATCGCCGCCGAACAGCTGGTCAGCCCGGCCGCAGTTGACCGACAGCGCAAGGCACCCGTCGCTGTCGATCAGCATCACGGTCTCGCCGACGGTGACGTCCGCGAACGTCGCTCCATAGATCGCAGCGACCCGCCGCCCGTTGCCCTCACCGACGGCGACGCGGTCGCCAGGGTGGAGCCCCAACCCGGCGACTGTCCCAGCGTCTCCACTGGTCTGCACATTGCCGAAGCCATCCACCTGCAACACCTCGACCTCGGCTACGCCGTCGGCCCGGACCCGGGCGACCGGCCGTGCCAACCGGACGAGCGTGGCCAGGTCGACCTCAGTCCCGACATCGGCGAGCAGGGCGCCACGGGCGAGGTGCGCAGCGACCGGCACGAAGACGTCCCTGCCGTCGAAGGTCCTCGACCGATCCGCCAGCCAGAAGGCCTCCTGGTCGAGCACGACCGCCCGGAGGCCCGGGCCTGTTGCCTCTGCAGCCCAGAGGAGCAAACCGTTGTCCGGTCCCACGAACCCATGGCGCCCCGCTTCGATGGCGATCGCGCGGCGCGAGCCGCCCACACCGGGATCGACGATGCCGACGTGGACGCCGGGCGGGGCGATGCGCATGAAGCGTTCGAGCCGTAGTGCTCCGAGGCGAACGTCCTGGGGCGGAACGGTGTGATCGAGGTCGATGAGGCTCAGCGACGGTGCGATCCCGAATGCGACAGCGTGCAGCGCTCCGACGAAACCCGCCCCGTACCCGTAGTCCGTCGTCAACGTCATGCAATCGAAGCGCACTACCCCATTGTGGCCGCCGGCGCTGCAGCGGTGTGACGCCGGAGCAGTCGCTCGGACGGCGTGCGCCTTCAGACGGCGTGCGCCTTCAGACGGCGTGCGCCTTCAGATCATCGAGGCTCGCCCACTCGAGCGTGGCCCGGTGGGTCGCCTCGAGCACGACTCTCGGTGCGGCGCCCGCCTCGAGAGCTTCTTGCCATCGAGGGGCACACAGGCACCAGCGGTCACCGGGCTTCAGCCCGGCGAAGCCCCACTCGGGCCTCGGGGTGCTCAGGTCGTTTCCGGCGGCTTTCGAGAACTCGAGAAACTCCGCCGTCATCAGCGCGCACACCGTGTGAACCCCCACGTCCTCGCCACCGGTGTTGCAGCACCCGTCCCGGTAGAAACCGGTCAAGGGGTCGAAGTTGCAAGGTTCCAGCTCGGTTCCGAGCACGTTGAGGGCCATGGGTGTATTCCACCACCTTGGTCGCATCGGCGGTGGCCGGACGGTCAGCAGGTCTGGCTACGGCTTGCGCAGGTCGACGAAATTCGGCGCCGACGCATCTTTGGCCGACAGCAGGGAGCGATCGTCCGGGTCGATCTCCACCGGCCAACCGATGGCGAGGTCAGGGTCGAGGGGGTTCACCGCCACGCCCCGCATGTCGGTTGACCACTCCGAGTCGAAGCAGTAGAGATACAGGCACCCGTCCGCGCTCACTGCCTGGAAGCCGTTGCAGACTCCAGGCGGGATCAGCACTTGCACGCCCGGCTCCAGGTCCAAGGTGACGAGCTCGCCGAAGGAGGCCGAATCGGGCCTCGTGTCGAGGTAGGCGCCGAATGCACGGCCGGCGGCGACACCGACGAGCTTCGTCATGTCCTCACCGTGGAGTCCCCGGATGGCGCCGTGGCGCGAGGTGGTGAGGTTGACCTGCCGAACCGCGAGCAGCGAACCATGCGTGGGGAGGCGCAACACGCTCTCCCGGTAGATCTCCCGCACGGTGCCGCGCTCTTCGTCTACCTGCTTGGTCCGGATGACGAGCAAGCCGTCGATGGCGGTGGACCGGTGCTCGAATTCGGTGATCTCGATCGGCGCCATGCCTCGATCATGCCCGCTGGACTCACCTGCGGGCATCTATGCGAGTACACCGGCGTCCGGCGCCATCCAGCCGCTCACGAGCCGGTCCGCCGGGACGAGGTCCTCAGAGAGGTCACCTGGGTGCCACTCCTCGAAGCGGACCCGGTTGCCCGGCCGCAGCTGGCCCGCTCGACCCACGCTCGCTGGCGTGAGCACACCGACCACGGGATAGCCACCGACGGTCCCGTGATCGGGACCGAGCAGCACCGGGCAGCCGTCAGGAGGGAGCTGCACGGAGCCGGTCACCGTGGCGCGCGACCCGATGGCAGGCCGAGCAGCGACCGGGAGGGCTGCCCCCACCGACCCGGCCGCCCTCACCGACCTGGCCGCCCTCACCGTCCCGGCCGCCCTCACCGCCCCGGCCGCCCTCACCGCCCCGGCCGCCCCCACCGGCTCGGTGGGCGAGAGCCTCGTGCCGACCCGGTTGCTCTCGGGGTGCACGACCCACTCCGATCCGAGGAGCCGAGCCAACGTGCTGTCGTCCGCTTCGTCGGGACCGAGCTCGAGGCGCAGCACCGCCGGAGCGGGGCGGGCAGGCAGCGCCCACCGCCCCCGGACACGCCCAGGCTCACCCAGCGCGATCTCGTCGCCCGCTTGCAGCGGGCCTGGCGCGATGCCCGTGACCGTGTCTGCCGATCGGCTGCCGAGCCGGGGCGGAACGTCGATGCCGCCGGCGATGCCGAGGTACGCGCGAGCCCCCGAGCGCACTGCCCCGATCCTGAGCGACTGCCCCGCGCCGACGAGCTGCACGCTGGCCGGCGGCATCTCACGCCCGTCGATCCACATCGGGCAGTCCCCTACGAGGGCTACGAACGAGGCCGAGCCGAACTGGAGCGTCGGGCCTGTGAGCGTGATCTCGAGCGTGGCGGCATCCGGTGCATTACCGACGGCGCCGTTGGCGACGGCGTGTGACTGCGGATCGGCGGGGCCGGCGCGCGGCACGCCGAGGTGAGCCACGCCCACGCGACCGAGGTCCTGCACGGTCGTCAGCACGCCCGGCTCGATCACGAGGGCACGCCGTGGACGCCCGGCGGCGGTGATCAGCGCCCGGAGGCCGAGACCGGGTACTGCCGTCGAGATCAACGACTGGACCGCGTGCAGCTGGACGGAGTCTCCGGGGCTCAACGTCGCGTAGGGCGGCTGGTCTGGGTCGAACAGGACGAGGGACGTCCGGCCGAGCACGTTCCAGCCACCGGGCGTGGCGATCGGGTAGATGCCTGCGTAACCCCCGGCGAGGCCGAAAGCTCCCGCCGGCACGAGCGCCCGGGGCCGGTCGAGACGGGCCACGGCGTCCAGTGGCGGCGGGAGGCCGACCAGATAAGGGAAGCCAGGCATGAAGCCGAGCCACCCGACGCTCAGCCTTGCGCCTTCGAGGGTGGCGACCACGGTCCCGGCAGACAGCCCGGCGGCCTCGGCGACAGCGCCCAGATCGGCCCCGTCAAAACACACCTCCACATCGAACCGCCTCGCGCCTCGCCTGGGCTCGGTGACCACCAGTGCGGCAGCGTGATCCAGCACGTCGGCCACGGAGGTCACGGCCGGATCGGCGACGATCCCCACACTGGCCGCCGCCGGTACGACGTCTTCCACGCCGGCCCAGCGCTCGGAGCGCACCGCGGCAGCCAGCGCTTGGGCTTCGCCCGGGCCGCCGGTGAGCACCAGCCCGGCCGACCGCCCGAGCCGTGCGACCGCCCGCCGGGCGAGCTGCGCACCCATCTCAGCGGCCCGCGAACGGTTTGATGGCGACGCCGACATGTTCGAGCCCGTGGCGGATCGCCCTGGCGAGGGTGATCGCTCCCGGTGTGTCCCCGTGCAGGCAGAGGGAGCCGGGCCGGAGAGCCACCCATGCCCCGTCGGCCGCACGGACGCCGCCGTCGACCGCGAGGCTGAGGGCCTGGCGGACTACGGCGGCGGTGTCCTCGAGGACCGAGCCCGCCTCGCGCCGGTCCACCAGCGTTCCCCCGGCGCGGTAGGCGCGATCGCAGAAACCCTCCTCCACCTCTCCCCACCCAAGCCTCCCGGCGGCTTCCATCAGCGCGGCGCCCGGTTGCGCCAGCACGATCAGCGGCCCGAGCCCTGCCTCTGCCAGCTCCTGCAGGATCGCCTCTGCGCACTCGAGATCCCGCCCGACCCGGTGGTACAACGCGCCGTGGAGCTTGAGGTAGGCGACAGTCGCGCCGTGGGCGAGGGCGACCTCGGTGAGGTCGGTCACCTGCTTTGCGACCGATGAGGCGACGTCCACGGCACGGAGATCGAGGTCGACTCGCCCGAAGCCCGCCCGGTCCGGGTACGACGCGTGAGCCCCGATCACCACTGCGTTGACGAGGGCAGCCTCGACGGCTTCGGCCATCGACCGGTGATCGCCGGCATGGCCGCCGCAGGCGACGTTCGCGCTCGTGACGACGCTCATGAGGGCGAGGTCGCCATCGGTCTCGCCGAGGTCCGCGTTGAGATCGATCGTGAGGCGGCTCTCCATGCCCCAATCCTGCCTCCGGAAGCCGCCTGGCAGGGAGTTGGCGGCGGTGAGTCGGTATTGTTTGCTCTCGCGCGGGTCTCGGAGGCCGCTCAGAGCACGCACAGCAGCTTCACAGGGTTGTTTGGCACAATGGTGTAGAGGGCAACGAGCCCAGAGAGGAAGACGGCACGTCCATGAGAGGTTCGGTCAAGATCGGCAAGCTGGCCGGCGTGCCGATCCGGGTGCACTGGAGCTTCTCGCTCCTGGTGGCGTTCATCTTGGCCGGGGACATCGGCCAGAAGAATGTGGCGGTGTTCCCGACCATCATCTGGGTGGTCGCCCTGTTCGCGTCAGTGACGCTCCACGAGCTCGCCCACTGTGCGGTCGCACGCCGACGTGGGCTCGAAGTGCGCGACATCATCCTGCTCCCCATCGGCGGTGTGTCCGAGATCTCCGGCCTCCCGGCGTCGCCCAAGATCGAGCGTGACATCGCCATCGCCGGTCCTCTGGCGAGCTTTGGCCTGGCCGTCTCGCTCGGTCTGATCGCGTTCGTCACCGGCGGCAAGATCTGGCCCCCGGCCCTCACTACCGGCTCGCTGATCGCCGATCTCGCCTGGATGAACCTCGTGCTGTTCCTCTTCAACCTCTTGCCGGCACTGCCGATGGACGGTGGCCGCGTGCTGCGCGCCGTACTGGCCGGCCGCGGCGACATGGTGAGAGCCACGCGCATCGCTTCGACCGTGGCGATGGTGCTCGGCGGCGGGATGATCGTCGTCGGTTGGGTGTACGACATCTGGCTGGTGTTCATCGGTGTGTTCGTCATCATGGGAGCGAACGCCGAGCGCAGGGCCGCCGCCGTTCGTGCCTCCTTCGGCAGCATCCGGGTGGGTGACGTCATGGCCAACGACCCGACGACCGTGCTGGCCGAGGTGACCGTGCAGCAGCTGGCGCCGTGGCTGCAGAGCTTTCCCGGCCGGGCCGTCCCGATCGTGGACGGCGAGCGGTACCTCGGGATCGCCGCCATGGAGGACCTGATGGCACACCCGCTCGGGACCGTGGGGGAGGCGTGCGACAAGAGCGCACCGGTACTCGACGCGACCCAGCCGCTGTATCCCGTGGCGCTCGAGGCGTTCTCCTTCTCGTCGCGTAACCACCTCTGCGTGATGAGCGCCGGGCGTGTCGTCGGCGTCCTCTACCGCTGGACTCTGCAGGCAGTCGTCCGCCAGAACCTGGGTGCCGCCCCGGCGGCCCGGTCAGACGGGTCCCGCGCAGCCTGAGGCAGCGTTCGGAAGGTTGCTCGCGAGGAGCTCTCTACCAAGTCTCGCCAGCTCATGGCGGATCGCCTCCGGTGAGGTCACCCTGACGTGCCGCCCAAAGCGGGCCAGCTCGCTTGCTGCCGTCGCTTCGTTGCCGAACATCGCCCGGTAGCGCTGCCAGCCCGCCGGCGCCTCACCGTCGTCCTCCAGCTTGGTGAGACCTGCCCACCAGCCGAGGCTGACCGCGACCCAACGGTCAGAGCCCGGCTCCACCGCGAAGTCGACCGCGAGGGTCCCTCTTCTCCGGCTGAGGCGATCCCGCACCTCATCCCAGGCTTGGGCGAGGTCGAAGTCCTCGGGCCGCTCGACCGGTTCGTCCGTGATCGTGACCCCGGTCGCCCGGGATACGCGGTAGGTCCGCAACCCTGCTTCGGAGCCGGCCAGCAGGTACCAGACCCCTCCCTTGGCGACGAGCCCGTAGGGGTTGACACGGCGGAGGGCCGGCTGTTCTCCGGGCTTGGCGTAGGTGAGGTCGATCTGCTTCCCGGCCACGACGGCCTCACGGACGGGGCCGAGCATCGGGGGCTGGTCAGCGTCCCGGCCCCACGTCGCGGGGTCGACGTGGACCGCCCCGGTCGCCTGTATGGCGCGTTCGCGGGTCGGGGCGGGGAGCGCCGCGAGGAGCTTGCGCAACGCCGATCTCACCTCCTCCTCGACGCCGAGTCCGGCCGGCGCCCGAGGCCCGGCAACGAGGAAGAGAGCCTGGGCTTCGTCCGGCGTGAGCCCTGAGAGGTTGATCTTGTGCCCGTCGAGCAGCGCCCAGCCCCCACCACGGCCGCGCTGGGAGTAGAGCGGCAACCCCGCCATCAGCAACGCGTCGAGATCCCGGCGCACCGTCCGTTCGGAGACCTCGAGGCGGTCGGCAAGGTCGGGCGCGGTCATCCGGCCGTGTACCTGCAGCAGTAAGACGAGAGCCACGAGGCGGTCGGCTCGCATTGCGCACAGGGTAACGCAACAAACAGGACATGAGATGGCCTGTTTGTCCAGTATGGTGCCAAGGCCGTTCCCACGCGAACGACCTTCACCAGAGGAGACCGACCATGACGGACGCCACAGTCACCACGGACCCCCGCCCGCTCTTCGAACGAGCGCTCGACCAGGCGGCGGTATTGATTGCGGAGGTCAGCGATGATCAGCTGTCGCTGCCCACTCCATGCACCGAGTTCGACGTTGCTGCCCTGCTCAACCACCTGACCGGAGCGGTTCGCCGCTGTGGGGACGCCGTAGAGGAGACCGAGCTCGGCGAGTTGCTCGAGACGAGCGAGGTTCCGGAGGAGGGTTTCCTTGCGGCATTTGCCTCGGCCCAAGCCGCAGCCCGTGCAGCGTGGGACGATGACGCGCTGCTGTCCAAGGAGGTCACGTTGCCCTGGGCCACGCTTCCCGGAGCGGTCGTCGTCCAGATGTACGCCTTGGAGACCGTGCTGCACAGCTGGGACCTCGCCGTGGCTACGGGCCAGGAGCGGAAGCTCGACGACACACTTGCTGAACAGGTCATTCCGATCGCTCACGAGATGCTGCCGGCCGAGCCGCGGGGCGGCGAGATGCCCTTCGAAGCGATCGTCCCGGTGCCTGAGGATGCTCGCGCGGTCGACCGGCTTGCCGCCTATTCTGGCCGCACGAAGATCTGATGCTTTCCTTCCGGCGCCATGTTGGTCTAAGCTGACGGTTTCTAGGTCGCCGGTCACCTCGCGAGGCGGGGGCAAGCCGGCTTACGACACCGTACACAGCTCGGCAGATCGGAAGCACGACCTTTGTCCCGACACAAACTATGGATAGGTGCACTTGCGGTTGTTATCGCCACTCTGAGTGGTCAGACGACCGCGCTAGGGGCTAATTCGACGGCGGCGCGGCCGTCGAGCCCCCCGTCGTCGGCGAAAGCGACCAAGCCGGCGCACCACCGTGGCAGCACGACCACCACCACCACTATCCCCGCCGCCGCCAACTCACTGCTCCGGCAGCTGCTCGCCACTGCGTCAGAGGTGAGGTCCGAGAACCAGAAGGCTGCGACACTCTCGGAGACCTACGACCAGCAGAAGGTCCGACTGCAGGCGGCCGAGAAGGCGGTGGTGTCCTGCGACCTGCGCGTCAAGGAGGCCGAGGGCAACGTGCAGTCGGCCAAGCTCGCGCTCCGGAAGGCGGCGATCCTTGCGTACGTCACCGGGCAGCTGACGAACATCAACTCCCCGCTGCTGTCCAACAGCGCCAGCGACGGCGAGATGACCGCCGTCTATGCCGGGTTCGCCGCCAGCAACCTGCACGCATCGATAGGCCGCTACGTGGCGATCTCCGATGAGATCAGCAAGGGCCTGGCCGAAGCCGTGGTGACCGAACAATCGATCAAGCTCACGGTCGCTCACATCGGCGCCCTGCACGCCGAGGCGCTCAAGCTGATCAAGGAGGCATCACTCCAGCACCTGGCAGTGTCGGTCCAGCTGGGGAAGCTGTTGGGGCCGAAGAACTTCACGAAGCTGTTCGCCGCCTGGCAGGCCGGCAGCCCGTACAAAGGGAAGAACCTCGCCGGCACCGATGCCGGCAAACCGGCCTCGCCTCTGCAGGCGTTGCTCGCGGCCCACGTCGTGCGCTCGTACCTTGGCGTGCCCTACGTGTTCGGGGGGGCGAGCAAATCAGGCGTCGACTGCTCAGGCCTCACGATGCTTGCCTGGCGGGCTGCCGGAGTATCGCTCGAGCATTCCGCAACGGCTCAGTGGGAGGAGTCCGTCCCGGTGCCGCTCAAGGACATCCGCGCCGGCGACCTGCTCTTTTACCACTTCGCCGACGACGGTGGCACGCCCATCACGCACGTCGTCATGTACCTGGGGTCGGGCCCCTACGGGCTCGCCACGGCGATCCAGGCCGCCGAACCGGGCACCAAGGTCGCCTACACCCCCATCTACTTCGACGGTCTGGTGGGCATCGGCGAGCCGTGAGGCCAATCGGTCTCAGCCGGCATGGAGCCCGGCCACGCTAGAACGGGCAGCATGCGAGCCCGAGCTGCACGTCTGATCGCCCACGGTGAACCGCTCGTCGTCGAGGACGTCGAGCTCGGCGAGCCCGGACCCGGCGAGGTCGTCGTCGACATGGCCTACGGAGGGGTCAACCCCGTGGATCGGTATGTGGCCCTAGGTCGGGCCGGCCCGGATGTCCTGTTGCCGAGAACGATCGGGAGCGAGGGTGCGGGCACCGTCGACGGTCGGCCCGTCGTGGTGCGCGGCCAGGGCATCTGGTCCACGAACGTGATCGTTCGTGGCGACGCGCTGATCGAGGTGCCCGAGGGTGTGCCGCTCGACGTAGCGGCGTCGATCGGTGTGGCCGGAGTGACCGCCTGGCGCACGGTGCACGAGCTGGCGGCGGTGACCCCGGAGGACCGGGTTCTCGTTCTCGGCGCGAGCGGGGGCGTGGGGTCGATGATCGTTTCCATCGCTCACCGCCTGGGGGCGACTGTCTGGGGCCAGACCGGGAGCGCCGCCAAAGCCGCCTTCGTGGCCGAGCGTGGGGCGGATCAGGTCATCGTCGCTGATGCCGAAGCCCTCGGATCCGAGCTCGACGACTTCAGCCCGACCGTCGTCCTCGACCCCCTCGGCGGGAGCTACACGGGTGCTGTCATAGCGGCGATGGCGCCGAGGGGGCGCCTCGTGCTCTACGGCACGTCCGCTGACACGACGGGCCAGGTCCCGCTGCAGGCGCTCTATCGCAAGTCGCTCCGCGTGATGGGCTACGGAGGGCTCATGGAGAGTGGGGAGGCGATCGCGGCCGGAATCCGCGCTGCTCTGGAGGCAGTGCGAGACGGCCGGCTCGAGGTGGTGATCGACTCCAGGGTTCAGCTCGAGAACGTCAACACGGCGTTCGACCGCCTCGTCGATCGCTCCGTGTGCGGCAAAGTCGTGCTCGACCTCGAGAGCTGAGCACCGCTAGCGGGTCCTGGCCGGCCGGCGAACATGAACAGCAGGTGCACGCCGGGTGCTCGTCCACAGACTCGGGACAATCGGCCGCTCGGGGGCCATGTCGAGCTGTCGCCGGGCACCGCGCGGCTCGTGAGGTCCTGACCACGCGCCTCGGCGCCGCCGGTCCACAGCTTGCACTTGTCAACAGGCACCTGCAGCTGCCGGCGCCAGCGTGAACGCCTGGTTGCCGAGCCGCCACGCAACCTGAACTGCAGGTGAACGGCGGTGGTGCCCCGAGGGCCAGAGGGCTCGGGCTGCCCGGTGGCGCGTGCCTGCGCGGTCGGCGAGCATGGACGCCATGGACGAAGCTCATCCGCCAACCGATCTGCTCTATCTGCGCGACGCCTATCTGCGGGAGTTCGACGCGACGGTGGTCGCCGTCGACGGCGATCGGGTTGCTCTCGACGCCACCGCGTTCTACGTGACTGGTGGCGGTCAGCCGCACGACACGGGTGTGCTCGGCTCGGCTCGGGTCACCGAGGTGGCGAAAGACGGGGCGGTCGCCTGGCACGTCCTCGACGGGCCCGTTCCCGCCGTCGGCGAGCGCGTCCACGGCGTCGTCGACTGGGATCGCCGCCACGCGTTGATGCGCACCCATACGGCGCTACACATCTTGTGTGGGGTCATCTGGAACGAGTACGGGAAAGCTGTCACGGGCGGGAACATGGAGCCACTGGCCGCCCGGATGGATTTCGAGTTCGACCCGCTGCCGGAGGGTTTCGGGGCAACCATCGAGCAGCGCGTCAACGACGAGATCGCCAACGACCGGCCGATTGAGATCTCGTGGCGCTCGAGGCAGGACGTGTTGACCGATGAGGACCTGATCCGCACGAAGACCAACCTCGTCCCCGAGCACGTGCGGGACGTGCGCGTGGTGGACGTCGTCGGGCTCGACAAGCAGGCCGACGGCGGCACCCATGTCCGATCGACGGGCGAGGTCGGGCACGTGCGTGTCGTCAAGACGGAGAGCAAGGGCAAGGGCAACAAACGAGTGCGGATCGTCGTCGAATGAAGCGCTTCACCACCGTCGACGGCATCGGGATCGCATACGACGAGATGGGCGAGGGGCCGGCAGTCCTCATGCACCACGGGTTCGCCTCGAATTCCGCGACGAACTGGATCCACCCGGGACTAGCGGCTGCGGTGGCGGATCTCGGCCGCAGGGTGATCGTGATCGATGCCCGCGGCCACGGCGAGTCCGACAAGCCACACGACCCGGCCGCCTATGCCGGTGGGGTGATGGCGCGGGACGTCAGCGCCCTGTTCGACGAGCTGCAGGTGCACGAAGCCGATATCGTCGGCTACTCGATGGGCTCCTTCGTGGCGTTGTCGCTGGTGCAGGGCGAGCCTCGGGTGCGGTCGCTGGTGCTCGGGGGTGCCGGCCTCGCGCAGGCCACGATGTGGCGACCCGAGCACCAGCGTCGCATCGCCGAGGCGCTCGAGGCGCCGGGTCGCGAGGGGATCGTGGATGCGAGGGCGCTGGCGTTTCGCAAGTTCGCCGAGGCAACCGGTGCGGACCGGCTGGCCCTCGCTGCCGTGATGCGGGCGGGGGACCCGCCTCCCGACCTGCAGGCGATCCGGACGATCTCGGTACCAACCCTCGTTGTCAACGGCGAGCAGGACACCCTGGTCGGATCACCGGCCTCTCTGGCAGAGTTGATCCCGGGCGCCTCCTTCCAGTCCGTCCCGGGCGACCATCTCTCGGCGGTGGTCAAGCCGGAGTTCCGTCAGGCGATCATCCGGTTCCTCGGGAGCTGCTGAGATCAGCTCAGGCTGGCGGCGGGAGCACTCTTGGCTGGGGTGGCGGGAGCGTTCGTGCCGGGCCAGTGCGCGTGTCCGGTGCCCGATGCCCCGGCAAAGGCGCCGGATCCGAAGGCTCCGCTGCCGAAGCCGGCTGACACACCAAGACCTTGCCAGCCGAGACCGAGACCGATGGACGAGGTTCCCCCCGGCTGGGGTGTCGTCCCGAACCACAATCCGGTGGCGCCGAAGCCGGTACTGCCAGCTGGCAGCCCGACCGCCAGCACGTAGTCGCCCACCTTCACCTCGGAGAGCGACGCCGTCCCGGTCGTGCTGCGGAGGATCGTCGACGAGCTCGTGGTGATCTTCAGGGTTCCCTGTCGGGACTGCACGCTGATCGTTCCGCCCGATATCCCGGTTACCTTCCCGCCCGCCAGCGGTCCGACTACAGCGACCGTGGACGCATCGAGGTCCTTGCGGTTCGTGGCGACTGTGCCGAACCCGACCGCATACTCACCGGGAGCCACTGCGGAGACCGCTGCGGTACCGCCGAGCTCACGATAGGTGGTCGAGCTGGACGTGACAATCGTCTGTTGCAGGCCCTGTGGACCCTCGACCACGATGTTGCTGGCGGACACGCTTGCGACCTTGCCTCGGAGGCTCGGCACGATGATGTCGATCACCGAGGCGGTGGGCGATGTGGAGCTGGTCGTGGACGTTCCCGCAGTCGGGCTCCCGCCCTGGCCGGACCAGCTCGGGAATGAGCCGTTCGATGACGCGGCACGCTGCACGAGCACTCCGATGCTCTGGCCCACCTTCAGGTCGGACCGCTGCACGTTCGTCATCGCCTCGATGTAGACAGTCTGCGCCGTGGTGAGGATCGTCCTCGTGCCGCCGCGTGGCGACTTCACGGTGACCGAGTCCTTCGTGATCGCAGTTATCGATCCGCCGCCGCCGAGCATGGCGAAGGCGCCGGGCAAGCCGTGCCCTCGCCAGCTGCCGCCGGTCGCTCCAGGCGATCCGGCCGGCGATCCCGCACCCGACGCCTGTGAGCCGGGGGAGGGCGTCGAGGAGGCTGCGCTCGCATGGGCGCCGGTGGCAGGCGCACGCGATGCGCCCGGGCTGCCGGAGGCCGCCTGAGCGATCCCCCATCCTCCTGCCGCCATCGAGCCGGCGAGCAAAGCGCCGGCACCTCCACGAACCGCCCACTGACGCGCAGATGCCATGAAGCAAATCAAGCACACGCAGCTGGGAGGATGCTTGGAGTTGGCGAGGAATCGGCGGGTGCAGCCCGGCTCAGTCGAGGCTGACCCATCTGCTGTCGGCAGCAGAGCGCTCCATGGATCACAGACCTGCTGCACTCGGAAGCCGACATCGAGTCCCGGCTGCCACGGGCCGTCCGGCCAGGCGGAAAGCAGGTCGCCGACGAGGTTGACGAAGCTGGATCCGTAACCGACGCCCTGGCCGATGGCCCACCAGTCTGCCGCGTACGGGTGGTCTGGATGCTCGGTCCGGATCGTCCGCATGCCGTAGAGGCGCTCCTCGTCGGCGCTGCGACCGAGGCGCAGCTCGTTGAGACGGGAGTAGTCGAACACGAGCGTGCCACGGGTGCCGTTCACCTCGACGGTGAAGTCGCACGGCCGCCTCGAGCAGGCACGCGCCACCTCGAACACGCCTGCCGCCCCGTTCGTGAACCTCACGAGCGCGCTCGAGGCGTCATCGACTCCCACAGGAACCATCCCTCCACGGGTCGGGTCCGCCCGTTCCCGCGTGAAGGTGGACGACTGCGCGCAGACGCGACCGATCGGGCCGACCATCCACTCCGCCAAGTCGACCAAGTGGCTGCCGAGGTCGGAGATCGTCGTACCGCCTATCCGACGGTCGAAGCGCCAATCGAACGGGATGGCCGGATCGAGGAACTCGTCCGAGAGCCAGCTACCTCGCCAGAGGAGCACATCCCCGATCTCCCCGGCGGCGACGAGCTCCTTCATGAGGGCGACGGCGGGCAGGCGGCGGTAGTTGAAGCAGATGGCGTTGAGCACGCCGCTCGCCGCCGCGGCACCCAGTGCTGCTGCGGCATCGGCGACCGAGACCGAGAGCGGCTTCTCACACAGAATCGACTTGCCGTTGCGGGCCGCCGCCTCGATGATCTCGGCGTGCGAGCCCGGCGGCGAGCAGATGTCGACGACGTCGACGTCAGGCCGCTCGACGACCTCTCGCCAGTCGCTCGTCCAGCTGTCGAAGCCGAGGGCGACCGAGGCCGCAGCGACCGCTTCCGAGTTCCGGCCGGACACCACGGCGAGGCGAGCCGCCGACGAGAGGGGGCGGATCACGCTGGCGGCGCGGTAGGCATAGGCGTGGGCCTTTCCCATCGCGCCGTACCCGATCATGCCGATACGGACACCGTCGTGCTCGCCGTCGCCCGCCGGATGCGCAGTCACGGCCCACCAACTCTCACACCGAGATCGGTGGGTCGCGGCACCGCCCGCCCCGATCGCGCGCTGGCGACCACCGCCTGGCAGAGCGCCACGTCCCGGAGCCCGTCGAGACCGGACGTGAGCGGGTCTGCCTGGCTGATGGCCGCCCGGTGGAACTCGACGAGCTCGAGCTTGAACGGCTCCTCGTAGGACACGACCTCGCTCGTCAGCACCGAGGAGTGGCCGGCGAGATCGCCGCTCGTCATCTCGAGGACCGCGGGGGTGTTCTTCAGGTAGGGGGACGGGAACGCCAGGCGGACGCGGCCTACCGGGTCGTAGAAACAGGCCTCCATCTCGTACCGGGCGATGCCGGGCAGGTCGAGCCAGGTGACGACGCACTCGACCCCGCCGAAGTCGAGGACGACCGTGACGGTCGCCGCGCGGAGGCTCGCGAACCGCACCTCGGTCGGCTCGCCGAGAACCCCGCGCAGCAGATTGAACTCGTGCACCATCGTGTCGAGGAGCACGGTCTGGAAAGTGATGCGCGCGTGGTCGAGGAGAGGGCCGATGGCCTCGTCGATGCTGCGATCGCTCTCCGCCCGCCACTTCGCCACCTGATCCGCTCCGATGTCGTGACCCCGGACGATGTGGTGGTGGGCGACGTAGGGCTCGGACGGGGCCTCGAGCGTCGTGACGCGGCCGAACCTCAGGTCCCCGAGATGGTTGATCACCTCGCGGGCGCGGCAGTACGCCGGGTCGTAGCGCTTCGGGTAGCCCACCATGAGGACGACCCCTGATCGCGCGGCGGCTGCGAGCATGCCGGCGCCTTCGGGGATGGAGAAGCACATGGGTTTCTCGACCAGGACGTGCATCCCCGCCGTGGCTGCAGCGACGGCCGGCGCAGCATGGCTCCCGGAGGTCAGCACCACGACGGCATCGAGATCCTCCTCGAGGAGCTGCTCCCAATTGGTGAAGAGCCTGTCGACGCCAAAGCGTTGCCCGCAGTGCTCGACGACATCGATATCGCGCGAACTGTCGCATAGCGCCCGCACCTCGAACAGGTCGTCGAGCTCGGCGAGGTACGGGAGATGCATGATCTGCGCGACCAGCCCGGTGCCGATGACGCCGACCCGCAGCCGCCGGCGGCTCACCCCTACCAGCCCCGGAGGTCGATCGGCCACGTATCGACGACCACGTCCTGCTCCACGACGTAGAGGCGCTCGTGGTAGGCCATCGTCGGGTCGATGTGCGAGGTGACGAGCTCCACGCGATCGCCGACGCTTCGCCTCGGAGCGAACGTGATGTGCTCGTCCGAGCAGAACCACACGCTCGAGCCCGGAAGCTCCGGCGCGCCGTGATCCATCCCGAACGACTTCAGTCCGGCGTCGGCGACGGACCAGTCGTCGCTGGAAGACACGACGGTCGCGAGCACGAAGAGTGCTTGGGAGAACGGGAGCCCGAGCCGTCCGTAGGCAGCGTCCATCAGCACATACGAGCCTGCTTGGATCTCGGTCGCCCAGGTGTTGCAGGCATAGGTGCCCGTACCTCCTGCCGAGATCAGTTCGCCTCCGACGTCACCGTGAGCCGCCAGCAACAGCTGCATGGAGGCCGCGCAGCCTTCGGCGCGGGCCGAGGCGCTCTCCAGACCCACGATGTGGCCTTCGTAGCCCATGACGCCGCGTACCTCTAGACCTCGGCGTCTCGCGTACAGCGCCAGCTCCCCGGCGTTCCCGGGGGCGCAGCCGCATCGGGGGAGGCCGACGTTGACGTCGATCAGCACCTCGCGTACGCCTCCGGCGAAAGCCGCGTCGATCGTCTCGATCGAGTCCACCGCCAGCGTCACGCGGGCACCGTCGGTGACGAGCGCTCCGAGCCGGCGGGCGTCCAGGACCTCGTTCGCCAGCAGAAGGTCTTGGCCGAGGCCGGCCGCGGCCATACCCTCGCACTCGCGGATGGTGGCGCAGGTGAAGTGGTGATGGCCGACTGCCGCCTGGCGCTTCGCGAGCTCGGTGCACTTGTGCGCCTTCACGTGCGGGCGCATGCGATCGCCCGGGAGGGCCGTCGCCATCTCGGTCAAGTTGTGCTCGAGCGCATCTGCATGGACCAACAGGACAGGGGTGGGGAGATCACTGATCCGCATCGTCGCTCCTTAGGCGCCCAGGTTGTCGCGAGGCTGAGGAAGGCTCAGCTGAGGGAGGCTCACCAGTGGGGACGTGTAACTTGACAAACCAAAGATATAGGCGCATACTTGATACATGACAAACCTGAGCCTCCCGAAGCTGGCAGAGCGGGTAACTGACGATTACGCGGCGTACTTGTTCCTTGAGGAAATCCGCTGGCCAAACGGGCCGACGTGCCCCCACTGCGGCACTTTCAACCAGGCGACGTTCCTGAAGCCTCGAAAGGACGAGGCAGGCAAGGCCCGAGCCACCCGGACCGGTGCGATGAGCCAGCGGCGCGTGTGGAAGTGCCGCCACTGCCTCAAGCAGTTCTCGGTCCTCACCGGCACGATCTTTCACGGCTCCAAGGTGCCGGTGAGGATTTGGGTGCTGGTGGTCTTTCAGATGGCATCGAGCAAGAACGGCATGGCGGCGCGTGAGGTTCAGCGGCTTTACGGTCTGCCACCAAAGACGGCGTGGTTTGTCTGCCACCGCATCCGCGAGGCCATGAAAGACTCCATGCCCGACCGCCTCATCGGCACGATCGTCGCTGACGAGACTTGGATCGGTGGCGACCCCAAGAACCGCCACGCCAAGGACCGTGACCTTGACCGCATGACCCCCGAGCTTCACAAGCCCGGCACCGAGCGCCCGAACGGCCACACCGACAAGCAGCCGGTGTTCGCCCTCATCAACGTCGAGACTGGACAGGTTCGCTCTCGCGTCGTCCCCAACGTGACGGCACCCACGCTCCGCAAGGTCATCGCTGAGCACGTCGAGATGATCCGCTCGGTGCTCCATACCGACGAGGCTGGCGCATACCGTGTCATCGGCCGCGAGTTCCAAGACCACCAGTCGGTCAACCACTCCATCGGCGAGTACGTGCGCCAGGAAGTCACCACGAACCGCTTGGAGGGTTACTTCAGCCAGCTCAAGCGGAGCATCGACGGCACCCACCACCACGTCAGCCGCGAGCACCTTCAGCGGTACCTGACCGAGTTCGACTTCCGCTACTCCACCTGCAAGATGAGCGACACCGACCGGATGCGAACGCTGGTCTGGAAGTCGGACGGCAAGCGGTTGGCCTACCGGGTGTGCCGGTAGCACATATCGAATCTGCAAACTCTTGTCAAGGGTTTCGCGTGAAGGAAGAACCGCGAAATCCCTGGTCAAAGGCGGTGCTGGCAATTTCGTGGCGAGAGTGCCAATTTGGGGACTGCGGTTGCACAAGCCCCGGTAGCTCAGTTGGATAGAGCGAGCGGTTGCTACCCGCGAGGTCGTCGGTTCGAGTCCGGCCCGGGGTGCAGGCAGACGCGGAGAAGGGACCCGATGACGGGTCCCTTCTCTCAATTCTGTGCCTGATAGCCCAGCTAGCCTCGTCGGCCGACCCGGCTCAGGTGGACAGATTGCGGTTGCTACCCAGACACCATTGTTGACACCGTGGCGAGGGTTAGTCAAGAACCCCCCGGTAGCGGTGTCATGACCACAGCGCGCGATATCAACCCGCGGTGCGGCTTCGGGCCTGGTCAGCGGCATGGGTGCTGCTGTCATGACACGGGGCCACCAGCGCACCCATGTCCCCGTAGGATGGACACCGATGCCAGACATGGACGACCCGGTCAACATCGACCTGGAACCCGAGGACGCCTTCCGAGTTCTTCTCGCCACCCCACCGCTTGGGAGCGAGGCCGAGACAGTCGAGCCTGCCGACGAGGACGCTGAGGAGTAGGTCACTGACGCTCCGCCTCCCCTAGCTTCTGCGCGAGTTCCATCAGCCACGCCAACCGGTAGGCGGTGCTTTCCCAGATAGGCCGCATGAAATCCCGAAGTCCTTCGGGAGGAACTCTCGTCAAAACAACATGAGGGTGAGTATCAAACAGTAGGGCGTTGTAGTCGCCAAAGACTTGACGAACCATGGCCTCTGTTCCGCGCTGCCAGTCTGTGCAGAGGTCCGACCGGCCACGCCACATCTCGTTCGCGTGAATCCCCTCAACGACGCTGTGATCAAGCAGGAAGGGCATTTGTTCCACGAGGTTCAGAAGCCCGTCGCCCTCGTAGATGGCATCGTCCAGAATCGCGGCCTTTTCGGCCGCACTCATTGGCCTGCGGTCATCGCGAACTCGGCGGACTACCTCCGCGAAGGTCAGCGAGAGCAGCAGCCCGAGGAGCGCCACGAGTCCCCAGGCGGGCGACTTCGTAACTAGACCAACCCAGGCGCTGATCCCCAGCGATACGAGGATGCTCACTGGCCCGAGCCAGTCGTTGACTTGCCACAGGGGTCGAAAGACGGCAGCCAGCGAACGTCTAACGTGGCCCAACTCGACTTGCAGCTTTCCCATTCTCGCAGCGTAGAGTCGGCGCCGTACGAGTCACCGGGATAGGTTGTCGACGATCGCTCCCAGGACTCGGACTCGGAAGTCGATGTCATCGCACAGCTGAGCCTCGTCACTCCACATATTGCGAGGCACGCTGCTAGTGAAGTGTTTGTGGTTGACCCGGTCGTGCGATAAGGCTGCGATAACAGCCGCCTCCCAGTCTTTGAAGTCCTTGCCCACGTCATCCGGCAGTTCCCCTCTTTGCAACCGCTTTCGATGTTCCGCATCGGGAATCCTGGTGGCAAGCAGTCGGCCGTCGCTGAGTAACGCTCTGAGGGCCGAGACTTGAGGACTGTCGGCCTGGGTGGACGGTCGGGAACGACGCTCCATCCGGTAGATGTGGACAAACAGGGCCACGATCATCAGCAAGGAGGCTGCTAGGGCCCATTCCAGCAACGCTCCATGCTTGTCGTGAGCGACGACGGCCTGTTCGAGTTCGCATAGCCCGCTTACCAGTACAGCCACTGAGATGACCCAGCCGAACACGGGAGCAACGTGGCGACGTATGAACCCAGCGGCTGGGAGCACGGCGCGACCGATCGCTGATCGCTGTAATGCCTCACCCATGCGAGCCATCCCGAACCTCCCCGCCCCCATGCTGACCGCTGACGGCGGTTGGCGCTCGCCCTGAGCGCGTCCCCTCCATCTCGGTAGCAATCGGAAAGGGAAGTTTGGAGGGGGTATCTTTGGTTTGTCAAGTTACACAGCCCCTCACCAGTACCGCCTCTGGTGCATTTTCGCCTCTTCGTAGGCAGTTCGCGCCCGAAGCGTCGGCTCGAGCTCTGAGGCCTCGGCGACCGGCGTCGCCCGGCCCGGCACGGTCGACACGTAGCAGTCGTCCACACCGAGCTGCCCGCGGGCGTTCCGGACGAACCGCCCGAACGGGTCGTCACCGGTCCGGGTGATGACCGCAGAACACCTCCCGTGGCGTGCGGCTGCCACGGCGACGCATCATCGGCGAGGTCGTC
>JBEKLQ010000059.1:0-24713 GCA_050010115.1 Acidimicrobiales bacterium | reverse complement strand
GATGTGCTGGCTGCTCTCGCCCGCTTGTCTATGCAACAGCGCCGAGCGATCGTCCTGCACGAGCTCGTCGGGCTGAGCACCGACGAGGTCGCCGCTGAGATGAAAGCTCCGGCCGGGACGGTGCGCTCGTGGATCTCCCAAGCGCGGGCACAGCTTGCCGCCGATCTTGGCTTTGCCAGTGAGACTCCCTCGAGCGCGGTGGGAGGTGCCTGAGATGCCGAACCCGGATCAAATGGTCGGCGACGCGGTCCGCTCAGCTGCCGAGGTCGCTCAAGGCGCCCCATGGCCGCACAACTTCGAGGACGCCATCACAGAAGGCGACCGCCGGCGCAAGGGTCTCCGCGGCCGGCGGGGCAAGGAACTTCTGGTGCTCGTCGCCGTGGCAGCCGTCATCATCGCTCTGCTCACGGTTCCCCTTCCCCACGTTCACCTCGGCGGCCCGCAGCCCGGCGGCGTCGGCAACACGAAGTCGCCATGGAAGCTCGAAGCAACCCTCGGCCCTGCGCTGCTCGGCGGTCCGGTCAGTTGTGCGACGCCAACCGACTGCTATGAGCTCAGTCAAACTCCGCTGTCGACGAACTCCCGTTTTCTGGTGTCGACTGATGGTGGCGTTTCCTGGACGCTTGTCCCAACGTCGCTTCCCGACTCGTTCGAGGAGCTGTCATGCCCCGTACCGGGCACCTGCTACGCGGCGACGTTCCTGATTGCCCTTTCAGGGGGCACACCTGAGTTCCCGGAACTCGCAGAAACGACTGACTCGGGCCAGGTGTGGTCGATCCTCGCAATACCGTCGGGCTTCGTCCCGGGGCACGTCTCGTGCCGCACGGCGCTCGACTGCCTCGTGCTCGGCGTCCAAGGGACATCTTCCAATGACACGACGAGGGTTCTCGTGACGACGGACGGCGGGAAAACGTGGAGCAGTACCACGCTTCCCGGGAGCCCACTGTCGGAGGCTGCCGTTTGTGTGTCGGCGACGTTGTGCTACGTCACTGCGGGCAACGGGCCTAACGAGCTCTTCCGTAGCGAGAGTGGTGGCGCCAGCTGGCAGCTGCTGTCGAGGTTCCCCGCCGACGTGCAGCTGGTGGACCTGACATGCCCGACGGCGACGGAGTGCCTCGTCGGGGGATCGATCGGGTCCGCCGGCAGCCAGCGTGCCTATCTGTCGGTTACCCGTGACGGTGGCGCAGCCTGGGCGGTTGTCCACGTGCCGAGTCCGAGTTCCTGGCCGGTCGAGTCGCTCTCGTGCCCATCCGCCTCGCACTGTGTGGCCTTGGTGGGCATCAACCAGTCAGGGGGTGCGCTCGTCAGTGACGACGGGGGCAGCAGTTGGCACACGGCGACGTTGCCGGGCGCGGCCGGCGGTGTTTCCCAGCAGGCCCTGACCTGCCCGTCGACGCAAGTCTGCGTGGCAGGCGGAGGTTCTGCCACACAGATCACCGGCCCCGGCACGGTCGGGACGCTCGGGTTTCGACTCGCCTGGAGCTCGTCGGATGGAGGGAGCACCTGGCGCATCGCCGCGCAGCCGGCGGGGAGCAGCGCAACCGGCTTGGCTTGCGCGACTGCGACCGAGTGCGTCATGACGGGCGCCTCGGCCGGCGGGACGGTTGTATCCGATGTCACCGACAACGGTCGAACCTGGACGGTCCACGCCATACCTGGAATCGATTGGATCGGGAAGCCCTCGTGTCCGTCTGCCGGCCAGTGTTTTGCTACCGCCCAAACGGCTCGGGGAACGATCTTCCTTGCGTCTAGTGACGGTGGGGTGACTTGGACGGATCGCCACGCCTTCGGTGACGAGATCGATCCGTACAGTTCACAGATCGACTGCCCGAGTGCTCAGGCGTGCGATGTGCTGTTCCCGAGTGATCTCCCCGCTCAGTTCCAGTATTCGACCGATGGCGGGGTGACGTGGTCGGTTCACTCGATGGAGCCGTACGGCACTGGGCCCGAGCTCGCGTGCACCAGCGCACTGGCTTGCATCCTGGGCGAGGGGCAGTATGGGAATTTCTACACGACCACTGATGGGGGATCGAGCTGGCAAAAGGTGGCCATCCCGTCATTGGTCGCAGTGTTGGGCCTTTCCTGCGGGACCCCGACGACGTGCACGGCGATCGTCGAGGCCTTCAAGGATCGCGTGGCAGTGCTCGAGAGTCTGGCCTCGACCGATGCTGGACGGAGCTGGTCCGTAGTGGCGTCGGGCCCGCGGGTCAACGTGCAGGCCCTTTCGTGTTCGGGATCCACGTGCACGCTGCTCGGAAGTGGGCCTAGGAAGACGCCCCAGGCGACAGGCCGACCCGTGAGCTACGTGACCACGAACAGCGGTCGTTCGTGGGTAGCCCAAGCGAGCGTCCCGGAGCTGGGGTCGACCGGCGCCTGGATGGCGGTTTCCTGTCCGGCGGCGAGCGAGTGCGTCGGTGCGGGCTATGACCCGACTGGAGTGACCGACGTCTTCGAGCGGTAGGTGGCGTCGGCGCCGGCGTCAATCGGGACCAACCGCTGTCACGGTTTTCTTGGCACAGTTCGAACTTGGCGTGACGCGCCGGCCCAACGGCCGGCCGGGCCCGACCGTTGTCAAGGTTATGCAGCACAGTTCAGCATTTCCTTGATGACAGCGTGGACTCGCGAATACCCGCTCTCCGCCTTTCCTCTCGCGTCCCGTTCACGGCGGAGCGTCTCTTGTTTGGTCCGGCGCTGCGGGACTGCTTGGCCCTCGACATCACAGCATCGAAGGATGTGGCCGAGGGAAATTCTCTTGACAGATGAGTACACTTGTGTTTTTATGTTACCGGCGGGTAGCTTGTTGCAAGCTGAGAGTGTGACCGGACGCTGAGAGCGTCGATGAGCACGCCGACAAGAACTGGGCCCGACAGGAAGCCCCGAGGGAAGCCAACAAGCTGACGACAGGCGTCTAATGATTGGAGGGGGGTTTCTCAGGCATAGACCGGTCGTGACCTAGGTCGTACGCGTCTTCACACATTTTTCTCAAGGATGGTCGGAGTCAACGTGTGGCCTTGGGCGGCCCTTCAAGTTCTTTTAGGGCGCCTTGCAAACACCGATTGATGAGTAAACCAACCGATGAGTAAACCAACCAGGGAATAGGGAGAAGAGTGATGAAAGTATCCAAGCATCGGATCCGTCGCAGGTTCTTGTTTGGCGCGACGGCAGTGATCGCGGCAGCGATGACCGTGACCGCGGTGACGTCGTCGGCGGGGGCACAACCGAAATCGCACGCAGGCCCCAGCGAGATCGGGCCGGGCTACCCGCCGCCAGGAGGTATCTACACATCATTTACCAACTGCCCGCTATATAACCCGCTTATGCACGAATCCGTGTTCGTAGCGGCGTGCGTCGCCGCGAACACGACCAGCGGCTCGATCACGATCGGCAACATCATCACGCCGGTTGTGCAGCCGGTGAATGTGCAGTTCGGCTTCTGGGCGGGGCAGGACCAGACCTACTACGCCGACGTCGTGCCGCCGTTGGCCGGCCAATCGGCGATGCTGGTCACCAAGCCGGACCTGATCCCGGAGAGCCTGACCACGATGCTGGGCTGCCCCAGCAGCAACAAGGTCGTCGAGAACCTGTGCCAGCAGGCCACGTCCTTCGGCGGCAAGTACCTCGACGTGTACGCGCTGGCTCAGTCCGCTGGCGCGATCACGAACTTCAATCTCCTCAGCTGGACGCAGCCAGTGATGTTCAAGCTGATCAACCCACTGCTGGGCAACGACTGCTCCATCGGCACGATCGGCAACCCGGTCGTGCTCAACCCGTCACTCAGCATCAGCAGCGGGCAACTTGAAACCGACCCGAACCCGACCAAGCACCCGGATACCCAGGTCCTGGCAACCCAGTCCACGGCCGGCGACGACACATTCTCTGCGCCCGCCCTCAGCGGCTGCGGGCCGGGTGGTGTGAAGAACATTCCGGTTGAGGCGGCGCTGGATGCCTCGGCAGGCCTGCCCGCGGCGTCCGGGGTCAACAGCCTCACGCTCACCGGCAGCTTCGACGTCGGTTACAACTATTCAGCTGAGGGCTACACATCGCCTCTACCGCCGGACGAAGCCAAGATCCTGCTGTCCGCGTTCAAGGCGAGCATCGGGACGCCCCCGCCGCCGACGACGACGACGACTTCGGCCCCGACGTCCCCGCCTGCCGCTCGCCCGATCTCCAGCGCCGAGCTGCCCCGTGTGCTCCGGCGTCTCGGTGTCGGCTAACTGACAACCGCACTGACCGGGGGAGCATCAGCAGTGCTGGTGCTTCCCCGGTCAACTATGAGGCGTTCACCGGCCACCTGGTGGCTCTCGACCGACGTTCCGATCCGCTCGTTCCTCGGGACGATCACCACCCCCGTGCTCGTGGCCATGAGTCGGAAGCATCGCGTGAGGGAGAGGGTCGAACGCGCGCTCGGCGGCCGGTGGCTGTCTAAGCGATCGTTTACCTGCTCAAGCAGGACTTCAGGGACGAATCAGGGATCATGAGGGAACCGGAGCGTCGTCCGTCCGGCAGACCCGCCCCGAACGCCGCTTATTTGCTCCTATCAATCCGCAGCCCAACAAGGCGTTCTCGACGCCAGAACATCCATTACTGTGCCTCACGCTGCCAGGAGGCCGGCCCGCCAATACCGTCAGTCAGCGGCTGTCGCCCGGCTGAGTCCGCCAAAATCCTCTGCTAGCCGGCTCTGCGGAGCGCTTCACTCAGGCCCAGCGACGTCAGCCCTTGGTCAACTGGCGGCAGCCCAATTCGCGGAACGTGGTCACCCGAGCTCGGCAAACAACCGACTTCCACGGCCCCACCCGCCAGCCCAACCCGCCGGCGCCATCCTCAGATCACCCGCTCGTGCCCTTCCCAGTACGGGTCCCGGAGCTTGCGCTTGAGCAGTTTCCCGTTGGGGTCGCGCGGCAGCTCCGCCACGAACTGGATCGACTTCGGCACCTTGTACCTCGCCAGTCGCTCAGCACAGAACGCCAGTAGCTCAGCCTCGAGCTCCGGACCCGGCTCGACGTCCTCGGCGGGCTCGACGACTGCTTTAATCTGCTCGCCCCACTCCTCGTCGGGGATGCCGAAGACGGCGGCGTCGATCACCTTGGGGTGCGAGACCAGCTCGCCTTCGATCTCAGCCGGGTAGATATTCGTGCCGCCCCAGATGATCATGTCGATCTTCCGGTCGCAGAGGAACAGGTACCCGTCCTCGTCGAGGTAGCCCAGATCGCCGACCGTGAAGTAGTTGTCGATCCGGCTGGCGGCCGTCTTTGCCGGGTCCTTGTGATACTCGAAGTTCAGGGCGCCCATCGACATGTAGACAGTGCCGATCTCATTCGGGCCGAGCAGATTGCCCGCGTCGTCGAAGATCGCCACTTCGGAAATGGGCCACTTCTTCCCGACGGTGCCGGGCTTGCGCAGCCACTCCTCGGACGTGACGATCGTCCCGCCGCCCTCGCTGGCGGCGTAGTACTCGTCGACCACCGGGCCCCACCACTCGATCATGCGGCGCTTCACATCCACCGGGCAGGGCGCCGCCGCGTGGATCATGTGGCGCATCGATGACAGGTCGTACGAGAGCCGCTGCTTCTCGGGGAGTGCCAACATCCGGCGAAACTGCGTCGGAACCAGATGGCTGTGCGTCACCCGGTACTTCTCGATGCGCTCGAGCATCCCTTCGCCGCTCCACTTGTCCATGAGGACGACGGTGTGCCCGAAGTTGAGCGCTGCTCCCGAGAAGACCAGCACGGCGGTGTGGTAGAGCGGCGAGCCGACCAGGTGAACGTTGTCATCACGGGGGTTGATGCCGAACAGCATGAGGATGCCGCCGAAGCCGATGCCGGCGTCCTCTGGCGATACTCCGGAGAGCGAGCGCCGAATGCCCTTCGGCTGCCCGGTCGTGCCCGAGGTGTAGTTCATCACCATCCCCGCCGCTCTCCGGGGGGGCAGGGTCTCGGGGTGAGGGTCGATCAGCTCCGTGATAGGTCGAAACCCGGCCACCTCTCCCACGGCGAAGCACCGCTCCTCCGCCAGTCCGGCCTCCTTCGCACCGGCTACGCAGGCGTCCGCGAACCGTTCGTGCGCCACGAGCGCCTTTGCCTCGCTGTTCTCCAGGATGTACGCGATCTCGGGGCCGACCGAGTGGTTGTTGATCGGTACGAAGTACCAGCCGGCCTGCAGGCAGGCCAGGTAGACGGTGTAGAACTCAGCGCAATTCGGCATGACTGCGGCAACGACATCGCCGTGCTCGAGGCCGAGCGCCTGCAACCCGTGAACCAGGCGGTTGCAACGGGCGAGCATCGCGCCGGCCGTGATCTCGGTGCCGTCGGGCTCGACGACGGCGATCTGATCAGGCTGGTCAGCTGCCATGGCCCAGAAACCGAACTCCACCGCTTCTCCCTCCCGGCCACGCCGAAGCGCGCTGCCACGACCGCGCGGCGCGTCGCCTGCGCAGACACAAATTGGAACGTGTTCTCGTTACGCTACCTGGAGCGAGGTGACGTCCGCACTCCCATCGGCGGCGGATCCCGGCAGGGCAGAGACAACCGGGTGATAATGGCGCTTGTGACCGAACCGGGACCGGGTGCCGAGGCTGAGCCGAACGCCCGTACGCCCGAACCCACCGGCACGCACGAGCTGCCGGGTCCCCCGCCCCAGGTAGCGGACCGCGCCACCGAGCCACCGCCCCGCCCCCCGAGCCGTGATCCTCAAATCCCCGAGGGCCTGCGGAACGTGATCCCGCCAGCACCTCGAGGCTGGTCGGACGAGGAGTGGCGAGAGAGCTTCCTCGGCAAGCCGGGGACGCGGCCGACCGCTGGCAGCGTGCTTGGCACTGGTCGGGGATGGCTGGTTCCCGTGCTGATCGGAGTGGGCTTTCTGGTAGTGATCGTCGTTGTGCTCCTGATCGTCAAGTAGTCAGCCAGTCAGGAGCGCTCGGGCGCCGGGCCCAAGTAGGCGGCGCGCAGGCGGAAACGCAGCCGGTGCTCGTACTCCTCGATCGCGTGCGCCAGCCACCCGGCGGTGCGGGCGATCGAGAAGATCACCTCGGCAGAGCCTTGGACCATGCCGGCGGAGGCGACGAGCGCTGCCAGCATGAGGTCGACGTTGGGGAACGTGGCCCCATGAGCCGTCACCGCCGCCACGATGTCCCCGGTTGCGCTGATCACCGGATCGTCCGGCCAGGCGCCCTGGAGCAATGGCCAGAGCGCCTCTGCCCGGGGATCCCGGCTCGTGTAGACGAGATGCCCGAAACCCGCCACCTGCTCCCCGAGCCGCCACCTCGCCGCTATCGCCTCTGCCGCCCCCCGCTCGACCGCATCGTGCAACATCGGGACGATCCGATCGCCGACTCCTCCATGCAGCGGACCGCCGAGGATGGCAAGGCCGGCGGTCACGACGAGATAGGGATCGGCCCACGTGGACGCCGCGACCCGGGCTGCCAGCGTCGAGCTCGCCATCTCGTGATCGGCGAGCAGTACGAGGGAGGCATTCAGGACCGCGATCTGATCGAGGGATCCCGGGTTGGGACAGAGGCGAGCCCAGAGTCGATCGGCGATGCGAGCCTTCTCGTCCCCGACGGTCGGACCGCCGGTCGACCGGGGTTGTCGTGGGAGCGTGTCGACCAGCACCGAGATGATGCGCCGGCCTGCAGCGGCAACGGCATCGGGCCGCCGGTCGAAACGCAGTGGGTCCGCCGTCGCCGCCGCAGCGAGCCCGACGCGCAACCGGTCGATCAACGGCGATGCCGGGTCGAGTGCCGCGGCGGCCCTCCGGGCGACGGCGAGGACGGGGGCAGGTGCGGCAAACACCGGCCGGCTGGCGGCGCCGGCCGTGGCAAACGGCGGGCGGCTGGCGGCGTCAGCCGTGGGCGTACCGATCCAGAGCCATTCGGCGATCTCCTCGAAACTCATCTCGAGGCAGGCAGCCTCGGCATCCTTGCCCCGGTACCAGAGCCTCCCGGCAGGGTCGAGCAGCGTGAGGCTCGAGTCGATGACCACCTCGAGCGAGCCGGCCCGCCCACCGGAGCGAGTCCGCTCCGCAAGACGGGCGACCTCGGCGGGGTCGAAGCGACTCTCTCGGCTTCCCGGCCCTCTCCGCCTCGTCAGCATCCCGCGGGACACATAGGCATAGAGCGTCTCGCGCTTGATCCCGAGGCGGCGTGCCGCCTCCGCTGTCGGCAGCCAGCCGGTCTCGGGGGGTCGATCGCGGTCTCCGGCTCTTGCCACCTTGGAATCATATATTGATGCGATCAACATTGACAATGTAGGTCGGGCAGAGGATGATCGGCTCATGGAGCACGCGCACACCGACCTACCGAACCTGCACCGGCCGCTTCCCCCTTCGCCGAAGACCGTGGCCGATCTCATGACCAGCCCGCCGGTCAGTGCCGAGTCGGACGAGTCGCTGGCGGCAGCGGCGAGCCGCATGAGCGATCACGGTGTCGGTTCGGTCCTTGTGCTCGCGGGCTCGCGGCTCGCGGGCATCTTGACCGAGCGGGACCTCGTTCGGGCCGGAGCGGCCGGAGCGGATCCCTCCACCGCGACGGTCGGGGACTGGATGACCGCGGATCCTGACTCGGTTGGCCCCGACGTCGAGGTAGTCGACGCCTGGAGGAGCCTGGTGGCCCATGGCTACCGGCACATCCCGGTCATCGAGGGCGACGAGGTCCGCGGTGTGGTCTCGATCCGTGACCTCGTGCGCGTCGCTCAACTGCGACCGGTTGATGGCGTCTTCACCGACGTGCCCCGCGGCCTCGAAGGGGTGGTTGCTGCGGAGACGGCCGTCGGGTCGGTGCGAGGGGTGGAGGGCTTCTACCACTACCGGCAGTACTCGGCGATCGAGCTCGCCAAGCGCCGCAGTTTCGAAGATGTGTGGCATCTCCTCTTCGACGGAGAGCTGGCCGGGCCGGACGACGCCGCAGGTTTCGCGACTGAGGTAGCTCCGCTCCGGGCACTGCCCGTCGGCGTCGCCCGCCTGCTCCCGCAACTCGTCTCGGCCGCCGGAGGAGCGCCGCCGCTGGACCAGCTCCGCACCGCCGTCTCGCTGCTCGGAACCGCCGAGGGTTTCCAGGCTACGCGTGACCTCGGGCGATCCGAGATCCGGCGCGATGCGCTGCGCGTGTGCGCGGTCATACCGACGCTCGTCGCCGCGCTGTGGCGCACGGGACGTGGGGAGGAGGCGGTCGAGCCGAGGGAGGGGTTGGGTTTCTCGGCGAACTACCTCAACATGCTCTTCGGTGAGGAGCCGTCGGCCGCCCACGCCCGGGCGATCGAGCGCTACCTCATCTCGACCATCGACCACGGGCTCAATGCGTCCACCTTCACGGCGCGGGTCGTGACGTCCACCGGCGCCGACGTTGCCGCTGCGGTCGTCGCCGGGATCGCTGCGCTCTCCGGCCCTCTCCATGGCGGAGCACCGAGCCGGGCGCTCGACACGCTCGATGCGATCGGGACTCCCGATCGCATCGACGCGTTCATCCGCGAGGCGGTCGAGCGTGGCGACCGGATCATGGGTTTCGGGCACCGGGTATACAAGACGCTCGACCCGCGGTCGGAGATGATGCGAGAGATCGCCGAGGAGCTCGGTGGGCCGCTCGTGGACTTCGCCGAGCAGGTCGAGCAGACCGTGGTCGCCGTGCTCGACGAGATGAAACCCGGCCGCCGGCTCTACACGAACGTCGAGTTCTACGCCGGCGTCGTCATGGAGCTGTGCGGCATCCCGCGGGAGCTGTTCACTCCGACCTTCGCCGTGAGCCGGGCCGTGGGTTGGTGCGCGCACCTGCTCGAGCAAGCAGCCGACAACCGCATCATCCGACCGAGCTCCCGCTATGTGGGCCCACCGGCGCCGCAGCCCGTGCCGGAGCTGGCCAGCGTCGCTCCCCCGGCAGCCGAGCACGACCCGAGCCATCGGACGAAGCTCGCCGGCCGAAGGCCCTACCCCAAGAACTCCCGAGCCAGGCGCTCGAACATCGAGACTGACATCTGCAGCGACTCGACGTCCACGCGCTCGTCGTCGCCGTGGAACATCGTGGTGAATTGATCGAAACTCAGCCTCTCGGAGAACATCCCGTACCCATAGGCCGTCGTACCGAGGCGCCGGAAGAACCGGGCATCGGTAGCCCCCACGCTGAAGAACGGCACGAGCGTCGCCCCCGGATGGAAACCCTCCGACACCTTCTCCATCGCTCCCCACAACGGCGTGTCCGCCGGTGAGGAGCTGGCGGGGTCGTCGAACATGAACAGGACCTCGACCTTCGGCCACAAGTCCCCGACGGCCTCGGACAGTAGCGCCCGCACCTCCGCCTCGTCCTGACCCGGCAGGGTCCGGATGTCGAGCTCGAGGTCGACCGTGTCGGGGATGACGTTGATCTTCGTGCCGCCGTGGACGATCGTCGGGGCGATCGTGAGGTGGGTGCAGGCATGGGCCTGCCGTGCCATGCCCAGGTCGGGCATCACATCGAGGAGCCCTTCGATCTTCTCCGGATCGAGCAGGAGCGCCTCGATCTCAGCGCCCCAGTTCATGCCCTTGATGAACTGCCGCCAGGCTGCGTGGATCTGAGCCGCCGGCCTGTAGGTGGCCAGGCGGCCGACGACGGCAGCCGCGGTCACCAAGGCGTTGTCGGTTCGCAACGGCTGCGAGGCGTGCCCCGCCTCGCCGTGGATCCGGAGGCGGCACCAGCAGCTGCCCTTCTCGCCCACCATGACCGGCAGTCGCAGCCCTCCCGGGCTTTCCAGCGGGATGCCTCCCGACTCGGTGATCAGGTAGTCGCACTTCACCGCATTAGTCGCGTGCTCGGCGAGCCAGCCAGCGCCGTGCGCGCCGAGCGCTTCCTCGTCGGCGACCGCCGCCAGCACGAGCGTCCCCTTCGGCCGGAATCCGCTTCGGGCCAGCCGATCGAAGGCCACCGACATCGACGCCGTGATGTTCAACATGTCGACGGCGCCGCGACCCCAGACCTCGCCGTCGACCAGTTCGCCGCCGAAGGGATCCCGCGACCAGGTGTCCGGGTTCGCCGGAACGACGTCAGTGTGGCCAAGCCAGCACAGCGACGGCGCACTCGGATCGGATCCCTCGATCCGGCCCACGAGCGACGCCCGCCCCGGCGTCGGCTCGTAGACCTCGAAATCGACGCCGGAGCCGCCAAGCTCGGACTGCAACAGGTCGACGTTGCGCCGCTCGTGCCCCGACTCGGCCGTCCCGTCGTTGACGCACTGGTTGCGGATCATCCGTTGGATGAGGTCGACGACCTCAAGCTGCTGGGTCATGTTGTGCTCTCCTCAGCCTCGACCAGTCGCCACATGACGACGTGCTGGATCCCGTAGCTCTCGAACTCGTCGCCCCACTCCGAGAAACCCGCCCGAGCGTAGAATCGCCTCGCTCCCACCCGGGCATTGCACCACAGAAACCCTCCACCCCGCGCCGCCACGTGGGCGACGCAGGCAGTGAGTACCTGAGCACCGATCCCTTGTGAACGCAGATCCTCGCGGGTGGCCATGCCCCGGAGCCGCCACGGGTCCCGGTCCCCACCCGGCACTGCTGCCACGAGCTCCGCCGGAGGTGCCTCCCGGTGCACGTTGGCGGTGCCCACCAACTCGCCGGTGCTCGTGTCGATCGCGCCGTAGACGCCGGTGTCGGGCCCAAGGTCACCGAACAGCGCCATCTCCTCCACGGCCAGGTTCGGGCGGAGCACCTGTTGGCGTAAGGCATAGGTGCGTGACGGCTCGACGGCTTCGATTGTCACGAGTCCAGCCATGGTCCGGAGCGTAACGAGCGTGCGCGATCATCGAGGTGTGCATCGGGAGGTGGAGGGTTTCTCGAAGAGGGCGGGAGAGTACGAGCGGGGCCGTCCGGACTACCCGACGGAAGTCGTCACCTGGATCGTCGAACAAACCGGGCTCGGTCCCGGTGACGTGGTCGTGGATCTCGCTGCAGGTACCGGCAAGCTCACGCGCCGACTGGTTGCCGCCGGGGCCCGGATCGTGGCGGTCGAGCCCGTCACCGAGATGCGTGCGCAACTGACGGCGCTGTTGCCCGAGGTCGAGGTCGAGGCCGTGGACGGGACCGCCGAGGCGACGGGGTTGCCGGACGGCGTCGCAGCGGTCGTGACCGTGGCGCAAGCGTTCCACTGGTTCTCGACACCCGAGGCGATCGCCGAGATCGCCCGCGTCCTTCAGCCGGCCGGGTGGCTGGCTCTCGTGTGGAACCGCCGCGACCTGAGCCAACCGATCCAGGCCGAGATCAGCCGAGTCATGGCGAGCCACCGCCACGAGGCGCCGTCGTACGAGTCCGGTGCCTGGTCGGCGGTGATGGATGCCACGCCGTGGTTCGAGAAGGTCGCCGAGCACCGTGTCGGCTTTGTGCAGGTGCTCGATGCTGCCGGTTTGAGCGATCGCGTGGGCTCGACGAGCTTCATCGCCAACCTGCCGGAGGCCGAGCACGCCGAGGTGCTGCGGGAGGTTCGTGCCTTGGTGACAGGCGAGTCGGTCGAGTTGCGGTACGACTCCACGGCGTACCTGTACCGCCGGCGCTGAGCCATCGGCACCGACGAGGCCCCCCGGGGCGGTGTCATGATGAGCGGCGTGACCATCACGGACGGCCAGTCCCTCCTTGCCGGTGCGCCGACCTTTGCCGGTGCGCCCCCTTCACCTGCGGCCTCCGTCGCCGGTGCGCCGGCTGCGGTCGAGGCGCAGGCAATCCCCGATGCCAGCCGGCTCGGGATCGCGACGGCGCGTCGGCACACGAGCCACCTGAGCCAGGTCGTGACGCTGGTGGCCGTGATCGCGCCGCCGCTCGGGCTGTTCATGGCGATGGGGCTGTTCTGGGGTGTGGGCTTCCGCGTGACCGATCTCGTGTTGTTCGCCGTCCTGTACGTCGTCACCGGTCTTGGGATCACCGTCGGCTACCACCGGTACTTCACGCACCGATCGTTCGAGACCATCGGCGCGATCAAAGTGGCGCTGGCTGTGCTCGGCGCCATGACACTGCAGGGCCCAGTCACCCAGTGGGTCACCGACCATCGCAAGCACCACGCCCGATCCGATCAAGAAGGTGACCCGCATTCCCCGCATCTGTCCGGCAGCGGCTTTGTCGGCACGGTGAAGGGCCTGTGGCACTCGCACGTCGGGTGGATGTTCACGACCAAGGGGATGGAGCGCTCCCTGGCCTACGGCCGTGACCTGTACGAAGACCGCGTCATCCGGGTGATCGACCGGTGCTACCTGCTGTGGGTGGCGTTGTCGTTCGCGGTGCCGTTTTTCATCGGCGCGGCGATCGGCGGGTCCTGGGCACTCGGCTTCGAGGCCATGGTCTGGGCCGGCCTCGTCCGCATCTTCGCCTTCGAGCACTCCACGTTCGCCGTCAACTCGATCTGCCACACGTTCGGCCGTCGCGCCTACGAGGCCCGCGACCAGAGCCGCAACAACTGGGTCGTCGCCCTACTTGTGTTCGGGGAGGGCTGGCACAACAACCACCATGCGTTTCCTCGATCGGCGCGCCACGGGCTCGAGCGCAGGCAGCTCGACCTCTCGTGGTGGGTGATCCGGGGCCTCGAGCGCCTCAAGCTCGCTCGCGCCGTGCGGCTGCCCACTTCAGCCCAGATCGCCCGCACTCCGCGCCTGGCGCCGATCCCCGGAGCCGGCACCGCCTGAGCGGCCGTCGGCCGCGACTCGCAATCCGAGCTCAAAGGTCGAGCCCACCTCGTAGGGGGTCCGGCTGCCATCCCGGTCGATGACCCAGGCTGCCTGGCGGCCGGCAACGGAGAACCGGCGCCGACCCAGCGACGGCGGGTCGAATGTCGTGACAGCCGTGTCCTCGTCGATGCCGAGGATAGTCACGCTCTCGGGCAGCCCGGCGGCGAGTCGCTCCGCGAAGTCGGGCACCCATTCGATCATCCGGTTGTAGTGGGGGATGACCGCGACCTCCGCGACGGCGGCCAGCCCGCTCGGTTGGCGCGCTGCCCGCTCGGCAGGCGCCGCAGCCCCGATGTCCTTCTCGGCGGCGGGTCCGGCGCCCGCCGCGCCTCGGCCGCCGGCCGTGCCCTCAAGGCCCGCTGCACGCCGGCGCGCGGCGCGCACGTCCTCGGCGACGTAGCTGAGGGCGCAAGCGCCGGCCGAGCACCCTGCCAGGGCGGTGCCACTCCGCCACGCGGCCGCGATCGCCGTCCAGACCAGGGTGCCCCGCAGCGTGGATGCGAGGTAACCTGGGTTGCCGCCTGACAGGTACACGAGGCCGGCGCCAGCCACTAGGGCCGCCAGGTCCTCCCGGGCGGCGTCCTCGCGGGTGAGCACGGGCAGCGGCACCGGCTCGACGCCGAGACGCTCGAAGTGCCGTGTGCCGAGATCGAGCCAGCGGCGGACGCTGGCCTCGCCTTCCTCGGCTGCAGCCGTGGCCAGGAAGACCGC
This sequence comes from Acidimicrobiales bacterium, assembly GCA_050010115.1. Taxonomy (GTDB): domain Bacteria; phylum Actinomycetota; class Acidimicrobiia; order Acidimicrobiales; family Bog-793; genus JAKACA01. Next base: position 10,335 of record JBEKLQ010000059.1, on the reverse strand, counting down.
TCGTTGAGGCCGATCAGCCAGCAGCGACCTGTCCACGTCGAGCATCACGTCGAGGTACTCGCCACTTCCCACCAGCGCCACCGGCCCGTATGGGACCCCTTCTCTTGCCATCGCCTTACGCTACAGACGGTCCCATGCTCACTGTCTCTGATCTCGAGCTCGTTGTCGCGGGCCGCCAGCTCCTCCAGCCGGCGACCTTCCAGGTCGCGCCCGGGGACCGGATCGGCCTGGTCGGACGCAACGGTGCCGGCAAGACGACGCTCGCAAAGGTCCTCGCCGGTGAGGCGCTCCCGGCCGCGGGGCTGGTGCGCTGCTCCGGCGCTGTCGCCTATCTGCCGCAGGACCCGAGGACCGGCGATCTCGAGGTCCGTGCCATCGATCGCATCCTCGGAGCACGCGACCTCGACAAGGTGGTCCACCAGCTCGAGGCCGCCCGCCACGCCATGGGCGACGAGGATCCCGGGCGTCAGCAGCACGCGATGAGCAAGTACGCGCGGCTGGAGGAGCGCTTCCACAGCCTCGGCGGATGGACCGCCGAGGCGGAGGCCGCCTCGATCGCCTCCAGCCTCGGCTTGCCCGAGCGCGTGCTCGATCAGCGAATCGGGACGTTGTCGGGTGGACAGCGCCGGCGCGTGGAGTTGTCTCGGGTGTTGTTCTCCGAGGCCACGACGCTCGTGCTCGACGAACCGACGAACCATCTGGACGCGGACTCGATCGTGTGGTTGAAGGGCTTCTTGAAGGCGCACGACGGTGGCCTCATCGTCATCAGCCACGACGCCGGGCTGCTGGAGTCCGTCGTGAACAAGGTGTTCCACCTTGATGCCACCCGCTGCGAGCTCGACGTTTACCGGCTGGGTTGGAGACCATACCTGGAGCAGCTCGCAACCGATGAGCGCCGCCGCCGACGGGAGCGCCAGAACGCCGAGCGGAAGGTCGTGGCGCTGCGCTCCCAAGCCGACCGGATGAGGGCCAAAGCCACCAAGGCCCGCATGGCTCACAACCTTGATCGCCGAGCAGCTCGCCTCGAGTCCGGGCTGGAGCAAGTGCGGCAGTCGGACAAGGTCGCCAAGTTGCGCTTTCCTCGTCCCAGCCCGTGCGGCCGTACCCCTCTCACCGCTGCGGGTCTCATGAAGTCGTACGGCTCGCTGGAAGTGTTCTGTGACGTCGATCTCGCCGTGGACCGTGGGAGCCGCGTGGTCGTCCTCGGCTTGAACGGCGCCGGCAAGACGACGCTGCTCCGGCTGCTCGCCGGCATCGAGGCCCCCGACGTCGGCGAAGTCGTGCCGGGACACGGCCTGAAGCTTGGCTATTACGCGCAGGAGCACGAGACGCTCATGCGGGACAAGTCGGTCTGGGAGAACGTCCGCCACGTCGCCCCTCCCGAGGTGACCGATGCCGAGCTCCGCAGGATGCTGGGGTCGTTCCTGTTCGGTGGCGACCGCATCGAGCAGCCGGCTGGGACACTCTCCGGGGGCGAGAAGACGCGATTGGCGTTGGCGACGCTCGTCGTCTCCTCGGCAAACGTGCTCCTGCTCGACGAGCCGACGAACAACCTCGACCCGGCGAGCCGAGCCGAGGTACTGAAGGCGCTGCGGACCTATGAGGGCGCCATCGTGCTCGTCACCCACGATCCCGGCGCAGTCGACGCCCTGTCGCCCGACCGCGTGATCCTCATGCCCGACGGCGTCGAGGACAGCTGGAGCGACGATCTCGAGGATCTCGTCGCCCTCGCCTGACGGCTCAGACGAGCGGGCGGCGGTAGCGGATCTCGATCGCCTGGCCGCCGCCACGCTCGTATATCTCGGTGGCACCGTCGGTTCGCCACCCGTACCGCTCGTAGAAACGTCTCGCCCTGGCGTTGGCTTCGAACACCCACAAGCTGGCTTCGGTGTAGCCCTGGGCGGCAAGCCGTTCGGTGGCGGCGGTCATGAGGGCGCCGCCGGCGCCGGTGCGCCAGGCGTCGGGATGGACGTAGACGGCCCAGACCTCTGCCTGCGTCTCATGATGGTCCTCGTCTCGGCACGGCCCGGCCGCGAGCCAGCCCACGACGGTCCCGTCTCGTTCGGCGACGAGGTTGAACACCCTCGGGTTGTCGGGCGCAGCGAGGTGCACGCGGCGCCGCTGGCGCTGGCCGGCCATGTCCTCCGAGAGCTCGTCGAGGTACCGGTCGGGCATGATGCCGCGATAGGCGATCTGCCACGCCCGCACGTGCGCCTCGGCGATCTCGTCGGCGTCGCCGACTTCGGCGTCGCGGACGATGGTCTCGCCCGGCGTCTCAGCTGCTGAGTCGGAGGTGCGCCAGGTTGGCATAACTCGATTGTTACGGATTCCGCAAGTCTCTGCCTCAGGAGAAAATCCGAACAGTTGTTCGTATACTGTGCAGATGGCTCTGTTGGTCGCTGCTCCTGAGACCACCGCACCGACGGGCACTCTGTCGGAGCTACAACGCCTCGGCGCCAAGGTCAGGCCACCCAACCTGGCTGGCGGCCGTCTCTTGCCGGTCACTGCTGGGCTTCGCGAGATCCTCCCGGCGGGGGGTCTCCAGCGGGGAGCGACCGTCGTGATCGATGCCGTCAGGGCGGCGGGAGCGACCACGCTCGCCTTCGAATTGCTGGCTGGACCGTCGGTGGGGGGTTACTGGTGCGCGGTAGCCGGCGGCGTGGAGCTGGGGCTGGTGGCGGCAGCTGAGCGTGGGATCGACCTGGCCCGGCTCTTGCTGGTGCCGTCCCTCGGGCCACCTGATCGCTGGTTGCAAGTCGTCGCCACGCTCTTCGACTCGGTCGACGTCGTGCTGTTCATCCCCCGAGTGGCGGTGCGGCAGTCGGATGCACGGCGTCTTGTGGCACGGTCACGGGAGCGGGAGTCGGTGTTCCTCGTACTGGATCACCGAGGCCACTGGCAGGGCCCGAGCGACCTGCGTTGCACGGTGACGAGGTCGGAATGGTCGGGGCTCGGTCGTGGACACGGGTTGTTGACAGCCAGGCGCTACGAGCTGGAAGTGAGCGGGCGCGGTGCGGCGGCACGGCCTCGGCACGCGCCGCTGCAGCTGCCCGCATGAGCTGAGGTGGTTTCCCGATGACCCGAACGCTCGTGGTCTGGTGCCCGGACTGGCCTCTTGTTGCCGCTGGGCTCGCTCAAGTCCCGTCGGTGGTGCTGCGTGGGAACCGGGTCACGTCGTCATCGTCGGCTGCCCGGGCTGAGGGCGTCCGGCTACGCCAGCGACGACGGGAGGCGGAGGCGGCCTGCCCGGGTCTCGTGTTCGCCCCCGACGACATCGCCAGGGACGTCCGGGCATTCGAGACCGTCGTCAGCGCCATCGCCACGTTCACCCCGCGTGTAGAGGTGAGCCGGCCGGGGGTGTGCTCGTTGCCGGTGAGAGGGCCCGCCCGGTACTTCGGCGGCGAGGAGTCCTTGGCCACCCAGCTCACTCGAGCGGTGAATCAGATCCTCCACGATCGGCACGGGCCGCCGTGCCGGATCGGGATCGCCGACACCCCGTTCGTGGCGAGGCTCGCCGCCCAGGCGGCGGGCCGGGCTGGCGGGGCCGCCAGCGTCCGCCCAGGCACCGGTATGAGCAACGCCAGTGGTGCTGGCGGGGCCGCGGGCGTCCATATCGTCCCGCCAGGGGAGGCTGCGAGATGGATCGCCGATCTCCCGGTCTCGGCTCTCGGCCGTCCCGAGCTTGCCGATCTCCTCAACCGCCTCGGCATCCGGCAGATCGGCGAGTTGGCGGCGTTGGACGAGGGGGTAGTGGGGTCGCGTTTTGGGGCGGAGGGAGTGGAGGCCCATCGCCTGGCAAGAGGGTTCGACGACCATGCCCTCGCACTGTCCGACCCGCCACCCGATCTCACCGTCGAGCGTGAGCTCGAGTCACCGGTCGAACAAGTCGACACCGTCGCGTTCGTCGCAGCCGGCATCGCCGAGGAGCTGATGGATCGCCTAGCCCCCCACGGGCTGGCGTGTACCCGTATTCTGGTCGAAGCCTCGACCGAGCACGCCGAGGAGCTCAGCCGATGGTGGAGGGCCGACCGGCCGTTCACAGCCCGGGCAATGGTGGACCGGGTGCGGTGGCAGCTGGACGGATGGCTGGCTTCTCCGGCTGATGCTCCGAGTGCTGGCATCACCCTGGTCCGTCTCACTGCAGGCGAGGTCGTGCCGGATTCAGGGCGCCAGCTCGGTCTGTTCGGGGGCCCGGTCGAGGCCAGTCACCGAGTCGAGCGGGGAGTCGCTCGTATCCAGGGTCTCGTTGGGCATGAGGCGGTTGGCACCGCAGTACTGGCGGGAGGGAGAGGGCCGTCGGAGCAGGTGCGAGTCGTTCCCTGGGGAGATCCGAGGGAGGAGCTGCCCGATGCCCGCCATCCGTGGCCCGGCCGTGTCCCGTCCCCTGCCCCGGCGATCGTCCATGCGGACCCGGTGCCAGTCGAGCTGCGAGATGCAGCGGGTGGGGTGGTGGGAGTGACCGGTCGTGGGCAGTGCAGCTCGGCACCGGCGGAGATCCGCACCGCGGGTCGCCCGGCGGGGGTCGTGGGCTGGGTAGGACCATGGCCTGCGGACGAACGGTGGTGGGACCCAAGTGGGCACCGCCGTCGGGCCCGCCTGCAGGTGCTACTCGAAGATGGGAGCGCCCATCTGCTGGTCCTCGAAGCCGGGAGATGGGGGATCGAGGCCACCTACGACTGACGCGATGGACGCGACTGACGGGACTAGCCCGGGACTAGCCCGGCAGGCTCACTCGGGATATGGCAGACCATCTACGCTCTGACGGGAAAACTCTCAGTCAATCATCAGCAGCGCCGCAGCACAGGCACAGCCCATCCGGGCATTATCTCTGCAGAGCCCGACCAGTACGGCCCCCCTTCCTGGTCGGGACATCAGGTGGAACGGGTTGGTCCCGGTCACCCGATGGTCCGGATGTGCGATTCAGAGATGAGCACAAATGGGCGAAGAACACGAAGGCGACGGCGACAAGGAGTTCGAGTGGCGGGAATCTGTCTCCCCTGTCCCCTCGGAGACACCGAGCCAGCCTTCGTCAGCAAGGTCAGAGGAGTCAGCCGACGCCCCCCCGGCAGACTCCGATAGGCCGAGTCCTTCGTTCAGCTCAGCCCTGACGCCATCCGGTGTCGGGTGGACCGGGGCCGAGCCGTTCGCCGACTCGGCTCCGCCCGGCGCCGACCCACCGGCCGGCGAGGACGGCTCTGTCGCCTCGGGAGGGGCAGCTGGCGGAGACCTGCCTGCTGGCCAGCTACCGCCGTTGCCGGGCGGCCAGCCGGACGACTCACGTCCGCTGCGCCCGAGACACCGAACTGGCATCGCCGTCGCCGCAACGTTGGTCGTCGTGGTGCTGGTCGCCATCGCCGCCATGGCGATCGCGCACACATCAGGCCGGCATCGGACGTCGTCGTCGACCTCGGTGGCATCGACGACGCCACCATCGCCGACCACGACGCTGCCGCTCGACACGACGAGCCAGATCGTCGGGCTGCTCGATCCGGCCGTTGTCGACATCAACACCATCAACCAGACATTGACCGGCTACGCCATAGCCGCCGGCACTGGGATGATCGTCTCCCCGGACGGCTACATCGTGACGAACAACCACGTGGTCGAGGAGGCCACCAGCATCAAGGTGTCCATCGAAGGCCACGCGACCCCGTACCGGGCGACCTTCGTGGGCGCCGATCCGACGGCGGATATCGCCGTGATCAAGGTCGCCAGTCTCATCGGGTTGTCAACGGTGCAGTTCGGCGACTCGTCGTCGGTCACGGTCGGCAACCCGGTTGTCGCTATCGGCAACGCCCACGGTCGCGGCGGCAAACCTGCGGTCACGGCGGGCGTCATCTCGGCGCTCAACCGCTCGATTGTCGCCAGCGACGAGATCGTGAACCAACCGGAGCAGCTCACTGGCATGATCGAGACCTCGACCCGGATCGCGCCGGGCAACTCAGGCGGACCCCTCGTCAATGACCACGCCCAAGTCGTCGGGATGGTCACGGCAGCTCAGTCTGCCGGCGGGGTGGGATTCGCGTTGCCGATCAACCAGGTGGTCGCCGTCTCGACCGCCATCGAACAGGGGCATGCGGGTGACGGTGTCGTGTTGGGGCTGCAGGCGTTTCTCGGGGTGGTCGGTCAGCTGCCCAGTTCCACGGGCACGCACTCCGGTGTGCTGGTTACGAGGGTTGTTCTCGGTGACCCAGCTGCGAACGCCGGCATCGTGCCGGACGACACGATCGTCGCCTTCGACGGCACACTGACGCCAACGGTGCAGGTGCTGCAGCGCCTCGTGACGGCTCGCCGGCCAGGCGACCGAGCAACCGTGACCTTCGAATCGGGCACGGGCGAGCAGACGGTGCCGGTCCGATTGGTGGAGGGCCCGGCTCGATAGCCGCCGGCGGCCCCGGCAGTCGCAGTCCTTGCAATCCCGGGCCCCTCTACAGCATTTCACAGGAATCTCCCAGCTTCACCTGGCACATTGAAGGCATGGTCCTTGCCGAACGCCAGGCTGGTAATGGCCAGCGAGTGCTCGTCGTCGATGACGAGGAGTCGATCACCGAGCTCGTTGCCATGGCGCTTCGCTATGAGGGCTTCACCGTCGAGACCGCCGCCGCCGGCTACCCGGCCCTCCAGCGTCTGGAGGAGTTCCGCCCTGACCTCCTCGTGCTGGACGTGATGTTGCCCGACCTCGATGGCTTTGCCATCGCCGAGCGTGTTCGCCGGGAACGGCGGGACGTGCCGGTTCTCTTCCTCACTGCCAAGGACGCGACCGAGGACAAGGTGCGCGGGCTCACGATCGGCGGCGACGACTACGTCACGAAGCCGTTCAGCGTCGCCGAGCTGGTAGCCCGGGTCCATGCCGTCCTGCGCCGGACCGGGCATGGCGAGACCTCCCATAAGATCGTGCTCGGCGACCTGGAGATGGATGACGAGGCCCACGAGGTCCGCCGGGCGGGGCAACTCGTCGATCTGACGGCGACCGAGTACCGCCTCCTCCACTACCTGCTCGTCAACGCTCGCCGGGTGCTCACCCGTGCGCAGATCCTCGACCACGTGTGGAGCTACGATTTCGGCGGCGACGCTGGGGTGCTCGAGACCTACGTCAGCTACCTGCGCAAGAAGATCGACTTCGTCGAGCCGCATCTGATCCACACCGTGCGCGGCGTCGGCTACGTGCTGCGCCCACCACGGGACTGAGGCTCGCGGAGGCCCAGGTGCCGCTCCGCACACGTCTCGTCATCATCCTCGTCCTGCTCGTCGCAGCGGCGCTGGCGGTGATCGAGCCCATCACGTACACGACCACGCGCTCGTCGTTGATCTCGAAGGTCGACGCGCAGATGGCGAGCTCAGTCAGCACGTGGGAGCAGTACTTCCTGTTCGCACTGGGTCGCGCCCCACAACCGCCGTCCTTCGAGCTGATCCAGCCCGACACGGTAGCGGCGCTCTACCTCGCAAACGGTGCGCTCGTTCCCACCTCGGTTGGGGACCCAATTTGGCCGTGCCGCAGCTGCCGGGCGTTCCCGGTGCTCCCGCACAGATACGTGCAGCATCTCGCAGCATCGACACCCTCATTCGGTAGGAACCCGACCAACTTCTTCTCGACCTTCGCCGGCACGCACGGCGCCCAGAGCTTCCGGGTCGTCGCCACCGTGTTCCCCGGTGGTGACGAGGGCAACCTCGTGCTCATCGTCGCCTTCCCGCTGACTGGCGTGGACTCGACGATGGGGCACCTGCTCGCGCTGGAGTTGCTGATCGGTCTCAGCGTCCTCGTGGCCGTCGCCGTGGTTGCGTGGTTCCTCGTGCGCCTGGGCCTTCGCCCGCTCGAGCGCATGGCGACCACCGCGAGCGAGATCGCCGCCGGCGACCTCACGCGACGCGTGGAGGACACCGACGAACACACCGAAGTCGGGCAGCTTGGCAATGCGCTCAACGTGATGCTGTCCCAGATCGAACGCGCCTTCAAGGAGCGGGAGGCCTCGGAGCAGCAGCTGCGACGGTTCGTGGGCGACGCCTCCCACGAGCTGCGCACTCCGCTCACCTCCATTCGTGGTTATGCGGAGCTGTTCAAGAGCGGTGCCGCTGAGCACCCGGAGGATCTGGCAGCGGCTCTGGGTCGGATCGAGAGCGAGTCCGCCCGGATGGGCGGTCTCGTGGACGACCTGTTGTTGCTGGCGCGCCTCGATCAGGGTCGCCCGCTCCGGCACGACCGTGTCGACCTGACAGAGCTTGCTTCTGACGCCGTGCAGGACGCGAGCGTCGTGGATCCGTCCCGGTCGATTCGCCTCATCGGCACCGGCCCGTCCTTCGTCATTGGGGACGAGCAGCGACTCAGGCAGGTGCTCGGCAATCTCGTCACGAATGCCATGGCGTATTCGCCTCCGGGCTCCCCGATCGAAGTGGCGGTGCACAAGGATCGGGCGGCAGCAGAGGCGACTGCCGCGCCAGCTGCCGCTTTCGCGGACCGTGCCCGGAGCGCTGTAGTCGCCGCCGGCCTCGTTGCCCAGCCTGGGCGCCCACTCGGTCCTACGGATCTGTCGGCTCCGGCAACTGCGACGCCGTTCGGTGCAGTCGACTCTGCGCCGCTGGTCACCGAGCCGGGTGGCCCAGCCAACGTCCCTGACGGGCTGATCGGCGGTCCGCACAAGCCGGGGAGGTTCGAACCACCGCGCGCCCCGGTCGACCCGGCGAGCCCGCCACCTTGGGTCGGGCCGCGGGCGGCGATCGCGGTGATCGACCACGGGCCTGGGATCCCGGTAGAGGACGTAGCGCACGTGTTCGAGCGGTTCTGGCGGGCCGACCGGTCCCGGAAGCGGACCAGCGGGGGGAGCGGCCTTGGTCTCTCGATCGTCGCCGCCGTCGTCAGCGCCCACGGTGGGCGCGTGACGATCCGCCAGACACCCGGTGGAGGGGCGACGTTCGTCGTGGAATTGCCTGCCGCTGTGAGCAACGGCTCTAGCCCGGAGGCGCCTGGCGAGTAGGCGGGTGTCCAGCCGAAAACGCACTGCGAACATACGTTCGCTCACGGCGCTATCCTCGCCATGTGATCCATGGGAGTGGGAAACCCTCCACGCCGTACGCCGAGTTGCATTGCCACTCGAGCTTCAGCTTCCTCGACGGTGCTTCACACCCTGACGAGCTTGTCGCCGAGGCGGCCCGGCTCGAGCTCGAAGCACTTGCCCTGACCGATCATGACGGGTTGTACGGGGTGGTGCGTTTCTTCGAGGCTGCCCGGGAGCTCGGGGTGCGCACCGTCTTCGGCTCGGAGATCACGCTGGCCGGCCCGGCGCCGGCGCCATCCAGGACCCGCATCCCCGACCCGCCAGGGTCCCATCTCGTCGTGCTCGCCAGGGATCCGGAGGGCTACACGCGCCTTGCCCGCGGGCTCAGCGAAGCGCACCTCGCAGGAGGGGAGAAGGGGCGTCCCCGCCATGACCTGGCCCGGCTTGCGGAGCTGTCAGGGGGGCACTTTCTTGTGCTCACCGGTTGCAGGAAGGGGACGGTGCCTGCCGCCCTGATCGACTCTGGGCCGGCCGCGGCGGTACGGGAGCTGGACAAGCTGGTGGAGGCGGTAGGGCGGGACAATGTCGCAGTCGAGTTGTGGGACCACGGCGACCCCATCGACGGTGCCCGCAATGATGCCCTCGCCGAGATCGCTGCCCGCCGGGGTGTCGGGATCGTCGCCACGAACGTCGTCCACTACGCCGCCCCCGCCGACCGCCGGCTGGCGACGGTGCTCGCCGCAGTGCGATCGGGCAAGCCGCTCGACGAGCTCGACGGCTGGCTGCCGGCTGCAGGGATGGCGCACTTGCGGTCGGGGGCGGAGCAGGCGAGGCGTTTTGCCCGGTATCCCGGGGCGGTCGAACTGGCCGCCGAGCTCGGGCGTGCGTGCGCCTTCGACCTGAAGCTCGTCGCACCACGGCTTCCCGACTTCCCGGCCCCGCCGGGCCACACCGAGATGACCTACCTCCGCTCGCTGGTGGAAGAGCGTGGAGCCGTCCGCTACGGGCCTCGCCACGCTGAGCGGGTGCCCGGCGCGTGGTACCAGCTGGATCACGAGATGCAGTTGATCGAGGAGCTGGGTTTCCCTGGGTACTTCCTTGTGGTCTTCGACATTGTCGAGTTCTGCCGGCGCAACAACATCTTCTGCCAGGGGCGGGGATCGGCCGCCAGCTCGGCCGTCTGTTACGTACTCGGCATCACGAACGCTGACGCTGTGACGCTCGGCTTGCTGTTCGAGCGCTTCCTCTCGCCTGAGCGCGACGGGCCGCCGGACATCGACGTCGACATCGAGAGCGGCCGGCGTGAAGAGGTGATCCAGTACGTCTACGAGCGGTACGGGCGTGA
>JBEKLQ010000058.1:0-25032 GCA_050010115.1 Acidimicrobiales bacterium | reverse complement strand
GGACGAAGGGAGGCACCCGCCGCTCGATTGACTCTACGATCCAGCAAAGGCCCGTCCTCGAAGGCTCAGTGCCCTGTGCAATTTCGATGATCGAGGCTGTACAAATTCGGTGATCCTCGGCAAGACGGCCGACCGCGCTAAAGATGTCGTCCCGAACGTCCTTCGATGGACGCACGAGCCTGACTGAAGGCAGCGGGTATTCCGCTCTCACCCCACCTGGACCGCGTTCGTCGGCAGTCCCGACTCAGCCGACAGCCGTCAACCCGCCGAGGACGTGATCGACGGCGTTCCTTGTCTCGTCGTCGCTGTCCGGCCACAGGTGCCCGTAGGTGTCGAGGGTCTCCATGGCTGACTGGTGCCCGAGGCGCTTTTGGACGGCCTTCACCGAGCACCCCCGGAAGATGAGAAGCGAGGCGTAGAAGTGCCTCAGGTCATGGAACGTTGCCCACCCCGGGAGGCCTGCCCCTCTCGCAGCTCGGTGCCACATGTCGCCGGCCGTATTGCGCCGTAAGGGATTGCCGAGCGTGTTGGTAAAAGCCAATCCCGCCGGTCCGGGGCCGTAGCGGGCCAGGTGTTCAGCCAGTGTGGACCCGACAACCGCGGGCATCGGCACCGTACGAAAGCCGGCTCTGCTCTTGGGCGGACCGAACTCGGGCACTCCGGCTCGGGCCGAGATGAGCTGGCGGTCGACGCGCACCTGACCGCGAAGGAAGTCGACGCGGTCGACAGTGAGGCCGAAACATTCGCCCTGCCGCAGTCCCATCCCGGCGGCGAAGACGATGAGGGCCGTGTAACGGTCGGGGACCGCCGCTGCGAGCGACTTGACTTCGCTCACGCTGAGCGGCACCACTTCGGTGTCGGCGCGCTTCGGCAGCGCGATGCGGATGCAGGGAGAGGCGGCGATCAGCCGGTCGCCGACTGCCGCCTTGAATATGGTCGACACCCACCGGTAAACGAGCTCGACCGACCCGGGCGCAAGCTTCCCGCTGAGCGCCTTCACCCAGGCTTGGACCTCACTCCGACGGATGGCGCCGAGCGGCCTGCGGCCGAGCGTGGGGTACGCGTGCAGGCGCAGATAGCTCTCGGCCTGAGCGGCCGTGCTGGCCCGGTGGACCTGGTCGGCTCGCCACGATTCGGCGTAGTCACGAAACAGCGTGCGCCCCCCGGCCGGGTCGATGTAGAGGCCGTGGGCCAGATCGCCTCGGATGCCGTCGAGGAACTGCTGGGCGTCGCCCTTTCGGTCGAAGTGGCGCGTCTTCTGCGGACCGCCGGGGTACTCGCGCCACCTCGTTCGGTAGCGGCCGTTGGGCCTCTTGTCGATGCTTGCCATGGCGCCTCCGGAGCCCGATCAACGACCGGATTCGGTCCTCAAGAAGTCCTCAGGTCCTCAGAAAGTCCTCAGTTCCTGAGGACTACAGCGGTGTTTTTCGGTCACCAACGGGCACCTACGGACAGGACGAAACCGCAGGCCAGAAGGCATTTTAGCGTGCGTTCAAGCCGGCGTGTGTGGCGAGCCGGCCTGTAGGCGGGGTTCTGTACGCCGGAACCGGCACCGCCGGCCGGCGTGATGGCCATCCATCTATGCGGCCCACCTGGGGACATCGGACGGGCAGCCCGTCCCTTGTTTGGCCTTGCTCCGAGTGGGGTTTACCGAGCCGCCCGGGTCACCCCGAGCGCTGGTGCGCTCTTACCGCACCGTTTCACCCTTACCTGTGCGCTGAAGCGCCATCGGCGGTCTGTTCTCTGTGGCACTTTCCTTCGGGTCACCCCGACTGGCCGTTAGCCAGCACCCTGCCCTGTGGAGCCCCGACCTTCCTCAGCCCGACCCCGGCAGGACTGCCGACACCGAGCCGCGGCCATCCGGCCGACTCGCCACATCCCCATTGTCGCGCCGCTCGCCGGCGGCAACCGAACGCGCACGTCAGCAGCCGATCAGATGGCCCTTCTCGCCGAAGCTCACGAGCGCCGGCGCCGGGCCTGCACAAGCGACCCTCGTGATCGCCCCAACGCCGAGCGACAGCTTCCAGGCCAGCTCGGGCCCGCTGCCGAGCACCCAGGCCACCGCCGCCTTGATGGGCGAGACGTGTGTGACGGCGATGACGTCACCGTCCGCCGCCTCGGTCACCAGCGAAACCCACAGGGGGTCGAGGCGGGCGTGGAGATCGGCGAGGGTTTCTCCGCCGGGAGGGCGCCACGTCGGGTCGGACCTCCAGGCAGCCCACATGCCCTGGGCGAGGTCCGCCGGGCGTTGCCCGTCGAGCTCTCCGTAGTCGAGCTCGATCAACCGTTCCTCGATCTGGGGCGGCGCCGCGCCGTAGGCGGCAGCCACGATCGCAGCGGTGTCCCGGGCTCGGGACAACGGGCTCGTGATCACGCGCACGGGCTGGCCGGCGTGGCCGGCAGCCAGAGCCTCTCCGATCCGCGCCGCTTGCCGCTGACCGAGGGCGGTGAGCGCCGAGTCCGTGCGACCGACGAGTAGGCCGGCCGCATTTGCCTCGCTCTGGCCGTGGCGGACAAGGATCAGCACAGTCGAAGGCAGCCGGCCGTCACGGAACGAGGATCCGTCCGCACTGCTCGCAGTAGAACACCGTGCCGCTGTGGGAATGGCGGACGACGTCAAGCTCCTTGGCGGGCAGTTTCAGGTGGCAGCCGCTGCAGGTACCGTCGGTGAGCTTGGCTGCTCCTATGCCGCCGAGCTTTGCCCGCAAACGCTCGTACGAAGCCGCCAGCGGGGTGGGCAGGCCGGCTGCGAGAGCCGCTCGCTCCGAGGCCACTGCCCGGCGCTCGGCCTCCAGCGACTCCTCAACGCTGGCGAGAGCCCCGGCGACGTTGGCGTGCTCCGAAGCAATCTCCTCCACCTCTCGGCTCAGCTGGGCGAGCTGCTCCTCGATGGGCTCCAGCTGCTCCATTATCTCCAGCTCTCGGTCTTCGAGCTCGCGGCGCTGGTGGTCGAGCGAAGCGGTCTCGGTCCCCATCGCTTGCTGGTCTCGATAGGAACCAGCTGAGGCCGACGCCAGACGTGTCTCGATCGCCGAGATGCGGGACACGAGCGCCTGCACGTGTTGGTCGAGCTCGTCTTGCTGTCGAGCCAGTCCAGATCTCCGCTCGTCCGCCTCGGCGACCTGCTGCTCGATGCCCGATTGGCGCTGGACCACATCCGCCAGTTGAGCGCGCTCCGGCAGCTCCCGAAGCCGGTAGGCGATCCGGTCCAACTCGAGGTCGTGCGCCTGGACCTCCAGCAGGAGTTGGAGGGGATCGCGCTCATCCGCCACCTCGGTCCCCTCGCCCTCATCGCTCACTATCGGAGTCCCGTCCACTGTGAGGAGGCTAACCGCCCGGCGCGGTATGCCGAAATGGCTCGGAAAGCCTCCGTTTCGACATGCCAGAGGAAACCAAAGTCAGGCGCTCAGCCGGTCTCAAGCCCCGCACGAGCCGCACGCAGCGCCTCGAGGAGCTCCGGGGTTGCCCCTGCCACTGGGGCACGGCGGTCGGAATGCCCACGCACGACGAGGTCACGGCCAAGGCCGTCGACGATGCCGGCGCCCGCCTCCCGGCACACGAGCATCCCGCCCAGGTAGTCCCACGGCCCGTGGGCGTTCCTCCCGCAGTCGAGGTAGCCGTCCAGTGTCCCATCGGCCACGGCGCACAGATCGAGCGCCACAGCGCCGAGCGCCCGGTACTGCTTCCACCCGAGGTACCGCCCCGGGTACCCGGACAGGCCGATCACGGCTTTGGCGAGGTCTCGGCAGCCGCTCGGCGAGATCGGGTAGCCGTCCCTCGTCGCACCCTCGCCCCGGACGGCCTCGTAGCACCGCCCGGTCGACTGGTTCATGACGAGAGCCGCCAGCGGGCCGGTGTCGTCGAGCACGCAGATGCTGGTGGCGAACCAGGGCAGCCCCCGCGAGGCGTTCGTCGAGCCGTCGACCGGGTCGAGCACGGCGAGCAGCCTCGAAGAGCGCAGTTCCGTCAGACCTGACTCCTCGCTCATCACCGAGAAACCCGCCCCCGTCAACACCGCGATCGCCGCCCGGTCGGCCACGAGATCGGAGCGGTACTGGCCGGGCCGGGTATCCGCCAGGCCCCAGTCCGTCAACCCTTCGAGCGCGGTGGCAACCTCGCGGGCGGTCTGCTCCAGCACGGCAATGATCGAGCAGCCCTCCACGCCGAGCACGGTACCTCGCGGACGGCGCCTACACTTGCGGCGACATGGCGGTCATCGACGTGGCCGGCTACGTGGCCGAGCTCAAGGATCATGCAGTCGATCACGGTTTCCACGTGCACGACGAGCGGCACTTCGTCGAGACTTACTCGCTTCGGCAGTTCTGGGAGGTGGACCTACACCCAGAGGAAGGGTGCGGGGGTCCGATCGACCTGCACCTTGCGCTCGAGGTCGAGCCCCGCGTACTGCTCGATTTCGAGGACGCCGTCGTCGCCCTGCCCGAGGACGCCGATCCTGCGGACAAGTGGTTCTTCCCCCTGACGTTCAACTGGGGAGTACCCCCGCTACCGAATGCCCCCGATCTCCTCAGGCTCGCCATCGACCTGGCGGGAGTCGGCGGGATCGAGCTGCCTCTCGAGATCTCGGCGACCGACTCGTTCGGCTCGGTGACCGACGCCCCGGTCCGGCGCCTCACAATCGTCGCCCGGCGTGAGGTGTCGCTGGCTCGTGTGCTCGGTGGCGAGGAGCTGCTGTGCGACACGTTCGACCGGGCGCTCGGGGTGACGCGCTTCTTGCTGGACGCGTCACCGGGCTGGCTCGGCCAGTAGCTCGTTGCCGGCAGGCTTGTAGGCGAGGCTTCGGCCGGGCCGGCGTATCAGTGGCCCCCGTGCACCCAGAGCTTGATGCCACCGACGAGGCCGGCGACGTTGTCGACGATCGTGATCGACGGGTCGATGTGCCCGGCCAGATGGCGGGCATTGCCTCCTCCGATGTAGAGGTGGTCGTAGTTCACAAGGCTCTGGAAGTTGCCGATCGCCTCGAGCACCCGCTTGCGCCACTTCGCCGTGCCGATCTTCTTGAGCGCGGCATCGCCGAGCTGCTCGTTGTAGGTGCCCCCTTTGCGGAACGGGTGATGGGCGAGCTCGAGATGCGGGACGAGCTTTCCTTCGATGAACAAGGCCGTGCCGACACCGGTGCCGAGTGTCACGACCATCTCGAGGCCGTTCCCGCTCACGACTGCCCAACCCTGCAGATCCGCGTCGTTGGCGACGCGTACGTCGAGGCCGAGCCGAGCCGAGAGCGCTCCAGCCAGATCGAAGCCGGTCCACTTCCCCACCAGCTCCTTCACCACGGCCGTACCTGGTCCTGCCTTGGTGACGAAGTGCGGCGCCGTGAACACATGGCCCCGGCGCACCACACCAGGGAAGCCCACCGACACGCGATCGGCCGCCGGCAGCGGCTGCACGAGCTTGACCAACTGATCGACCATGAGCTCCGGTGGTACCGGGTACGTCGTGGCCACTCGCACCCGGTCCGCCAGCAGGCGGCTCTCCGAGTCGATCACCGAAGCCTTGAGGCCCGTGCCGCCGATGTCGATTGCCAAGGTGGCTGGATGGGCCGGCACGGTCGTTGTCGGAGCCGTGCCCGCCGTCCCGGTCGTTCCGGCGCCGGCGCTCGTGCGGGTCGTCTTCACGACCCGGGGCGCTCTCGTCGCGCGGGCCGCTCCAGCCGGGACGGCCCTGGTGCGGGCGGCCTTCGTCGCTGGCGCCCTCGTCGCAGCACCCTTGGCGGCGGGCGCCTTGAATGCTGGAGCCTTGATGGCGGGTCGCCGCCCGGACCGCTCTGGCGAGGGCGAAGATCCAGGGCTGTCAGTCATCGGACACTCCCATCTGCTTCCCGATCGGCTTTTGAACCGATCGCCTCATAGCCGGACACGAACTCGATCAGCGTGCGTACCCCGAAGCCGGTCGACCCTTTCCGCTGGTCGTACGCGTCCTCATCGCTCGTCATCGGTCCCGCGATGTCAAGGTGCGCCCACGGCCGGTCACCGACGAATTCCTCGAGGATCAGGCCGGCCACCAGAGCGCCCGCGTTGCCGGGACGACCGACGTTCTTCATATCAGCGATATCGGAATCGGCGAACCTGCGGTACGACTGCGGAAGGGGCAGGTGCCACACCGGTTCTCCGGCCTCGGCGGCGGCTCGCTCGACCATCGCGATGACGCGGGAGTCGTTGCCCATGACCCCGGCCACCTCGGACCCGAGAGCCACGACGCAGGCGCCCGTCAGGGTGGCGATGTCGACGATCGAGTCCGGCTCCTGCTCGGCGGCGAGGGAGAGGCCGTCGGCGAGGACGAGCCGCCCTTCGGCGTCGGTGTTCAGCACCTCGATGGTCTTGCCGTTGCGAGCGGTGAGCACGTCGCCGGGCTTGGTGGCGGTCCCGCTCGGCAGGTTCTCGGTGCACGGCGCGATGCCGATCACGCGCACGGTAACACCGGCAGCCTTGCAGGCCCCGAGGGTGGCGATGACCGCGGCGGCACCGCTCATGTCGTTCTTCATGCGCATCATCGCGTCGCCGGACTTCAACGAGAGGCCACCGGAATCGAACGTGATCCCCTTGCCGACGAGCGCCACCGTCGGCACGTCGGCCGTGGCGCCCTCCGGCTCGTACACGAGCTTGATCAGGCGTGGCGGCTCAGCAGAGCCGGCTGCCACGGCGAGAAGGCCGCCGAGCCGTTCCGCCCGGATCGCCTCCTCGTCGAAGACGGTGAGCTCGAGCCCTTCGCGCTCGGCCACCTCGCGAGCGACCTCGGCCAGGCGCGACGGGGTCATGTCGCCAGCGGGAGTGTTCGCCAGGTCCCGCGCGAGCTCCACTGCGTCGGCGACGGCGAGTCCCCGAGCAAGTCCGCTGGTGGCATCGTGCAGGCTGGCGGGCCCGACCACGAGCGACAGCGAGCTCAGTGCATCCGGGCGTTGCGTGCTCCGATACGAGGAGAAGCGGTAGGTCGCTCCCCCGATCCCCTCGACGGCCGCCTGTGCCACGCGGGCGGCGCCGGCACCCTCCCCCGACACCGGAGTCATGTCCAAGGCAGCCGACTCGCAGGCACTGACCGCCCGCGCGAACGTCGCAGCTGCCCTGCGCAGTGTCCTCGGAGAGAGACGCTCGCGATCGCCGGCGCCGACCAGCACTCGTAGGCCGGAGCCGTCCCGCTCGACGAGCGTCTCGCCTTCCTTGCCGACGAACGACCGCAACTCACAAGCGGCGTGATCGACTTCGAGGTCCGGGGACGCCGGCGCAAGATCTTCGAACACGAGATGACCAATGGCCACGGCGCCGTCGGGCGCGGTGGTGGTGATCGAGACCTGGACGTTCATACGGCCATCATGGCCCGTGATCCGGCGCGGTGTCGCCCGCGTCCAAGCGCGGCGTACGCCGCGCCCTGCCCGCTGCACCGGTACGAGCCGTCAGATGCTCTCGCTCCACGGCACGCGCGAGCAACCAGCACAGGTCGGAGAGCCGATTGAGGTACGGGACGACTGTCGAGGATTCACCGAGCTCGGTGGCAACGGCAAGGCGCTCCGCTCGGCGCACGACCGTGCGGGCGACGTCGAGGGCAGCACCGGCGAGGTTCACACCAGGAACGACGAACTCCTTCGGCATGACCTCGAGCGCCTCGAGCGCATGCACGTGGTTCGTCAAGGACTCCACCATCTCGACGGTGACGAGCGAGGTGCCGGCCACGAGTTTGGTGCGCTGAATCTCGGGGGTGGCCACCTCCGCCATCAGTACCCACAGGTCGCGCTCGAGGGACACGAGCAGGCCGTCGAGCGCGTCGGCCGTGAGATCATCGGGGCCCGATGCCCCGGTGGCCCCGATCACCGCCCTCGCATAGCCGAGCGCTGCCTGAGCCTCGTCCACGGCTCCGTTGCACTCGATGCGGGCGGAGTCCTTCCGGACGCGCTCCCCGTAGAGCAGGCCTGTCGTGCCCCCGTCGCCCTTTGTCGTCGCGATGCTCACAGAGTCGCAATCTAGGCGGAGTCGAACGGGGCCGCCCCCAAGCCCCGGCTGGCACCGAGGGACGCGCCGCCGGGGGTGCCCGCGAGAGCCGTAGGCTTCCGGCGATGTTCACACGTGTCCGCCGACGCCCGGGTCCGCCACGGAGCCACCGAGCCTCCGCTGTGCTCATGACGGCCGTCATGGCGGTCGGCCTGGCCGCTTGCAGCTCCGGGGCGGCGCCCACTACGACATCGTCGTCCACGAGCGCTCCGTCGACCACTTCCACCACGCTGCCGTCGCTGGCGATCTCCAAGAACGAGATCGGGCACGCCTACATGACGCTGTTCGACCTCAACAACCCCGCGATCGCCCCGAAGCTCCTCGTGGTCCAGGACGGCGCCGCCCTCAAGGCCGCCTTCACGGCAGCCATCCACTCGGCGCTGGCGAAGCAAGCAGGCGGGGCAAAGGTGCTCGCAGCGACCGTCGAGAGCGGCGCCGACTGCAAGAACCAACTGCTCCCGAGCCCGTGCGCGGCCGTGACCTACGACATCTTGTCCCCGACGGGCACGGTGGTGCTGTCGAACTCGAAGGGTGCTGCCGTCTACGAAGACAGCACCTGGTTGGTTGCCAAAGCGACGATCTGCTCGCTGCTCACACTCGAACAAGGCAAGACGCCAGCCGGCTGCTGAGGCCGGCGCTGGGTCTGCACGCCGCCGGCGCTGGTCCTCAAGCCACGTCGGGGGGGACCGGTAGCAGCTCGGCGGCGAGGTCATCGGAGAGGTCCGATGCCATGCCGGAGTGGGTGACGCGGCCCTTGCGCAGGATGATCACCTGATCGGCCAACTCGAGCGCTCGCTTGGCTTGCTGCTCGACCACGAGCAGTGTGGTACCTGCTTGGTTGATCTCACGGAGCGCACCGAACACCTCATCGACGATCCGCGGCGCCAGCCCGAGCGAGAGCTCGTCCACCACGAGCAGCTTCGGTGGCACCGCCAGCACGCGAGCGAGCGCGAGGATGCGCTGCTCGCCGCCCGAGAGCGTGCCACCGAGTTGACGCCGGCGGCTCTTCAGGAATGGGAAGCGCCCGTAGGCACGCTCCATCGCGCCGGCCACCTCGCCGCGCGGAAGCTGGCGGCAGAACGTCAGCCTCAAGTTGTCCTCGACGTCGAGCGTCGCGAACACGGGTCGGCCCTCTGGAGCGAGGGTGACGCCGCGGCGAACGATCCGCGCCGGGGACAGTCGCGTCACGTCGCTCCCCTGGATGAAGATCCTGCCGGACGTGGTCGGCACGAGGCCAGTCACTACCCGAGCGATCGTCGACTTCCCTGCCCCGTTCGGACCGAGCATCACTGCTACCGACCCGTCGGCCACTGAGAACGACACGTCGAACAGCGCTCTGAACCGCGCGTACGACGCGCTGACATGGTCCAGCTCCAGGGCCGGCCGGAGCGGGGCCACGAGACTCGAGGCCGGCACCTCGGCGGGCATGCTCACGTTCCGTCCCCGAGGTACGCCTTGCGCACGGCGGTGTCGGCGAACACGTCGGCGAGCGGCCCGGAAGCGATCAAGCGACCCAGGTCGAGCACGTACGCCCGATCGACGACAGCCTGCACGAGATCGAGATCGTGCTCGACAAGGAGCACAGCGGTGTCACGCTGGCGCCGCACGTCGTTCACCACGTCGGCCAGCGCTGCGCTCTCGCGTGAGTCGAGGCCTGAGGAGGGCTCGTCGAGCAGCAGCAGACGAGGCTCGGGGATGAGCGCTCGTCCCAGCTCGACCAGGCGGCCCTGCCCGAGGCTGAGCGACTCGATCTGGGCGTCGGCGAAGTCCTCGAGCTGGAGCTCGGTGATCATGGAGTCGACTCGGCGGGTCTCTTCGGGGGTTGGGGCGCCACGACCCAGGAGATCCCTCCAGAGCCTCCCGTCGCCACCGCGCTCCCGTTCGGCGACCAGCAGGTGGTCACGGGTGGTCATGCCGGCGAACAACTCGATGCGCTGGAACGTCCGCCCGATCCCGAGACGGCTCCGGCGGTGGACGGGCAGGCTGTCGATGCGCTTACCGTCGAAGCGGATCTCGCCGCGATCAGGGCGCCGCACCCCGGTGATGCAGTCGAACAGGGTGGTCTTGCCAGCTCCGTTCGGCCCGATGAGACCGACCGCCTCGCCGGCTCCGACGTCCAGCGACACGTCATCGAGCGCGTGGATGCCACCGAAGCGTACGGAGACACTCCGGATCTCGAGCAGCTTCGTCATGCGGCTGGGTCCCCGGCTGGATGCCGCCATGGGAAGTGCTCGAGCACGAGCCGCTTGAGGTACTCGACCACGCCCTCGGGGTGCAGCACGTAGACGATCGCCCCGGCGCCGAACAACAGCTCGAGCAGGCTCGAGTACTGCGAGGGCAGATCGGTCGTGAGCACCGTGTTCAGGAGCACATAGGCAAAGCCCGCCTCGATCGCGCCCTCGACGGTGTACACACCGATCGTCGCCACGACGACGACCAGCACCAGCGAGATCAACGTGTTGAAATCACTGGCCGACACGCTCTGGTCGAGCGACGCGTACAGCGCCCCGCCCACCCCGGCGATGCCCGCGCTCAGAGCGAAGACGACCACCTTCAGACGAGCGGGGTTGATGCCGATCGACGCCGCCGCCAGCTCGCTGCCTCGCAGGGCGGCGAGCTGGCGGCCCGTCGTGCCGCGGGCGATGGCGGTCACGATCGCGACGCACAGCGCCAGCACGATGCACACGAGCACGAAGTAACTCCGATCGCTCGTGAAATTGATCGGGCCGAGCTGCGGGCGCGGCACGGTGATACCGCTTTGGCCGTTGCCCGACCACGAGTACTGAAAACCGATGTTGTCGGCCAACAGGCCGAATGCCAGCGTGGCCAGGGCGAGGGCCAGACCGCCGAGACGGAGCGCCGGCAGCGCCACGACGACACCGATCGCAGCGCTCACGATACCGGCGACCAAGAGCCCGACGAGGATCGACAAGTTGAAGTGGGCGGCCAGCTGGCCGGCGGTGAACGCGCCCACGCCGGCAAAGGTCGCCTGGCAGAGCGAGATCTGGCCACTCATGCCAGTGAGCAGTACCAGTGACAGGAACACGATCCCGAACACGAGCGCCTGCGTGATCGTGAAGACCCAGCTCCCCGAGACCCAGGTCAGGACAGAGGCGATGAAGCCGCCGACAAGCAACAAGATCGTGCCCCGCGACGCCTGGCGGAACAAGGGCCCGCTCACAGTCGACATCAGCGCCGCTGGCGGCGGGTCACAGCCGGCGAGCGGATCGTCGGTCTTCCCCCAGCGGCGCCGCAGGCCGGGGAGGAACAACAGGAGCCCGAGCAGCACGACGAAGGGAAACCCAGGCCTCAACCCAGACGACAGGATCGCCCCCGAGGGCAGGTACCCGCCCAGAATCTCCTCCGCCACGCCGAGCAGGATTCCCCCGAGGAAGGCGTACGGCAGGCTCGTCAGGCTCCCGGCCGCTGCCGCCGCCACGGCGGCGACGAGCAGATCGGTGAAGTTCGTCGCCTGCAACCCGCCGAACGATGGCGCGAGCAGGACTCCCGCCAGGCCGGCCAGGAAGCTCGAGAGCATCCAACTGGCGATGCCGACCGCCTCGGTGTTGACACCCGCCAGCGCCACCATCCGAGGGCTCTCGGCCATGGCCTTCATGCGCAAGCCGATCTGGGTGAAGTGGAACAGCAGCGAGCACCCGAGCGCCACGGAGAACGTGACGATGACGATCGAAAGCTCCGTGCCGTTGATGGCCGCCCCGGCCACGTGCAGGTAGATCGTCGAGGGCGAGAGCCACAACGATGGGGGGTTGATCAGCTGACCGGCACCGAAGCCGGCCTCCAGCACCGCTGGTATGGCGATCAGCATCCCCAGCGCAGCCACCAGTTTGACGAGGGGCGGCTTGGTGCGGACGAGCCGGAAGAGGCCGATCTGCATCAGCACGCCGAGTGCCGGCGCACCGAACACCACGGCGAGGAGGAACGCTGCCCAGATCGGCCACCCATGGCTCACGCAGACGTAGAACGCCACGGCGGACGCGTACGCCTGGGCTCCGAACGCCAGATTGAACACGCCCGACGTCTGGTACGTGAGCACCAGGCCCATGCCGAGTAGTGCGAACACGCATCCGTAGGCCAGTCCCGGGATCCCGTAGGAGAGAAGATGGCTCACGAAGCGCCGTTCAACTCCCTGGTATGCCGGGCGGTGGCGGGACGACGACCACCTTGTGGGAGCTGGGTTGCGGGTACTTGAAGCAGGTGAACACGGTCCGAGCCGAGCCGAACACCGGCACGAAGCGCGTCCCCTCGGCCCTCATGAACACATTGCAGTCGAGCGGCCCCGCCTGCGTGTGCGCCACCTTCCAGTCGATCGGAGCAAGCAGCCCACCGGTATAGGACGTGAGCGAGTTGATGGCGGCCACGAGCCGCTCCCGCGTGACGTCGGTCCCGATCAGGCTGAGTCCTTTGCAGAACATCTCTGCGCTGATCCACCCGGCGATTGAAGGCTCGCCCGGGAGATCCGCTGGGAAGTACTCGTGCAGCTCCTTCAGGTACAGCGCCATCTCCGGGTACCTGGATGGCTGGCTCTCACCGGATTCGAACGGCACGTGGCCGACCAGGACGTAGACGCCGTCCATGAGCGAGCCGCTCGAGCGGATGGCCGACTCGTCGTAACCATCGAGCCAGTCCTGGGCCACCTTGCCCATTCCCTGGGAGCGGAGCACTCTCGACAGCACGAGATTGCCGGCGAGGTCGAGGCAGCTGGCGACGAAGTCGACGCCGCGCTGTTGCATCCGGCTCACGTCGGAGCTCAACGCCGAGTCGCCTGCGGGTGGGGTGATCGAGAGATCTTCGAACGCGACCGTGATCCCGAACTTCTTCATGTCGTTGGCGACACCGATACATCCCGCCGAGGACTGAGTGAGGTTGTAGGAGATGATCCCGACCCGCTTGGCACCGACCTGCTCAGCCAGGTACGCAGCCTCGGGCCCCGGGTGTTCGAAATCGATGTACGAGCTCTCGTACCCGAACATGGATTTGCCCGCCCACTGAGCGTTGGGCCCGATGTCGTAGCCGAACGTCGGAACATCGTTCTGGGCGAGGTACGGGCCGGCATCGAAACTCGGCGTGCCGACGCCCACGACGGCAAAGACGTGGTCGGACTCGACGAGCGTGTGCGCCTGCTGCACGTCCTGCGACGGATCCGAGGCGTCATCCAGCAGATCGGAGTAGCTGATCTTCCGGCCGTTGATGCCCCCTGCGGCGTTCACCATGTCGAAGTAGGCCCTAGCACCGTCGAAGACGGGCGCGAACGCCTGCGGCAGCGGGCCGGTGAGTGAAGCGATCCCTCCCACGACGATCGAGTGAGCACTGACACCATTGGTGTTGCCCCCGGTCGACACCGTCGTCTTGGCGTTGCTGCACGCCGCCAGGCTGACGGCCAGCAGCACCGCCACGGGCACCGCCAATCTGGGTCGCATACCTCCATTCTTGCGGCGAACGCGCGTGAACCGGCGCATACCCACGCGCTCGAATAACCTTGGGAGGTGCCGGTGATCCTGCTCAGTCTCTGCGCGGCCTTGGTTTTCGCCGTCGGAGCAGTGCTGCAGCAGCACGCCGCTGCTGCTCAGCCCATCGAGCACAACCTGCGGCCGATCCTCATCCTGAAGCTCATCCAGCGCCCCTTGTGGCTCGCTGGCATCGGCGCCGGCACGCTCGGCAGCGGCTTGCAGCTGCTGGCCCTCTGGCGCGGGTCGCTCGTGACGGTGCAGCCGTTGCTGGTGTGCGGGCTGTTGTTTGCCTTGCCGATCAACGCCATCTGGATGCACCGGCGGAAGCCGGGGGCTCGGGAGGTCCTTGCCGCCGGCGCCGTGTGCGTCGGGCTTGCCGTCTTCCTGCTCGCGACCGATCCCCGGCCGGGACGGGGCACCGGGACGCCCGAAGGGTGGGCGATCGCGCTGAGTGCCGTGCTCGTCGCCGCGGTCGTGCTCATCGGCTGCTCGCTCGCCTCCAAGGAGCGAACCTGGCGGGCAGGGCTGCTGGCGGCAGCAGCTGGGTTGATCAACGGGCTCTCCGCCGCCTTCATCAAAGGCGTGGCGCGGGGCATGGCCGCGAGCTGGCATTTGGGCTTCAGCATGATGATCACCCACGCGTTGGGGAACTGGGAGCTCTACGCCTTCGTCGTGGCGACACTGCTCGTCATGTTGCTGGTCCAAAGTGCCTACCAGAGCGGACCGATCCGCTGGTCGTTGCCGGCGCTCACGGCCGCCAACCCGATCGCCAGCGTGCTCCTCGGATCGTGGCTGCTCGGCGAGAATGTCCGCTCGACACCACTGGCGCTCGTCGGCGGCGCCGGTGGGCTCGTGGTCGTCGTTGCCGGCATCATGACCCTCTCCTCATCGAGCCTCATCACCGGGGGCCTGGAAGCGTCGCAGGGCGACTCTGGTAACTCTGGCGGGGCTGGCGCTCCAACGGGCGTGGGCGCTCCGGCTGGCGGTGCTGTCGTCAGGGTCCTCGAGGTCGCTGAACTCGAGGTGAAAGTCGTGGCGCCGCCCGCCGCCTCCGGGGCTGTGCCCCCGGTCACTGCCGCTCCTGCAGCTGCTGCCTCGACTGGCTGAGCACCGCCTGCTCGGGTCTCTGAGCTGCGCGCTCGAGCGACTCCGCCCCAGTTTTGGGACAGATGTGTCCCAAATCGACCGGAGAGTCCTCCACTCCGCCGAAGCCGGCCCGGAGACTCCGAGCTATCCGGCGGGTGACAGTCGTACGATGGGAGTGTGAAGGTTTCGACCAGAGGCGACTACGCGAGCCGAGCCTTGCTGTCGCTGGCGTTGCGAGCTGGTGAGACGTCCCCGACGTCGGTTCGCGACATCGCCGAGCGCACGGGCCTTCCGCAGCCCTACCTGGAGCAGATCCTCCTGGCGCTGAAGGGCGCTGGCCTTGTCCGCTCGAAACGCGGCGTCGGTGGTGGCTATGTGCTGGCGCGCCCGCCCGAGCAGATCACGCTCGGTCAGATCGTGAGCGCCGTCGATGGCCCGATCATGGCGGGGGACTTCGGCCAACCGCACGAGAACGGTGCTTGCGACCACGAGGGCCAGTGCGTCCTGCTTAGTGTGTGGTCAGAAGTCGGGGAGCACATGCGTCACCACCTGGACTCCTTCACGTTGGCCGACATGGTCAATCGGGCACGGGGCGGAGTACCCGCCACTGTGGGCCCGCTGGAGTAGGCGCCAGGCGGAGCGCCGGCGTTGCCTCTGCCGGTTGCGCCGCTGCGAGGCTCAGCAATTCCAACCGCTGATGGTGGTCCACTCGTGTTCCCACCCCAGCACACCCGACGAGCCCGAGCCGAGCACGAACCGGCGGGCGTCCGCCGGCGCAAGGCCAGCCCAACGAGCTGCCATCACCCGAAGGACGTGGCCGTGGGCGAACACGAGGACGTCCTTGCCGGCCAATCCGGGATCAGCGGTCAGCCGCTCGATGAAAGCGTCCGCCCGTGCGCCCACATCCTCGATGGACTCGCCACCCGGGCACCCATCGACGAACAGGTCCCATCCGGGTCGTGACTGCCGGACCTCGGCCGTCGTGAGACCCTCGTACTCCCCGTAGTCCATCTCGAGTAACAGATCACTGACCTGGACCTGGGCACCGAAACCGGCCAGCAAACAGGTGTCGAGCGCCCGCCTCAGGGGGCTCGAGAGCACGAGCGCCGGCCGGAGCTTGCCGAGGCGCTCGCCTACGCTGCGTGCCTCGGTTTCGCCGTCCGGCTCGAGGGCTAGATCCGTACGACCGGTGTGACGCCTATTCCGGCTCCATTCCGTTGCTCCGTGGCGGACGACAACGATCCGGCCAGGAGCCCACCGGGCTGGGTCCGGAGCCGACAATTCGTGCCCACCGGGGGACCGGGGCAGCGGTGACACATCCGTCTGCGACAATGGATTTGGACCCGCTGCATGGGCGGCCGCCGTCACGGGCGCTCACGTTACCGGCAACGGCGTCGCGGAATGAGCACAGGGTCCCCGGTGTTATTACCGGAAGACCGGTGGAAGAGTGAGAGGAGAGTCCAAAATTCCCGCCAACTCCACTATTGAGTACTCGCCAGGCGAGAGCAGTTCACCTGACCGAGGGGTAGGTGGGAGTGGCTCTAACGCGCCCGATTTGATGCGCTTGTTCCTCGACGACCTGGGCAAGTATCCCCTGCTCACGGCAGATGCACAGGTGGAGCTCGCCAAGCGCATCGAAGCCGGTGACGAAGAGGCTCGACAGCAGATGATCGGCTCCAACCTTCGTCTCGTCGTGCACTGGGCCCGGCGCTACCAGGGCCGCGGCGTTGACTTGGTCGATCTGGTCCAAGAAGGAACATTTGGTCTGATGCGCGCCGTCGAGAAGTTCGACTGGCGCAAGGGTTTCCGTTTCTCGACGTATGCGACCTGGTGGATCCGCCAGGCGCTGCAGCGTGCCGTGCAGTCGAAGGGCCGGGCGATCCGCCTCCCTGAGGATGCGCTGGCGGCCGAGCTGGAGGGGGACCCTGACCAGGCCCGTCTCCCCAGGGTCGTCGCCAGCCTTGACCAGCCGCTCACCAGCGAGGCCACGGCCACACTCGGTGACGTCGTCGCAGCCGATGAGGCGCCCTTCGAAGAGGACCTCGTCCACTCGATCAGCCTCGGGCGCCTCGGTGCGGCCATCGGCCGGCTGCCGGAACTGGAGCAGTCGGTGGTGCGGTTGCGCTTCGGTCTCGACGGCACGCCGCCTGCCTCGCTCGAGTCCACCGCCCGGTCCCTCGGCATCGGTGTCCGGCGCGTGCGGCGTATCGAGGCCTCGGCGCTGGCCTTCCTGGCCGAGCAGCCCGAGGTCGAGGGCGTCAACGACGCAGCCTGAGGAGCGGCCAGCCCTCAGCTGAACCGCTCCAGGGCAGCCAAGTAGTCGTCGGGCAGGGGTGCCTCGAACTGGAGCGGCTCCCCCGTAGCCGGCGCGAGAAGACCCAGTCTCACTGCGTGCAACATCATCCTCCGGACCCCGGAAGACCCCTTCGCTCCCCCGTAGCGCCCATCGCCGAGGACCGGGTGCCCGATTGCGGCAAGGTGCACCCTGATCTGGTGAGTGCGGCCCGTATCGAGCTGCAGCTCCAGTTCGGTGGCATCGATCGGGCTGGTGAAGCGGCGGAGCACGCGGTACGACGTCCGCGCTTCCCGCCCAGCCCCGGACACAGCCATCCGAGTGGGATATCGAGGGGATCGCCCGATGGGGGCATCGACGACACCTTGGGCGGCACGGACGCTGCCGAGAACGAGGGCTCGGTAGGTCCGCTTGGCCGTACGTGCCGCCAGCTGGTCGGTGAGCGACCTGAATCCGAGCGGTGACCGTGCGACCACGAGGAGCCCAGAGGTGTCCTTGTCGAGCCGGTGGACGATTCCAGGGCGTTCCGGCGAACCGCACCCCTGTTCGGGCAGGCGCGCCAACTCTGGGTAACGAGCGAGCAGGCCTCCCACGAGCGTGCCTGAATGCACACCTGCTCCCGGGTGGGTGACCAGCCCGACCGGCTTGTTGACGACGATGAGGTCGTCGTCCTCGAAGACGACGTCGAAGCTCACCTCGCCAGGCTGGGCGGGCTCTGCCTCACGGGTCGCGGGCGGTAGCTGCTCGATTGCGATCCCAAGGCGGTCGCCCTCCTTCAGCCGGTGACTCCGATGGGTGACCGCCACCCCGCCGACCGTGACGCCGCCGGCGTCGATGAGCCGCCCGGCATCGCTCCGCGGTCTGCCCGTGAGCAGGGCCACTGCCCGGTCGAGGCGCTCGCCCGCCAGCGCTGCCGGAATGCTGACCGGGCGGGTGACCGGCGGACGAGTCAACCGGATTCCCCGGATTCGACCTGGCGCTCCACATGCCCGCCACGCGCGAACGAGATGGCGAGCAGGATGCTGCCCACAACGATGCACGAGTCAGCGACGTTGAACGTCGGCCACACGCGGGTGTAGATGAAATCGACGACTCCACCATCATGCCCCCGGAACAGGCGATCACACAGGTTGCCGACCGCCCCGCCGAGTATGAGCCCGAACGCAACTGCCGCAGGCGTCGTCGGCACCCCGCGGGCGAACCAGGCGATCGTGAGGACGAGCACGACGGCGACGACGATGATGGGCACGGTCAGGCCGGTGCCCACCGAGAACGCCGCGCCCGAGTTGTAGAAGAGCCTGAAGGAGATCGGTCCGAGCACATGCACGTTGTGATGGGCGAGGTCCGTGACGGCGAGTGACTTGGTGACCTGGTCGGCGATGACGACGACTGCGGCGATGACGGCGATGATGGCGAGCCGGCGCCGGCGGTTGCGGTTGTCCGGCGCCTCGCCGCTCAACGGCGCGACAGCCCCCCGCTCTTGCAATCGATGCACAGCCGAGCGTACGGCAACGCCTCCAGCCGGGCCTTCGGGATGAGCCGACCGCAGTTCTCGCAGATGCCGTAGGCGCGGCCGGACATCTTGGCCAGAGCGTGATCGATCTCGTCGACCGCGACGAGCGCTTGAGCCGACAGCGCCAGATCGCGCTCGCGGTCGACGGTCACCGTGCCACCTTCGCCCGACTCGTCGTCGAACTGGATGTCTCCAGGTTCCATCTCCTCGACCAATGACTCGGCCTCCGCACGGAGACTGGCGGCCTGCTCCACGTACGTGGCCCGCTCCACTTCGAGCGCGTGCCGCTGATGGTTCAAGAAACGCTCCTCGGTGTACCCCTCGGCTCTCTTCACCGCAGCATCGCGCTTGCGCGACGACAGAAGGCCGATACCGGACCTCGGCTGGCTCGTTGCGTGAGAGCGGGCAGCTGCGGTCTTCGTCGCGGTGTCGTGGCTCGAGGCGCCGGAAGCTGCCGCCTTCTTGGCTGTTGGCTCGTCGGTCTTGGTGGCCGTGGGCACTTTGCTCGCGCCTGATTTGGTGGGGGCGGCCTTCGTGGCGGCTTTGGTCGAACCTGCCGACGCACCGCCCGCTGGTGCCGCCACATCCTTGCCTGCAGTCTTGGTTGACGATTTGGCGGCAGCCTTGGTGGCGGCTGGCGACGAAGACTTGGTGGCAGCCGAGCCCTTCGTGGCAACTGGAGCCTTGGCAGCAGCCGCTACTTTGGCCGGTGCCGACACCTTGGCTGGAGCTGGAGCTGGATGCGCAGCCTTGACAGGGGCCGAGCCCTTGGCGGCGGGTGCGGCCTTGGCAGGAGCCGGTGCCACCGCACCCTTGACCGGCGACGAGCCTTTGGCCGGTGTCGCGCGATCCGGCGCCTTCGCGGGCGCCGAAGCCTTGGTCGCAGCTGCGTCCTTGACGGCCGCTCCAGTCTTGGCGGTCGTGGACACGGACGCCTTCGCCACGGTTGCGGCCGCGCCCGTGCCAGGTGGCACAACCGCCGCCTTGGACACCGGGGCGGCTTTGGCTGCCCTGTCCGCCGGTGTCTTCACAGTCGCAGCCTTGCCTCCCGTTGTTCGAGGTGCAGATGGCTGCTTATTTGCCGACGCGTTCGCCGGTGTGGTCGAGCTGGTCGTCGTGGGCATCGGTATCCGGAGTCTCCTCTCCCGAGGAAGGGTGCCTGACGATACTCCGTCGGTTGGCGCGAGCAAATGACCGGCGGGGTGAGCTAGGCGGTCCACGAGGATAGCCATCCGGCGACGAGCGCCGTGCGGTATACCGCCAGCAGGCCGGTGCCGGCCACGCAACGACCTACGCTAGGACCATGCCTGAATCGGCCGACGGCCGACCCGCCTGTACTTCCGCGGCCGGACCCGTCGGGCCCTATCCGGAGGTGCCGCCGCAGCCTCGGTACCCCGCGCTCGAAGAGGAGACCTTGTCATTCTGGCGCGAGGATCAGACGTTCCAGGCGTCCGTCGAGCTCCATGCGCCTGAGACCGAGTACGTGTTCTACGACGGCCCACCGTTCGCGAACGGGTTGCCGCACTATGGCCACCTGCTGACGGGTTTCGTCAAGGATGCGGTCCCGAGGTACCAGACGATGCGAGGCCGGCGGGTCGAGCGCCGGTTCGGCTGGGACTGCCACGGCCTGCCCGCCGAGATGGAGGCGGAACGGGAGCTCGGCGTCTCCGGGCACCGTGCGGTCACGGAGTTCGGCGTCGGCCCGTTCAACGCCCGCTGCCGCTCGATCGTGCAGCGGACGACCGATGCGTGGGAGCGCTACGTCACCCGCCAGGCTCGGTGGGTCGACTTCCACAACGACTACAAGACGATGGACGCGTCGTTCATGGAGAGCGTGCTCTGGGCCTTCAAACAGCTCCATGAGAGAGGCCTGGCCTACGAGGGCTACCGGGTTCTGCCGTACTGCTGGGAGTGCGAGACGCCACTGTCCAACTTCGAAACCCGCCAAGACGACTCCTACCGCGATCGCACCGATCCGGCCGTCACGGTGCTGTTCGACCTCGAGCCTGCGGCCGGCCCGGCCGGCCCGGCCGGCCTTGCCAGCCCAGCCGGTCCCGCCAGCCCAGCCGGTCCCGCCAGCGTCCTGGACGGACCGCTCCGTGTTCTCGTCTGGACCACCACCCCGTGGACCCTGCCGTCGAACCTGGCGCTCGCAGTCGGGCCCGACGTCGACTACGCCGTGCTCGAGCGGCCGGGGCCCGATGGCCCGGAGCGGCTGGTCGTCGGGGCAGCGTCAGCGGAGACCTATGCCGCCGAGCTCGAGGGTGCCACCCACGTGGCGACGGTGAAGGGCGGCGAGTTGGTGGGGCGTCGCTACCGGCCGCTGTTCGACTACTTCGCCGGGGCCGAGCATGCCTTTAGGGTGCTCGGAGCCGACTTCGTCGTGACCGCCGAAGGCACCGGTGTCGTCCATATGGCACCCGGGTTCGGTGAGGACGACCAGCGAAGCTGCGAGGAGGCCGGCATCGACGTCGTGTGCCCGGTCGACGAGCAGGGGCGGTTCACGGAGGAGGTGGCGGGTTTCTCGGGGATGCACGTGTTCGAGGCGAACGCACCGATCATCGGTCATCTCGCCGCCGGCGGCGTTCTGGTTCGCCAAGAGGAGTACACCCACAGCTACCCACATTGTTGGCGGACGGACACACCACTCATCTACCGGGCGGTGAGCTCGTGGTTCGTGAGGGTAACTGCGCTGAAGGACGAGATGGTGGCCCTGAACCGCCAGATCGACTGGGTGCCTGAGCACGTTGGTCCCGGCGCCTTCGGGAAGTGGCTCGAGGGGGCGCGGGACTGGAGCATCAGCCGGAACCGCTTCTGGGGGACGCCGATCCCCGTCTGGAAGAGTGACGATCCCGACTACCCCCGCGTCGACGTGTACGGCAGCCTCGACGAGCTCGAGCGGGACTTCGGCGTCCGGCCGAGCGACCTCCACCGGCCGGCGATCGACGAGCTCACCCGCCCCAACCCGGACGACCCGACGGGGCGGTCCACGATGCGACGGATCGAAGACGTGCTCGACTGCTGGTTCGAGTCCGGGTCGATGCCGTTTGCGCAGCTGCACTACCCGTTCGAGAACCGGCAGCGCTTCGAGGACCACTTTCCCGCCGACTTCATCGTCGAGTACGTCGGGCAGACCCGGGGGTGGTTCTACACGCTGCACGTGTTGGCAACGGCGTTGTTCTCCAAGCCACCATTTCGGTCCTGCATCGCCCATGGCGTCGTGCTCGGCGACGATGGCCGCAAGCTGTCCAAGCGCCTCCGCAACTTCCCGGACCCAGAGGAGGTCTTCGCCCAGCAGGGTGCGGACGCGATGCGGTGGTACCTGCTGTCGTCGCCCGTGCTGCGGGGCCAGGACGTCGTCATCGAGTCCAAGGCCCTGGCCGAACCTGTACGGCTGGTCCTGAACCCGATCTGGAACACCTGGTACTTCTTGAGCTTGTACTCCAATGCCGATGGGATGCGTGGCCGGTTCCGCACCGATCAACAGGGCACATTGGACCGGTACGTGCTCGCCAAGGCCCGGCGACTCGTCGAGCAGGTGACCGCCGCGATGGAGCGCAATGACCTCGCCGGTGCGACGTCGGCAATCTCTGAGTTCCTCGACGCCCTGACGAATTGGTACGTGCGGCGGAGCCGAGAGCGTTTCTGGCGGGCGGGCTCAGGCCCGGGCGCGGACCCGGAAGACAAGCGGGACGCCTACGACGCCTTGCACACGGTGCTCGACGTGCTGTGCCGCGTGGCGGCACCGTTCCTGCCGTTCCTCGCCGAAGCCGTGTACCGGGGTCTCACCGGCCAGCGGAGCGTCCATCTCGCACCCTGGCCGGCGGCCGACGAACTGCCCTCCGACGACGAACTGGTCGAGGCCATGGACCTCGTCCGGGAGGTCTCCTCGGCCGGCCACTCCATCCGCAAAGCGGCTGGTCGCCGGGGCCGGCTCCCGCTGCGCTCCTTGACGGTGGCGGGTCCTGCGGCCGAACGCCTCGCATGGCGGGACGCCACTGCCTTGGTGGCCCTGGTCGCAGACGAGGTCAACGTCAAACAGGTCGTCCTCGAGTACCACGTCGACGCGATCGCCAACCGGGTGCTCGTGGTAGTGCCCTCCGTCCTAGGGCCTCGCCTCGGAGCGGCCACCCAGGCTGTGATCGCCGCCGCCAGGCGGGGTGAGTGGACGGAGACGACCGACGGCGTCAAGGTGGGCGGCACGCTCCTTCGCGACGGCGAGTACTCCATTCAGCTCCGACCTCTGGATGAGACTGCCTCCAGACTGCTGCCGGCCGGTCGTGGGCTCGTGATGCTCGACCTCGCGACCGATGCCGATCTTGAAGCCGAAGGGGTCGCCCGCGACCTCGTCCGCCTGATCCAGCAAGCTCGGCGCGACGCCGGCCTCGATGTCGTCGATCGCGTGCACGTCCGGCTCGAGATCGACCCGGCGGCAGCCAACGCCGTCGAGCGTTGGCGTGACTACATAACGGCTCAGGTGCTCGCGGCTGAATTGACCATTGTGCCGGCGAGCGGTGGCTCGCCCGGGGCCGGCGCCGACTCCCTCGCCGGAATCCAGCTGGAGCGTGTGGGGTAAGGACAGGGCGGACTTGCCAGCCAGAGCCGGCGGGCCGCCCGCGGCAGTTGAGGCCTGCCTCGGCCGCTTTGAGGCCCGCCTCGGCCGGATCCAGCCTCGCCCGTTCAGGCCGGCCAGTCGGCTTCGCGGGTGCGTATCTGCCAGGCAGCCGTGTCCTGCAGGTCCTCCAGCGCCGGGACTGCCGTCAGGTTCGGGCGCTCCCCGTGTGGCCGGTCGCCGAACAGCGGCTCCGCCCGGCCACGGATGACCGAGTCCCAGTCGTACTGCTCGCCACGAGCGGTGACTCGCTCAGCGCCGCTGGGTGGCATCGCCGGAGCCGCAGCGGCGGCGTCCTCGGCGATGCCGGCTTCGAGATCGTCGACGTTGTCGACCCCGACCTCGGCGTCCAAACTGTCGGAGTCATCCTCGCCGGAGGAACTGGCGGCCTGCCCGCGCTCGGCGCCGGCGAACGTTGCTGTCGCCTCGCCGTCCTGCTCGTCGTGACCAGCGCCGCCGCCGCCACCCAAGCCCGCACCGGTACCTGCGTCGGGTCCGACGCCCGCCACCCCGGCATCACCGGCACCCCTGACAGCCGTGTGCGCAGCCAGTGCCGGCGATGGGACCAAACTCCGTTCCACGTACCCGAGCGCTGCGCTCAGCGACTCGGTCAACCGCTCGCGCTCCGCGCTGAGCAAGCTCACAAGCGTGTCGATCTCGGTCCGCAACGAGTCCCGCGCGGCTGTGAGGCGGCCGGTTTCATCATGCAAGCGGCGCTCGGCCTCCGACGTGATGCGCAGCGCAGAGTCCCGAGCGTCGCCGACCAGTGTCTCGGCCTCGCCGCGAGCCCGATCGAGGATCTGGCCCGCCTCCTCCTGGGCCTCCTTGATGGCCAGGTCGGCAGTCCGCTGGGCGAGCACCAGAGTCCGCCGGAGGCTGTCTTCGTCGTCGACGCCGACGCGCTGGGCGTTGCGCTCGGCGCTCTCGGCTCGCTCCGCTGCAGCGATCGCCTCCGTCTGGAGGCGATCGACACCGTCAGCCACCTGCTCCAAGAACTCATCGACCTCGTCGGTGTTGTACCCACGAAGACTGCTGTTGAACTCGACTTCCCTGAGAACGCGGGCGGAAATCTCCATGGCTGCCGATCGTACCGGCATCACCAACGAGGTGCGTGGATGGTGCCTGTCAGTCAGATCAAGGCCAGCAAGATGAAACAGAGGAAGAACACGACGATCGGCGACAGGTCGAGTTGCACGCCCGAACCTCCACCAATGGGCGGGATGATGCGCCGGACGGGGATCAGGATCGGGTCAGTCACGGCGCCGACGAAGCGCGCCACACCGGCCATCATCGTCCCCGGTTGGATCGGGAAGTACGAGAGCAGCACCCGTGCGAACAGGCACAACAAGAAACCCGACAGGATCCACCGCACCACCAACGCGACGAGGCCCATGTGACAGTCCTATCAGGCCTTCGTCCCCAAGTCGGCGCGGCCGGTCAGGGCCTGAACAACCCGTGCTCAGTCAGCTGCTGGCGATCCTCGGCGGAGACTTCCACGTTCGACGGTGTGAGCAGGAAGACCTGCTCCGCGACTTTCTCCATCGTGCCCGACAGCGCGTAGGTCAGTCCCGAGCAGAAGTCGATCATGCGGCGGGCGAGATCCCGTTCGCTCGACTGCAAATTGACGATCACGGGGTGGTTCGCCTTGACGAGGTCCCCGATCTCCTGTGCGTCGGAGAACCTCGCCGGTGCCACGACGTGCGGCTTGGTCTGCCGCTGTGTCACGAGCGGCCGGACGACGCCGCGTCCTGACGATGAAGCAGCCTCACGCGAGTCGTCACGGACGAGCGGGCGCACGGTTGGAACAGTTCCAGTGGCCGGACGATCGGCACCGGGCTCAGGGTACGTGGTCCGAGCGGTGCCAGGCCCTGCATCGCTGAAGTCGTCATCGTCGTAGAACCCTTCATCGTCAATGTCCTTGAGCCCGAGGTACTGCAGCGCTTTATTCATGAACGAAGCCATCGAAGCCCTCCTCTGGGCTGTCTATTGTTGCAGCCCACGACGGAGCTTGCGGGGATCATCGGGCCGGCCGCTCCCCGAACAGTGCCGTCCCGATCCGGATC
>JBEKLQ010000057.1:0-25335 GCA_050010115.1 Acidimicrobiales bacterium | reverse complement strand
TCGCTCCTGGCGGTTCGCCTCGTCGCCGCTGCTCAGCTCGAGTTCGGCACCGAGGTACCCCTCTCGTTCCTCTACGAGCATGGCGCGACCGTACGGGCGATGGCAGCCGCGATCGAGGAGGCGCGTGCAAGCGAGAGCACGTCGGCGACCCGCCAGGGGAAGCCAGGATCGAGCGTCTCCAGGGTGTTCTTCGTCGTCCCGTGGGAGCCCACTCTTGTCGCCTTGCGACATCTGCGGCCGGCGCTTGCCCCCGAGTACGCCGTGGTGGGCCTTCTCGCCGGACGTCACGGAGAGCCCTTCGATCGCGCGACGGGCATTGAAGAGCGTGCAACCTCGATACTGGAATCGATCGTCCGGATCCAGGACCGGGGTCCGTACTTCATCGCCGGGTCCTCCTTCGGTGGGCTCATCGCCTACGAGATCGCCACGCTGCTCCACAAAGATGGGCAGCAAGTGGCTTGGCTCGGGCTCGTGAACACCTATGCCCCGGTTAGGGCCACCCGGCCGTCGAGGGTACCTGTGAAAGTTGCCCGCGCTCTTGTCCGTCCGCGGGCCTCAGTGGCCGCGCTCGGTCAGCGTCTCGGATCTGCACCCGGCAATCGAGCCGGCAGTGGCGAAGGCTTCGATGGCCGCGGAGCCTTCGCGGTCGGGCTTGGATACGCGCCGCGGCCGAACGGGATGGCCCTCGACCTCTTCGTCTCGGAGCGCGACGCCATCTCGCACGGTCGCTCACTCGGCTGGAACCGATCCCATTCGGGTGTCCTCCGGGTGCACATTATCCCGGGTGACCATCTCGTCTTCTTCGATCCACGCAACGCCCCCACTCTCGCCAGAAAGATCCGCCAGAGTCTCGACGGAGCCGGGTGACCTCCGTTGCACCGGCGGGCGGCTCCGCGACGGGCAGAGACGGGGGATCGAGCTGTGGACGGCACGGCTCGACCTCGCCGCACTGGAGAACCGCCTGAACGGCTCGCTGCTCTCCGAGGAGGAGCTCGAGCGGGCGAGACGCCATGCTCACGGGCTGCGAGCCGGACTCGCGACAGCGGGTGTAGCTCGCAACCCTCACGGTCCGGCCG
This sequence comes from Acidimicrobiales bacterium, assembly GCA_050010115.1. Classification (GTDB taxonomy): domain Bacteria; phylum Actinomycetota; class Acidimicrobiia; order Acidimicrobiales; family Bog-793; genus JAKACA01. The sequence goes on along the minus strand of JBEKLQ010000057.1, from coordinate 24,259 downwards.
AGCTTGCGCGCCTCGGCCTCGCCGGCCCGCCGGTGGCGTGCGAGCGTGCCCACGCTCCGGGCGACGAGGCCCTCTTCCAAGTGTGCTGTCGGCGACATCGTCTCTCTCGGCCTCTATGCAGCTCCCGTGGTGCCACCTCGGAGCTGCTGTGTCGTGACTCTTCGCTTAGAAGCGTTCTTGGGCCTACGGTGCCGCGTGCTGACTGTCGCGCCCGCCACCAGGTATTTCGTCGGGAATGCCAGGAACACTGCTTGCACGACAGGTGCCCATTGACAACGGCGTGAATCTCCGCTTCGCAATCTCCGAGAGCCTGCTGCCACCATTCCAGGGAGCCGGGGTACCTGCCCGGATTCCGCTGTTCAGGCGAGAACCGAGAAGCTGCCGCGATGCCAGGCCGGGCCGTCCGTGGGGTTGACGTGCGTGCCAGCCGCGCCGTCGTTCAGGGGACGATGAGCACCGGTCGGTCGGCCAGGTGGAGCACCTTGAACGCCGTACTGCCGAGCACGAGGGCGGTGAGTTCCGATCGGCCGCGGCAGCCCATGATGATCACGTCGGCGGCATCCGAACTGGCAGCGTCGACAATCAGCTGCGCCGTGTTCCCAACCCGCGCCCGGACGACGTTCGCTGTCACAGTGACTCCGGCTTCCTTGAGGGTGGCGAGCTCCTTCTCGAGGAGCTGCTCGGCATCGTTGGGGTCTTCGACTTCGAAACCCCCGGCGAAGCGTCCGCCCGGGACCGCCACGTGCTCGACTACGTGGATGAGCTGCACGCTGCCGCCCGACAAGCCGGCAAGATCCCGGGCCGTTGCGACGGCACGGTCAGAAGGTGGCGAACTGTCCACCGCGACGATCAGCTTGTCGAACACTTCGTTGCTCCTCCCTGCTCGGTGCGCGAACTCCCCCGTCCCACATCGAACTCACGAACTCCTCGGCGCTGTGCGCCACCGCCATTCTCGGCGAACCGAAGCTTGTTGTATAGGGCCGAAGGTCCCCCTTCGCCACGGGAGGTCAACGTCAGAGAGCCAGACGGCGTGACTGCAAGGGAGGTCGACGGCGCCAGCCGACGCAGAAGAAGCACCTCCTCCGGCGATCAACCCACGGCTACATGACACGGGACGTATCTCCGGCCAGAATCGGAACCACAAACACCGAAAGGACCAGGAATGTGGAATTCCTTTAGCACCGACGGAGACCTCTCGATCACCGCCTCGATCAGCACCTACCCCGGCGGCGGCGGCGACCCGCTGCACGCCTATGTCGTCCGGCCGGAGACCGACGGCCTCCTTCCGGGCATCGTGCTCGTGCACCACATGCCGGGCTGGGACGAGTTCTGCCAGGAGTTCGCAGAGCGCCTTGGCCGCCACGGCTACACCGTGATCTGCCCCGATCTCTACTGCCGGTTTGGCCACGGCACCCCAGACGATGTGGCGGCGAAGGTCCGAACACAAGGAGGCGTTCACGACGACAGCGTCGTCGCGGACTGCGAGACCGCGCTCAGCTGGCTGAAGAGTCAGCCCAACGCCAACGGCAAGGTCGGCATCATCGGCTCGTGCTCTGGCGGACGCCACTCTCTGCTCGTGGCGTCGAGGGTCCGAGGCTTCGCAGCCGTGGCGGACTTGTGGGGCGGAGGGGTGGTCATGTCCAAGGATCAGCTCAGCCCCGCCCGTCCCGTTGCGCCGATCGACTACACGAAGGACCTCGACGCCCCCTTGCTCGGGCTATTCGGCAACGATGACCAGCATCCGACCCCCCAGCAAGTGGACCTCCACGAGGCGGAGTTGAAACAGCACGGCAAGACCTACGAGTTCCACCGCTACAACGGCGCCGGGCACGGGTTCTTCTACTACCACACACCCATGTACCGCCCCGAGCAGGCGATGGACGGCTGGAGCAAGATCTTCACCTTCTTCGAGACGCACCTCCAGAGCTGAACCAAACAACCCAGGAGCGACATCATGTGCACCGCGATCTCAAACACAACGTCGATGAGGGGCGCCGGCAAAGGCCCACGGGCCTGGTTCCCGATCACCCAGGCGACCGTTGCCTACGACCACGCCACCCACACCGGAGCTGAGCACGCCTTGTTGCTCGACTTTGCGAATTACGACCTCGGCACAGATGCCCGCGTGGCGCTCGAGATGGACCTCGCCTCCGGCAAGGTTCTGCTCGAACAGCTTCGCAGCGCCATCGAGGCGGCGGAGACAAGCGGGCTGGCCGAGTAGCCGCCGCTGTGCCGACGAGCGGAGGGGACGACGACCCACCGAGGCGTTCCGGATCCACCTCGTCGGGCGGCCGGAAGCCCTGGCTGCCACAGCGCTCCGGCTCGACCAGGAGGAAGGTCGATGCGGGCCCCGTTGTCACGTCTGCTCGGTCCGCCAGCGCGGCGGTCAGCCCGGGTCGGGCGGATGAGGCGAGTCCCGGGTATGCGGGTTGTCTACTGCTATGTCGCGACGGTGAGCGTGTACCTGCGACCCCCCGCAGCGCGTGCCGGAGTTGACGAGTCCAAGACGAAGACGACGACCTTGAAGGTGCCGGCCGCGGTCGGCTTCCCGGTGATCGCTCCAGTCGCCGAAGCGACGGAGAGACCCGGAGGCAGGCCGAATGCCGTCCAGCTGTCCGGAGGCTTGCCCCCCGTGGCGGCGAGACGGGCCGAGTACGGCGTAGCTTTCTTGGCGGTTGGAAGGCTGGCCGTCGTCACGGAGAGCTCAGCCTTCGCCGTCACGGTGCCCCCGATGTTCGGGTCGAGTGCCGAACCCTTCGCCCCGACGACGCCGGAACGCCCGTGAGAGCCGGTGTCGCCGCTCTTCCCGTTGTCGGCGTTGCCTCCGCTCTCGTTCGCACCGCCATCGCCGCCGGTGCCGACGAGACCTGGCCCACCTTCCAATCCGAGCGCCCCCGGGGACCCGGCGGTCGTGCTGTTGCCGGAGTAGACGATGTGTCCGGTCGCCGGCACGGTGACGTCGATCGCTCCGCCCGTCGCGTCGCCCGCGTTGCCGCCGTTGCCGCCGTTCCCGCCGTTCCCGGCATCGCCGCCGTCGCCGCCTGCTCCACCTGGCGTCGCCGGGCCATTGCCGAATCCGCCGATGCCCCCGTTCCCGCCCCCGCCCCCGTGCCCGCCGACTCCACCCCTGCCTCCGAAGACGGCGTCATGGGTGGCTGTGACCGATACGAAGAGCGTCGCGGTCCCGGTGGAGTAGACCGCACCGCCTTTGGCCGCCCCGCCGCTGCCTCCGCCGCTCCCATCCCCGGCGTCCCCGCCGCCACCTGCGGTGCCCCCGGCACCGCCCGCTCCGTATCCGAGTGGGTTCTCGCCTGGAGGCTCGCCGAGGCCACCGACACCACCTTCGCCCGAGTTGCTGTCGTTGGGCGCGGGTTCAGTACCGGCACCGCCCGTACCACCCGTGGCCTTGTCGCTGGTGAACGTGGCACCGACCAGGGTCACCTTGCCTGTGGCTGCGATCGCCCCCCCGTAGGCGTCGCCCCCGTCGCCCGCATCTGCGGAGTCGCCCGACTCGCCACCGTCGCCTCCGACTCCGCCGTTGCCGCCTGCACCGTTCGCACCTTCGTTGCTGTTGGTGTTGGGGGTTCCCTCGCCGCCGTTCCCGCCCAGACCCTCCACCAAGTTGACGTTGTAGGGCTCCGGAAACCCACCCACGCCTCCGGCACCACCGGCGCCGCCTCGACCGCCGGCGCCTCCCGTGACGGTGTCGCCGGTAAAGCTCGTGCCGTCGACCAGCAGGGTGCCGGCACTGTAGATCGCACCACCGGCAGCGTCCCCGCCGGACCCGCCGCCGCCTCCCTTGCCCCCCGCACCACCGGTACCACCGGCACCGCTCGTGCCACCATTCCCACCTGCTCCGCCAGCACCGTTGCTGTTGTTAGCTCCGTTCCCTCCGTTCCCGCCGGGACCGCCATCACCGCCGGCACCGCCGGCACCGCCAGCCGCCCCTGCGCCGCCAGCACCGCCGACTGCCGAATCATCGATGAACGATCCGCCGGCGACCGTGAGCGACGCACCAGCGGCGACGGCGACGGCGCCACCTTGCGCGTCGTCGCCATTGGTACCCGTAGCACCCTTGCCGCCCGGCGTACCGTCGCCGCCGGCTTGACCCGTCTCGCCGTCAGTCCCCGCATCGCCGCTGTCGCCCGCGCCGTTGTCCCCGTTGACCCCGGCCACGCCGTCGGTCCCGGCCCGACCCTTCGTCCCACTCAGGCCGGGTAGGCCTGCGGTTCCCGTCCGCTTGGCGTCTTCCAGGGTCAGGTCGACGAGAGTCAGGCTGCCGCCGGTCACGGCGAACAGCTGCGTCTTCGACTCACCGTCGAAGATGACGGAGCGCCCGCTCGCGTTCAGGCTCACCACGCCCGACTTGACCGCTATCGCAGAGGTGAAGTCGATCGTCCCGCTGCACCCGAAGGTGATAGCGCCTCCCTTGTCCACGGCGGTCTCCAGCGCTGAGAAGCTGCACGTCGTGAGCACTTGGGGCTCGCCCACTCGAGGCATCGCCCCGGCTGGGAGCGCCCGGCCGGCGACGAGGACCAGCGATGCGAGCGGCACCACTACGAGCGTTCGCCACGGCCCGCGAGAGCGCTGCGTTGACGGCTTCCACAGCCACACCTGGTTCATCGTGGCGATCTCCCCTCGCGTCCTGGACATCGTACGCGCCGATCTCCGTTGCCCACCAAGCAGCCGAGGCACCACGCCGGCCAACCCAGCAGACTCAGGTCGATGCCGTATGGAGTGGTTGCCGAGCCGAACCCTGCCGGGTCCCCTCCGCCTGTCTCGATTTCGTCCTGACCAGGGCGAGCGCCTCGAGGCGGGCGTCGCCGTCGGGGGCGCCGAGAGGGGCAGATCCGCAAGAGTCCACGTCGCGGCCGCAGGTGCGAAATACTGTCTGTCGTGAGCACGGACGGACCTGTCAGCTACGAATGGCGAGGCGTCGCGGAGGAGCTCGAGCTGGACTGGCTTCATGCTGAGGCTTTCGACCATCCGCCGGTGCCCTCACAGTGGCAACGCAAGCTGGAGAACCACAGCCTTGGTTGGGTTTGTGCGCGGCTGGACGAAGAGTTGGTGGGCTTTGTCAACGTGATCTGGGACGGCGGGATTCATGCCGTCCTGCTCGACACGATGGTGATACCCGCCGAGCAGCGGCGGGGGATCGGGACCGAGCTCGTCCGGGTCAGCGTCGACGAAGCCCGGCGCTCCGGATGTGAGTGGTTGCACGTCGACTTCGATCGGGATCTGGCGGCGTTCTACCTCGAGAGCTGCGGCTTCGGGCCGACCGAGGGCGGCCTGCTCGACATACGGCACTCCGCGCCCAGAGACTCCTGATCGCTGCGCAGGCTGGCAAGGCCGGCCGACGGATCTGCAACGATGGCGTGGGACAGGCCACGGTGCGAACGTCTGTTCGATATCCTGTCGGCATGGCCGATCTCACCTCTTGGGAAGCGGAGCAGCTCCGCCGATCCGTGGCGATGCTGCCACCTGAATCACCTTCCGGTCTCCCTCGCGAGAGAGCGCTTGCCGTCCTCGAGCAGCTTCGGCGCTTGCTGGAGGAGCAAGAGCACCGCTAGCCCCGGCCACCACCATCGCCCGCGGATGGGCGACGGTGGTGGCCCGCACTTGGGGTGAGCACCAGCAACGGCAGGCGTCAGACGTCGACGACCGACCAGCGGGATGCCACGACCTGGCACGGCCGGAGGCGCCGAGCAGCGACGATGTCAGCAGCTGTCGCCGGTGGTGGTGACGTTGGGCACGACCTGGCCGCCGAGCATCGCCGTGTAGGTGTAGGTCTCGGCGTCGATCATTTGGACGACACCCCACACATTGCCGGCGTTGTCGTACCAGGCGACCGTCGTTCCGCCGGCGAGCGGGCCGAATCCGGTTGGGTAGATCATCGGGCCGCCCGAGTCGCCCACCTGAGGTATGGCAGTCACGAGGTCGAGGTCGCTGAGGTTCTCGCCCTGGATGACCTTCGACACGTCATAGTAAGCGACCGTGCCCGTCTGCTCCAGAGTCACCGCGCCCTCCAGCTCGATCGAGGCGCCCTGAGGCGCGTTCGCGTAACCGGTGATGTAGATGCGCTCGATATTGCCGGCCTTCGTGCTCTTGCCTCCCCATGACACGCACGACGAGTTGGTCGTGATGAGCTGCGCGTCGACCGTCGATGTGCGCACCGAGCCGGGCAGCGTCGTGCCGATCAGCGTGGCGCTGTCGTAGACCGGGGTGTTCGTGCGGGTGTTGTACCAGGTAGCCGACCCGCAGTGGCCCGCAGTCAACAAGTAGGTCTGGCCGGTCGACTCGTCCTGCATGCCGAACCCGGAGGTGCAGGTGGTCTCGCCGTTACTCGGCGTCACGATCTGGTCGCCGCCGTTCCATGGTGCTGAGTCGGCATACCGGTTGGCAGTGAGTACCGATGCCCCGCCCGTGAGCAGCTCAACGGCCGAGCCGTAGTCCGCCTTCACTGCCGAGGCGCCGGCAGGGTTCGTGGCCATGACAACGACTCGGCCCTGCCGGATGTCGAGCCCGGCACCGTCGACGCCCGCAGTTCTGAGCGCAGGGTTGTCCAGGATGGCTGCCTTCAAGCGGTAGAGCTGCCACAGCGTCGTGCCCGTGTCGGCGTAGCTCAACTGCATCGCGGAGACGGGGCCCGCGTTCGCGCCGAAGGAAGCGACGACTGCTTGGAACCCCGTCGTCGCCGCGTGGAGGAGCGCGACCGGAGCGCTGCTCGCGGTGGCCACGACGTACTGGCCGCTGGCGTTGACGTAGATACCGCCGAAACTGCTCGTGAACTGTGACATCAGCCTCCGCTGCAGTTCACCGATAGGGTCTCCGGAGGTGACTGGCGTCATGACACGCTCCACTTGGGCGACGGACGGCACGACGAGCGGGATCGCTCTCGTGACTGGGGCGGGCCGCTCAACTGCGAGGGCACCTGCGGCCCATGCAGCTGTTATGCCCATTACGAGCGAGAGGACGACCACGAGTCGGCTCGCGACAGGACGTCTTGATTGATTTGGCATAGATGACATGACTTCCCCTTTTTGAATGAAGGATTTCTGACCCCCGAGTAGGTGACGGTACCGATCGACCTACGCTCCGTCGAGGGGTGGGAACACTTCGAAATTTCTTTTTCAGTGCTGCAATCAGAGGCACCACTGAGGTGTGTTACTAAGTGGTGAGGTGCGACCGTAGTGATCGACGAAGTGAGTTTCGACGAGCTCTACCTAGCCACTCGCGACCGTTTGATCGCCCAGATATATGTCTTCACGAGCGACGAGACGGAAGCGCGCGATCTCGTTCAACAGGCGTTCGAGCGAGCCTGGATCCACTGGCGCCGGGTTTCGAAGCTGGCAGATCCGGAAGCATGGGTCCGGCTCGTGGCGTTCAACCTCGCCAAGAATCATCGGCGGTGGCGCCGCCACGTGTCCGTGCAGCCGGTGGTCCCGGAGAAGGTCTCCGATCCGATCGCCGACGAGCAGTCGCTGATCGAATTCGGTCAAGCGCTGGCGCGAGTCGCCCCGGACCAACGCCGGGCACTCATCCTCTATCACCTCGTGGGTCTCTCCGTCGCGGAGATCGCCGCCGAGATGTCGGCACCGTCCGGCACGGTGATGTCATGGCTCTACCGCGGTCGCGCCCAGTTGGCGGCCGAGCTCGAACGTCTGGAAGCTATCGATCCGGAGGACAGCAGTGACGACTGACGAGGACGACCGGCTGAGCGCAGCCTTCGACCGGTACGCGGCCGCAACGAAGAGGGTTCAATGGACTCCGCCATTGGAGCTTCGCAGGGCGGCGACCGCTCGGCGCCGCCGGCGCCGAGCGGTCGTGGGGTCGGTATCGACGGTGGTGGCCCTCGCGGTCGCCGTGTCGTTCGCGGCCCTCCCGAACACTCCGGCCCACCACCCAGGAGTGACGAAGGGCCAGGCCGCCAGCGCGGTCCGCCGGCAGGCCGTGGCGCCGGGCTCACCGAACCAGGTGACGGTTGAGTCTGCCGAGCAGCGTTTCGCTCTGGCGCTCACCAAGGTGATCCTGGCGCAAGCCCCGACGAGCAACGTCGTCGTGTCGCCGGAAAGCCTCGCTACCACGCTGTCGATGCTCGAACTCGGCGCCCGTGGCACCACCGAGCACGAGATCGCCGCAGCGCTGGGCAGCAGCAGCTTGAACGCACAACAGCAAGCCAGCGGTTGGAACGCCCTGACCGCGCAGCTCGCATCAGACGCCGCCGCAGCGCACGTTCAGCTTGTCGACCGCAACGCCGTGTTCGTGCAGCAGTCGTTGAACGTACTGACGGGGTTCAAGGACGCGCTGATGTCGAACTACGGGGCTCGTGTCACGACCGTCGATTTCAGAGCCACGAACGGTTCGGCGATCAATGTGATCAACAACTGGGTGCAGCAGGTGACGGGCGCCGCGAGCCCACTGTTCGGCCCGGGATCACTGTCGAGCTCGACCGAGCTGGTGATGGCGGACGCCATGCGATTCTCCGCTGCCTGGGGTCCCAACGTGGTGTTCCCGGCTCGGCTGACGAGCCGTGGCGAGTTCGTCACTACGGACGGTCATCCGGCTCGCGTGCCGATGATGAAGCTCCTTACCGCGGACATCCAGTACGTCTCCAGCACGCAGATGGAGGGCGTGGTGCTGCCCTACGCCGGTGGGCGCTTCGAGGCGGTCGCGATTGAGCCGACCACCGGGTCGATTTCTTCACTCGTGAGCACGCTCACGCCAGCTTCTCTCGATCAGCTCGCGAAGAACTTCCGCGTCGGCCTCGTCTCGCTGACCATGCCGACCTTCTCTGTTGGCTCCAACGTCAATCTCGACGGCACCCTGCGAGCCCTCGGGATCGCCGACGCGTTCAACTCGAGCGCCGATTTCGGGGGCATGGCACGGGCTCGGCTGGAGCTTGAGGCCGTGGCGCAGAGCGATCAGTTGAGCGTCGGCCGGTACGGCACCGACGCCAGCGCAGCATCAGGAGCCGCGACGAGGGCCGTCTCCTCTAGCGGCCACGTGACGACCATCTCATTCGACCACCCGTTCATCTTCGTCATCCGGGACAAGGCCACCGGAGCGATTTTGTTCGACGCGGTCATCACGAATCCGAGCGCCTCATGAGTGCCATCCGGCCGGCGCTTACGGCGACCCGCACGGTCGCTCACTGCCCTCGGGCTGGATCATGTCGTCCGATCGACACTTTGGGGCATTGTGTCGCTGCGGGTGAGTGGTCCGGCCCGATGATTCCGGTGCACCCTTCCTCCGTCCGGCTGCACTCCGGGCAAGACAGGAAGGAGCCGCTCCAGACCTGCTGACGGGCCGGGCCTCCGCCTCTCGCCCTCCCTTCACCCTCGCGGGGGAGCTGGCGTCCCCCCGGAGGCCCGGCCGTCAGCACCCTGACCTCTCTGGCAAGCGATCCAGGCCAGTGGCCGTGCCCGCCGAAGGCCGGTCATGAGCTCCGGGGGAGAGACTCGAACTCTCAACCACACGGTTAACAGCCGCGTGCTCTGCCATTGAGCTACCCCGGAATGCCGCTCCCGCGCCCCGAAGGCCTGGCGGAAGAGACCTTCATCCTATCTGTCGCCAGCAGCCCCAAAGAAAGCGCATGCCACTGAGGCGGTCTCAGGCCTCCGGCTCGTCGACCCATTGAGCGCCGTCCCAGCGCCTCCGGGCTGTCCAGGCGCTCCCGTCCCAGTAGGCCAGCAGATACGGGTTGCCGTCGATCGGGTACCAGTCAGGCGCTGTTGCCGGAGCAACCTCTCCTGCCGCCGGTTGGCGGATCCTCGGGTCTCGATAGGGCGCCATCCCGGCGCCCTGCGCCGATCCGTGCTCCCCCGCGCGCTGGCCGCGCGATGCCGACCAGGGCTGCTGGCCGGCACCGCCGGCGCTGGTGTCGACAGCCGTCGGGTAGGGCTGCCAGCCTGACGCCGCACCGCCGGCGCTGGTGTCGACAGCCGTCGGGTAGGGCTGCCAGCCTGACGTCGCACCCCCGGCGCTGGTGTTGACAGCCGTCGGGTAGGACTCCCAACCCCAACCCTGGTCCGTGGGGTGGCCGGTTGCGCCCGGCGGTCCAGTGGCCCCGGCTGCGGCCGACCACGCCGGCTGCTTCGAGCGCCGGGACCGCACGACGAGGATGACCACCGCCGCCACGACGAGAACCGCACCGCCGGCGATCGCCCCGATCTCGAGCGTGCTCAGCCCGCTCGGAAGGGAGATTCCGGAGGCCGGCACCATCGCCGATTCACGTTGGGCGATCTGGCTCACGACTTTGGCTGACAGGCCGGAGCCCTCCGTCAAACCGATGACGTTGCCCTGCACCCACATGACGTAGGTGGTGATGACACCGCCCGACACGCCGTCGGCAGGGCAGGTCTGGATCGCGGAGTCAGGCACACCCGGTACGGAAAGCGACGCTTGGACTCCCGCGGGCGCACCGCAGAGCTGGCCGACGGCGCCGCCTGGCGTGCCCGCTGGCCCCGGCGTCAGTGTGGCGGTGTGGGGGAATGCGATGAGCACGACCGCGAGGTGCCCGGCGCTGTCCGAGGACTGCCAGCCTTCGCCCGCGATCGTGATGGTCTGGTGTTCCACCGACGAGACGACGGCCTCAGCCGCTACGAGGGCGGCCTTCTCGTCAGCGCTGGACACCTGGGTCCAGCCTGGCACGGGATTCGACAAGATGTAGTGATCGACCGTCGGGTCGCCAGCTGCTGAAGCCGGTGATGACACCAGCAGCAGTAATCCCAGGACTGCGAGCCCGCCAACGAGCGCGCGTGGCATCCGTCGAGAGATCGCACCGCCGACGCGCCGACCTGCTGACGCGGGTATCGCTGCGGTATCCATTTCGCCCCGAGCCTAGGCGCGACTCGGCGGGAGCTTGCCATCCATCGCGGCGTATGCCGGGCGAGGTGAGCGAGGGTGACTGGCCCGCCGGGTGGCGGGCGCGGCGTGTGGCGGGTAAAAAGGCACCGATGCGCTTCAAGGCTGGTTTTGTCGCTGGGTGCGCCGTGGGTCTGTGGGCGGCCAACAAGACCGCGCAACTTCGCCGGACCGGTATCCAACCGCACTCCGGCGCGCCACGTGCCATGGGCTCCCGGGCTGACGCCATCAACGCGGAGGTGACGGCCGAGAAGATCCGTGCGTTCGGCGAGCTCGCCCGGCACCGCTTCAACGACATTCTCGAGGGGCAGATCGGCGTGACAGCTCGCGCCAAGATCGCTGACCTCGTCGGGTCCTCGGTACGAGATGCCCTGGCCACGCCGGCGGCCGACCGATCACGGAGTGAGCCTCGGCGGGACTCGGCTTAGGGGCCTCCGTCGTGCGGTGCCGACACTGAGCACGGCAGTCGCGCCGCCCGAGACTCACATGCCCGAGACGAGGGCTACGGAGGGACTCAGTCGCCTTCGACGTAGTCGCGAAGCGGCCGTGACACTTGCGGGTGGCGCAGCTTGGCGAGCGTCTTCATCTCGATCTGGCGGATGCGCTCGCGCGTCACCCCGAAGATCTCGCCGACCTCAACGAGCGTACGAACGCGGCCGTCATCCAGCCCGAAACGCAGCCTCACGACCTCCTGCTCCCGCTCGGTCAGCTCACCGAGCGCTCGCTTGACGGCCTCATTCAGCAACAACCTGGTGGCGGCGTCGGAGGGTACCTCGGCAGTCTGGTCCTCGATCAGGTCGGACAGGCTGAAGTCTTCCTCGTCGCCGATCGGTTGCTCGAGCGAGATCGTGTCCTGGCTGATGCGCTGGAGCTCCCGTACGCGTTCGACGGGGTAGTCGATCCGGATGGCGATCTCCTCGACCGTGGGCTCGCGGCCGAGCTCTTGTGAGAGCTGACGTTGCGTCCGGACCACCTTGTTGATGGTCTCGACCAGGTGGACGGGGATCCGGATCGTGCGGCCCTGATCGGCGACGGCTCTCGTGATGGCTTGGCGGATCCACCACGTGGCGTACGTCGAGAACTTGAAACCCCGCCGGTGGTCGAATTTCTCCACCGCCCGCATCAAGCCGAGGTTCCCCTCCTGGATGAGGTCGAGGAACGGCATGCCGCGGTTCCGGTAGCGCTTGGCGATCGACACGACGAGCCGCAGGTTCGCTTCGATCAGCAGGTCCTTGGCGTCGGCACCCTCGCGTATGGAGCGCTCGAGCCGGCGGCGTTCGGCGAAGGGCACATGGTCGAGCCCCCCCTCGGCCTGCCACGACTCGTAGATCGCAGATGCCTCCAGGCCGGCCTCGATCTGCTGCGCACACAAGACCTCGAGTTCGGGAGTGAGGAGCGAGACTCGCCCGATTTCCTTCAGGTACGCCCGAACGGGGTCGGTGCCGGGGGAGTCAGGACCGTTGTAGCCGCTCATCGACAAGGCTGACGCGATGTGGGCATGGCGGGCGTAGTCAGAGCCCGCCTCGGCTGGCATCGGCTCCTCCGTACTGCTCACGCGCCCTCCCTTCGGCGACCCACCAGCCACCCTAACAACCGGTCCCCCGCGTCGATCACGGGACGGGGCGGGGTCTGGTTCACTCCCGGGTCGCCGATCACCTCGAGCTCCGTCTTCAGGTAGGCGATCCCGCTGGCAACCGACCCGAGGCGTGCGGCGTCGCCAGCGGCGTCGGCAGCGCGGGCTTCGGCTTCGAGATCCACGAGCGCCCGAGCAGCAGCCGCGCGGACGAGCGCCACGATCGTGTGGTCAGGATCGGACTGGGGCTCGCCGACTGCGAGCTGGAGCAACAAATCGGCAGCCTGCCCACCGGCGTTCTCGATCGCCTCGTGGAGGCTGGCGGCACCGGCAAGGGCGAGGTAGGCCTCCTGCTGCACAGGATCGGCGAACAATGACTCGTCGAGCCGGCCGGCCATCAGGGCGGGCGCATGGATCGCGAGCGTCAACGCTTGCAGCCCGGCTCGTTGGCCGGAGCGGTTGGCACCGCGCCGCCCGGATCCGGGTCGCTCGCCCCGGGCGCTCCGCCATGCCTCGGGGCTGCGATCACCGGTACCGCCTAGCCGCCCGTTCGTGCCACCGTGGCCCTCGTAGTCGCCGTTGTCGCCGTAGTCGCCGTACGAGTCGTAGTCGTCTTCGCCCGGTGCGTCGGAGCCCGGTCTCCCCGGCGCTCCGCGCTCGTGCGGAGCCCGGCCCCCTCCCGTCGCACGAGGGTCCCGGACGGCTCGGACCGCTTGCTCGAGGCGGTCCCGCAGGCGGTCGACCTCGATCCGCGTGCGGTCGGCGATCGTCACGAGGTACTGGTCGCGCACGAGCTCGTTCGGGTGCTCCGCGATCATCGCCACCGCCGCCTCGGCTGCCCTGGCCCGGCCTTCGGGTGTCCGGAGATCCCCGGCGGTGAGGGCGCGGTCGACGCGGAACCCGAGGAACGGCCGCGCCCCTTCGACGGCCGCCCGCAACCCGTCAGGGTCCTCCCGGGCCATCTCGCCGGGGTCGCTCCCGGACGGCAGGAGGGCGACGGCAACTTCGAGATCGTGGCGGCGCTCCCACTCGTAGAAACGCGACGCGGCAGCCTGTCCTGCCGCGTCCGCGTCGAAGGCCAGGACGACTCGCTTGCCGAAGCGCGCCATCAGCTGGAAGTGCTCGTCGGTCAACGATGTCCCACAGGTGGCCACCGCGCGCGGGACGCCGGCGGTGAACAGCCCGATCACGTCGGTGTAGCCCTCGCAGACGACGATCTCACCCGTCTGGACGATCGACTGGCGCGCCCAGTTGAGCCCGTAGAGGGTGCGGCGTTTGGAGTAGATGGGGGTTTCTTTGGAGTTGCGGTACTTGGGGCCCGGGGGAGTGGAGCCGGCACCGGGGAGGATGCGACCACCGAGGGCGATGGCGTTGCCGGACGGATCGAAGATCGGGAACATCACGCGACCTCGGAACGAGTCCTGCAGGCCGTAGTTGCCCTCGTGGGCAAGGCCGGCGGCGGTGAGCACGCCGGCGCTCAACCCGATCGCCCGAACGAGCGAGCTGCCCCGCTCGGGGGACCACCCGAGTGCGAATTTCCTCACGGTGCCGCCGTCGTACCCCCTCGAGCGGAGGTATTGGCGGGCGTGGGCAGCATCCGCGTGGCTGAGCAGGCGCTCGTGATAGAAGGCGACGGCGCGGCGCATCGCCTCTTTCAGCTCGTGTTGCTGGTCCCGTTCGTGCTGCCCCTTCCCATCCGCCGTGTGGCGCACGGTGATGCCGGCCCGGGCGGCAAGGCGTTCCACCGCCTCGACGAAGTCGCACCCCTCGATGGCTCGGAGGAACGTGATGGCGTCGCCGGAGGCCTGGCAACCGAAGCAGTAGTAGAGGCCCTCCTCGCCGTTCACGCTGAACGATGCGCTCTTCTCGGAGTGGAAGGGGCAGAGGCCGACGAACCGCCGCCCGACTCGTTTGAGCGGCGTGTACTCGCCGACGAGGGCCACGAGGTCTGTCGCTGCCCGCACCTGGGCGACGTCCTCGTCATCAATAGCCATCCGGCGCACCGTAACGCTTTGTCCGACGCGGTGGCGCTAAGTGCCGGTCCGGGTCGGCGTGGGCAGGATCAGGAGCCGGGCGGCCCAGCGGCGACGATCTCCTCGACGACATTGGCAGGCGGCTCTCCAGGACCGAAACCCTCCAGGATCCACGTCGCACCAGCCACCTCGAGGGCCGTTGCCGTCGCCGCCGTGGTCCCTGGCGGCGCGAGTGAGACGGCGTAGCGCAGGACGAGGTCGTAACTCTCCGGCCCAGGCACGCCGAGCTGGTCCAACGCCCCCCGGATTGTTGCAACCTCGCGGGGATCGGGCGCGGCCGGCGCTCCGTCGAACGGGAAGATCGGGAAGATGCCCTGCAGCCGGGCTGCCCGAGCCAGCGGCCGGCGGTGGGGCCATCGGCAAGCGGCCCAGATCGGTATCGGGTCCTGCACCGGGCGCGGGAGGAATGCTACGGAGGTCACGTCGAGGCGCTCCCCGTGGTACTCGACAGGCTCGCCGCTCAGGCATTGCTGCAGCACTTCGAGCGACTCGTCGAGCAGCTCGCCGCGCTCGACCGGGTCGACCGTCTCGGCGAAGGAGCTGAACTCCTGCCACCCGTCGTCGCCCAGCCCGATGCCGGCGACAAGCCTCCCTCGGCAGAAGTGATCGAGCGTGGCCAGCTGGCGTGCGAGCACCCAAGGCCGGCGTCTCGCCAACGGCGTCACCATCGAACCGAGCCGGATCGTACGCGTCGCTCCTGCCGCGGCGGTGAGTGTGACCCACGTGTCGGCGACGGGGCGCTCCGGCCCGGCGACGATGTGGTCCCACAGGAAGAAGCCGTCCCAGCCGGTATCTTCCGCCTTGCCGGCGAGATCGGCAACCCGGTGAGGGTCGGCGAACTCCGCCATCGCCGGCAGGAAGAGTCCGTAGCGCATGTGGGCGGCTACTTCGAAGCGGCGAGCACGGATTGGGCGGCGGCGAGCCGGGCAACCGGAACGCGGTACGGCGAGCAGCTGACGTAGTTGAGGCCGACCTCGTAGAACAGGTGGATCGAAGCCGGGTCGCCCCCGTGCTCCCCGCACACCCCGCACTTGAGGCCGGGCCGGGCTGCCCGCCCGCGCTCGACGGCGATGCGCACGAGCTCGCCGACACCGACCACGTCGATGTTCTCGAACGGGTTCGCCGGGAGCAGGCCGAGTTCGAGGTACGTCGACATCATCCGGCCCTCGACGTCGTCCCGGCTGAATCCGAACGTCATCTGCGTGAGATCGTTCGTGCCGAAGGAGAAGAAGTCGGCAACCTCGGCGATGTCGCCGGCCACGAGAGCGGCCCGCGGGGTCTCGATCATCGTGCCGATGGCGACCTCGACCCGTGCGGCATCCTCCTCAGCTCCGGCCTGAGCGGCTCCGATCGCCTCGGTGACCCACGAACGGGCCAGGGCCATCTCGGCGCGCGTCACCGTGAGCGGGATCATCACCTCGATGATCGGGTGGCCACCGGCGCGCACCCGGTCGAGCGCTGCCTCCATGAGGGCCCGCACCTGCATGGCGTACAGACCCGGCTTGAGGACGCCGAGCCGGACGCCGCGTGTCCCGAGCATCGGGTTGGCCTCCCGCCAGGCCCGGGCGGCTTCGTACAGGCGTTGCTCCGTGGCCGACAGGCCTTCGGTGGCATCCTTCACGGCCAGGTGCTCGACGTCGGGCAGGAACTCGTGCAGCGGAGGATCGAGCAGCCGGACCACGACGGGCAGGCCGTCCATGGCCTCGAGGATGTCGTAGAAGTCACTTCGCTGCGCCACCCGGAGCTCCTCGAGCGCCTCGGTCTCCTCCTCCGGCGTCTCAGCGAGGATCATCCGGCGGACGATGGGGAGGCGGTCCTCGCCGAGGAACATGTGCTCGGTCCGGCACAGACCGATCCCCTCGGCGCCGAGGCGCCGCGCGTTGGCGGCATCGGGCCCGGTGTCGGCATTCGCCCACACACCGAGGTGCCCCTCGCGGATCTCGTCGGCCCAGGCCAGGATCTGGGTCATCTCGGGAGGGGCCTCGGCCCCGGTCAGCGGGACCGGCCCGAGGACGACCTTGCCGGACGTCCCGTCGATCGAGATGACGTCACCCTCTTTGACGACAACGTCCCCGACCGAGAAGGACCGGTTGGCGTAGTCGATCCGGATCGCCTCGGCGCCGACGACGGCGGGCTTTCCCCAACCGCGAGCCACGACCGCCGCGTGTTACACCAGCCCACCTCGGGCGGTGAGGATGCCCTCTGCGGCGAGCATGCCGTGGACGTCGTCAGGGCTGGTCTCGGTGCGGACGAGGACGACGTGCTCGCCCTGTCCCGCCTGGGCGTCGGCGTCGTCGGCGGTGAGGACGACCTTGCCGACCGCAGCGCCCGGTGAGGCGCCGAGGCCCTTGGTGAGGGTGGGCGCGGACTGGTCGGCGAACTGGGGGTGCAGCACCTGGTCGATGTGCTCAGCGGTGACTCGTTGTACGGCCTCGTCGCGTCGCAGCTTGATCGCCGGGTCGGCGACCATGTCGACGGCCATCTTGAAGGCGGCGTGACCGGTTCGCTTGCCGACGCGTGTCTGGAGCATCCAGAGCTTGCCCTGCTCGATGGTGAACTCGGTGTCGCACATGTCTCGGTAGTGGGCCTCGAGGCGGGCGAAGATGTCGAGCAGCTCGGCGTAGATCGTCGGGAATTGACCCTCGAGAGCCGCAAGCGGCTCGGTGTTGCGGATGCCGGCGACGACGTCCTCGCCCTGGGCGTTCACCAGGAAGTCGCCGTAGGCGCCTTTGGCGCCCGTAGCGGGGTCGCGCGTGAAGCCCACGCCGGTGCCCGAATTCTCGTCCCGGTTCCCGAAGACCATGGCTTGCACGCTGACGGCAGTGCCGAGGTCGTGGGGGATGTGCTCGCGGTTGCGGTAGGCGACGGCCCGTGCGCCGTTCCACGATCCGAACACCGCTTCGATGGCGAAGCGGAGTTGGTCGATCGGCACCTCGGGGAAGGGGCTGCCGGTGCGTTGCTCGATGACCTTCTTCAGCTCGCCGACGAGCGCCTTCAGCTCGCCCGCAGGGATACCCGCATCGGACGTGGTTCCGCTGCGCTGTTTGGCAGCTTCGAGCGGCTCGTCGAAGACCTCGCCCGGGACGCCGAGCACGATCCGGCCGTACATCTGCACGAAACGCCGGTACGAGTCGTAGGCGAAGCGCTCGTCGCCGGTCTGAGCCGCCAGGCCGAGCACCGAGTCGTCGTTGAGACCCAGGTTGAGGACCGTGTCCATCATCCCTGGCATCGAGAACTTGGCGCCCGACCGCACCGAGACGAGCAGCGGGTCCGCGGGGTTGCCGAGCTTGCGGCCCATCCGGGTCTCGAGGAGCTCGAGGTGTTGGCTGACCTCAGCGGAGAGCCCGTCGGGCCAACCGCCGTCCATGTAGGCACGGCAGGCGTCGGTCGAGATGGTGAAGCCGTGTGGCACGGGCAGCCTGAGCACCGACGTCATCTCGGCCAGGTTGGCGCCCTTGCCACCGAGGAGGTCCTTCATCTCCATCGGCGGGCGCGGGTGCTCGTGGTCGAAGTCGAAGACATAGGCCATCGGGTACAGATCCTCCTTGGGTGGGTCAAGATGAGCCTAAAGGAGACTCCCGTTTGCCAGGCAATCGCACGCGCGCTGGCTCGGGTGATCCGCTGACCGTTATTCGTCGAGGCGCGCGGCGATCAAGCCGGCCAGCTCGGCCACGGGCACCCGCACTTGCTGGGTCGAGTCACGATCGCGAAGCGTGACGGCGTGGTCCTCGAGCGAGTCGAAGTCCACTGTCACGCACAGCGGCGTGCCGATCTCGTCCTGCCGGCGGTAGCGGCGGCCGATCGCTTGGGTCTCGTCGTACTCGCACACGTAACGGCGCTGGAGCGAGTGCAGGATCTCCTTGGCCATCGGCGTGAGCGTGTCCTTCTTCGACAGCGGCAACACTGCCACCTGGTACGGGGCGATCCGTGGGTGGAGGCGCAACACGGTCCGTTGCTCGCCGGCGACCACGTCTTCGTCGTACGCGGCCAGCAGAAAGGCCATCATGGCCCGGGTCGTACCCGCCGCCGGCTCGATGACGTGCGGCATGTAGTGCTCGTTCGTGGCCTGGTCAAAGTACTCGAGCTTCACGCCTGAGTGCTCCGAATGCGCCCGGAGGTCGAAGTCGGTTCGGTTGGCGATGCCCTCCAGCTCGCCCCAACCCCACGGGAAGAGAAACTCCACGTCGCTCGTGCCCGACGAATAGTGCGACAACTCGTCGGCCTCGTGCGGCCTCAGCCGGAGCATCGACTCGGCGATGCCGTAGCGCCTGTACCAGTCCAGTCGTTCGTTGCACCAGTACTCGTGCCATCTTGGCGAGTCCGCCGGCGGTACGAAGTACTCCATCTCCATCATCTCGAACTCACGGGTTCGGAAGACGAAGTTCCCCGGCGTGATCTCGTTGCGGAACGCCCGGCCCGTCTGAGCGATGCCGAACGGAGGCCGCTTGCGCGTCGTCTGCAGGACGTTGAGGAAGTTCACGAACATGCCCTGGGCGGTCTCGGGGCGCAGGTAGGCGGCAGCGGCGCTGTCGGAGACCGGGCCCACGAATGTCTTGAACATCAAGTTGAACGGCCGCGCCTCAGTCAGGTCCTTCGAGCCGCAGTTGGGGCATTCGTCACCGATCTGGTCCGCCCGCCACCGCTCCTTACAGTTGCGGCAGTCGACGAGCGGGTCGGTGAACGCGGCGAGGTGCCCGGAGGCCTCCCAGACCTTCGGGTTCGTGAGCACGGCGGCATCGATCGGCACGACGTCGTCGCGTTCTTGGACCATCGATCGCCACCACGCTTCCCGGACGTTGCGCAACATGAGGGCGCCGAGCGGCCCGTAGTCGTAGGTCGAGCGGATGCCGCCGTAGATCTCCGCCGACGGGAAGACGAAACCCCTCCGCTTGCACAGATTGACCACCGTGTCGAAGAGGGCCGGGTCAGGGCTGAGGGCGGTCTCCGTTGGCTCCATCCTCCGAGGATAGTCGGGAGCTGTGAGCAGCCTCACAAGCGACGGAACCGGGCCCTTTCGCCGGATGGCGACGGCAGCAGCGGGCCGCTGGCCAGCCAGCGGCCCGGACCCCGACGACGAAGCCGGTGACCTGCCGAGTACACTCTCGCACGGGTTTGGTCCCCTCTCGGCGTGGGCCAAGCCAAGACCCGGTTGGCCGGTCGTGTTAAACCCCGGTTGGCCGCGACGGGCGTGTCAGGGCGAGGCGATTGTCCCGCCACTCCGCACGTTGGTTCGCAATGCGAGCGTGCCCCGGCGATATTGGGGGCGGGCTTCGTGGCCGCCACTGAGGGAGAAGACATGGACGTCGGGAACATCGCCGAGCTGAACACGTTTCTCGTCCTCGACGCGATCCGCTCCTCCCGTCAGGCGACGCGAGCTGAGCTCAGCCGGGAGCTCGGTCTTTCCGACGCCTCGGTGAGCAGGATCGTGAAGCGCCTTCTTGCCCGCGGCATCATCGAAGAACGGCCTGGCGAGGCAACGGTCCGCGGAAGGACGCCGGCGGTCCTGCATTTCGTCGGGCCAGTCGGCGGCGTGATCGCCGTCGACCTCGGTGGCACGAAGTGTCATGGCGCCCTAGCGGACCTCGCGGGTGAGACCGTGACCGAGGACATCTCGTCGATCGGCTCCGGTGGCGATGCCGCAGAGACGCTCCTTCAGTGCATCGCGACGCTCAGGCGGAAGTCTCGGGCCATCGACATGCCGGTCCGGGCGGTCGTGGTCGGAATCCCTGCGCTGATCGACCCAAAGAGTGGGCTGGCGACGGCGGGGCCGAACGTGCATTGGGAGGGTTTCGATCTGATGCGCGTCCTCGCCAGCAACTTGAAAGAGCCCTTCGAGGTCGACAACGACGTCAATCTGGCGGCCCTTGGGCAGGCGTGGCGCGGTCAGGGTCGTGGGGTCGAGTCGTTCGTCACCGTGTCGCTCGGCACCGGCATCGGAGGTGCCGTCGTTGTAGGTGGTCGCCTCGTGCGAGGTCGTCACAACGCCGCCGGCGAGGTCGGGTACTTCCTCATGTCGCCGAGTCAACTGCGGTCGTCGGCCGGGCAACCCGGCTTCGAGCAGGTCGCCTCAGGGCCGGCGCTGAAGGCCCGAGCGGCGGCCATTCTCGCCGAGGGCCACCCATCGGTGCTCGATCCGAGGCGGCTCGAGGTTGCCGACGTGTTCGCGGCTGCTGCCTCGGGTGATGCAACCGGGCAGCAGGTAGTTCGGGAGCTTCTCGATCATCTGGCGGTCATGGTGGTCGGCATCACGGCGCTCGTCGATCCGGAGCGCATCATCCTCGACGGCAGCATCGCGCGCGCCTTCGAACCCTGGTTGGGCGAGCTCCGAGAGCTGGTCGAGTCGAAGGTCTTCTCGCCTCCGGACATCGTCATGTCGAAGCTCGGGCCGAACGCGACCGTCATCGGCGCCATGGCGCGGGCTCTCGCGATCGTGTCGCAGAGCGACGCCCCAGCGCCGATCTCCAAGCGAGTCGTCGTGGTGCCCGATCACCCGCGATCCCCCGCGAGCGAGACGGCCCTCGGCGAGGCCGACGGCGCCGTCGAGGTCACCGTGGAGAGAGCCTGAGCCCAGGCGCAGTCCCACCGGCCAGGCGAGGCTCGGACCCGCCTGGAGTCACGCATTTCCGCTAGGTCCTTCGGCCCTAGCGCCCCTAGGGCCAAAAGGCCCTAGCAATTGCGATACCCGGTCGTTTACAGTGCGCCATAGTTTCACTCTGAACGAAAAGAAACTTGCACCGAACGGGACAGCCTCTTCCTGTTACAGCCTCTTCCTATTACAGCCTCTTCCTATTAAGTACGTGCATGAGTCGAAGCAACCCGTTCAAGGGGGAACGTGAGCACTCCAGTGGTTCTGGGCCTCGATTTCGGGGGTACGAAGATCGCGGCGGCGGTGGCCGAGCTGTCCGGCCAGCGCATCGGAGAGACAACGGTCGAGACCGACGCCTCGTTCGGTGCACGGTGGAACCTTGATCGCGGTCTCTCAGCAGCATGCGTCCTACTCGACGACGTCGCCCAGGATCGTGAGCTCGCCGCAGTCGGTGCATGCACCTTCGGTATTCCTGCCGCTTACGGAGTCGGCCTCGCTCCGGCGATACCAGGGTGGGAGGAGCTGGCGCTCGGCCATGAGCTCGCGGTGATGTTCGACTGCAGTGCCGTCAGCCTCGCGACCGATGTGAAGGCGGCTGCAGCGGCAGAGGCCTGGTCGGGGTCGCTCGTGGGCTACGACCCGGCTATCTACGTCAACCTAGGGACCGGCCTCGCCGTGGCGATAGTATGCGGCGGGAAGGTCGTCTCAGGCGCCAACGGAGCCGCCGGCGAGATCGGCTACAACCTCCGCCAGCTGAGCGATTTCGACCTCGATGGCGCCGAGCGCGTCATGCTCGAGGAGGTCGTGAGCGGGATGGGCCTGTCAGCTTCCGGGCAGCGCCGGACCGGCCATGCGATGACGGCGGCCGAGGTCTTCGCCGGCGAGGCCACGGACCCCAGGCTGGCGGAGGTGATGGAGCAGTTCGTTCGGGAGCTGTGCTTCCACCTGGCGAACCTGGCTGTTGCGCTCGACCCGTCACGTATCGCCGTCGGGGGCGGGATGGTGCGGTCGTGGCATCGGCTGGAGCCACCTCTGCGGCGTGCCCTCGAGACGGCTGTGCCATTCCCGCCGGAGCTGGTCGTCGGCACCTACCCGTTCGACGCGCCGCTCGTAGGAGTGCTCAACCTGGCACTCGCCGCCGCGCGATCCGATGAGACCAGCGCCGGGTCGCTCGCGTTCGACGCGCGGGCCGGGTTCACGTCGAGTGGCAGGGCCCGCCACGACGGGCAGACCGGGCCTAACAGAGCACCAGAAGAAGCGCCAGAGGAGCAGTCACCGGCAGACCGAGCGGCGAGATGACGCCGGCTCCACGCAGCGAGCACCGGACGCTCGGCAGGACGACATCAAATCGGGAAAGATAGGGGCGGCCACGCGGCCGCGGGAGGAACAGAGCCATGAGACATGTAGGTCGTAGTCGCGTAATCGCGTTGTTTACAGTGGCGGTGCTCGCTACCGTGGCTGCCGCTTGCGGCAGCAGCTCAAGTACCAAGACCACTACTCCGTCCGCAGCCGGCAGCTCGCTGACGATCTCCAACGAGAGCGGCACGACGTGGACCTGCGGGTTCAACCCGTTCAACCCGTCCGTGTACGGGCTGTCCTTCGGGACCGTCTATGAGGAGCTCACGTTCGTCAACAGCCTGAAAAGCGGCGCCGCGACCCCGTGGCTGGCGTCGTCCTACACCTGGAGCAACGCCAACAAGACGTTGACCTTCACGATCCGCTCCGGCGTCAAGTGGTCCGACGGGACGGCGTTCAGCGCCAAGGACGTCCTGTTCACGTTCGACATGTTGAAGAAGTTCCCGGCTCTCGACCTGAACGCCGTGTGGTCCGTGCTCTCGGGCGTGGCTCAAGTCGGCTCCGACCAGGTGGCGTTCAACTTCAAGACGTCTGCGGTGCCCTACTTCTACTACATCGCCGACGAGACGCCCATCGTTCCCGAGCACATCTGGGGGAGCATCGCGAACCCCGTGACGTACAACGACTCGTCCCCCATCGGGACCGGTCCCTACACCATGCACGCCTGCACGTCGGCGGACGTCACCTACACCAAGAACCCCAGCTACTGGCAGCCGGGCCTTCCGAAGATCCAGACCGTGTACTACCCGTCGTTCACCTCGAACGATCCGGCGAACGAACTTCTCGCGACCGGCGGAGCTCAGTGGGGGAGCCAGTTCATACCGAGCATCCAGAGCTACTACCTCTCGAAGAGCAGCAACTTCCACGACTGGTTCCCACCGGTCGCCAACGTGTCGATCTTCATGAACCTGACCAACCCCGTGCTCGCCCAGCTTCCGGTCCGCAGGGCAATGGCGTACGCCATCGACCGTCCGAAGGTGTCCGAGCTTGGTGAGTACGGCTACGAGCCGGCTTCGAACCAGACCGACATCGTCAAGCCGACGTTCTCGAGCTGGTACGACTCGAGCCAGGCCGCTAGTTACGACTACACCTACGACCCGTCCCGCGCCAAGAGCATCCTGCAGCAGGCCGGCTACACGGAGAAGAACGGCGTCTTCCAGACTCCGAAAGGACCACTGTCGTTCTCGATCATCAACATAGGCGGCTACTCCGACTGGGTGGCATCGGTGTCAGTCATCGAGACGGAGCTGAAGGCCGTCGGCATCTCGATCACACCGGACAACCTGGCGTCCAGCGTCTTCGACACCGACCTCTACACGGGCAAATACCAACTGGGGTACAACTCCGAGTCGGGCGGACCGTCGCCTTACTACGAGCTTCGTCAGCTGCTGTACTCAGCGAACTCCGCACCGCTCGGTCAGCCCGCGGCGACCGACTGGGAGCGGTACAGCAACCCGCAGACCGACGCCCTGATCAACCAGTACGGTGCGACGACCAGCCCAGCGACGCAACAGTCGATCGTTGACAAGCTCGAGCTCGTCATGCTGAAGGAAGTGCCGGTGATCCCGATGACCGAGGAGGTCGACTGGTACCAGTACGACACCGCCAACATCGCTGGCTGGGCGACGCCGTCAGATCCATACGCGCAGCCTGGGGCCTACGACGTCCCCGACATCGGAGTGATGCTCCTGCACCTGTACCCGAAGAGCTAGTTCCACCCCTGTTGATCGCCCTGCCGGACGGAGCTCGGACATGAGGTGCGACCCATGAGGTACATCGCGAGGAGGACGGCTTTCTTCGTCTTCACGTTGTGGGCCGCGGTGACGGTCAACTTCGTCATCCCGCGCC
>JBEKLQ010000056.1:0-25428 GCA_050010115.1 Acidimicrobiales bacterium | reverse complement strand
GTCGGATTCGACCCGACCGGGCCGAGCCTCCACATCGGCCACCTGCTGGGCATCATGACGCTCCGGCGCATGCAGGACGCCGGCCACAAGCCGATCTCCCTGGCCGGTGGTGGGACCGGGCTGATCGGAGACCCGGGCGGCAAGGACGCCGAGCGGCCGGTGCTCACCAAAGACCAGCACGCGGAGAACATGGCCGGGATCCGGGCCCAGCTGGAACGGCTGTTGGACTTCTCGCCGGACCGCGGGGACGCCCAGGCTCTCCTGCTCGACAACGCCGACTGGCTCGTCAGCCTCCGCCTCGTTGACTTCCTGCGCGACATCGGCAAGTACTTCACCGTCAACCAGATGATCGCCAAGGAGTCGGTCCGGACCCGAATCGAGCGGCCTGAGCAGGGGATCTCGTTCACCGAATTCAGCTACATGCTGCTGCAGGCAACGGACTACCTGCACCTGTTCGATGAGCACGGCTGCCGTTTCCAGATGGGTGGGAGCGACCAGTGGGGCAACATCACGATGGGCCTCGAGCTGATACGGAAGGTTCGCCGGCAGGAAGCCTCCGCCTTTACCTGGCCACTCCTCGTGCGCAGCGACGGCAAGAAGTTCGGCAAGTCCGAGGACGGCGGCGTCTGGCTCGACTCCGAGCTCACGTCGCCGTTCGCCCTCTACCAGTGGTTCTTCCGCGTTCCCGACGACGACGCAGGTGTGTTGCTGCGACGGTTCACCTTCCTCGGGCACGACGAGATCGCCGAGCTGGACGAGGGCTCGAGGCAGCACCCCGAGCGGCGAGAGGCACAGCGGGCCCTTGCCCGCTCGGTGTGCACGTTCGTCCACGGGCCGGAGGAGACCGCCCGTGCCGAGCGAGCGGCTCGGGCGCTGTACACCGACGAGATCGTCGGGATCGATGCCGATCTGCTGCAGGAGATGCTCGCTGACGCGCCGTCGTCAGTCCTGCCGCGGAGCGCGCTCGATGGCGACGGGCTCGACCTCGCCGATGCGTTGGCCGCGAGCGGGCTCTGCTCCTCCAAGAGCGCGGCGCGAACTGCCATCGCGCAGAACGGTGCCTACGTGAACAACGTGCGGCGGACAGCCGACGGAGGTACGGGGGCCAGCGTCACCGGCGCCGACCTGTTGGGCGGTCGTTTCGTGCTGCTCCGGCGGGGGCGGCGGGACTACCATGTGCTGCGTTTCGAGTGAGGCGGCACCTTGCCGGCCGCGCCGTGGCGGCCGGATTGGTCGTCGTCGCCTGCCTGCTCGCCGGATGCGGGTACTCGGGCACCCCCGACCAGAAGGTCCAGGAGTGGGCGAAGCAGAGCTCGTTCGTCTCGGACAACGACACGTTGGTCGACGACATCGTCCGCGTCCACCGGGCGGTGAAGATCGGGACGGCGGAGCAGTTGCGGACGATCTGTGGCGGTTTCGCGTACGACGTCGGGACGGCCTACGACACCCTGCCCACGCCGGATCAGGCGCTCACCAACGACTTGAACCAAGCCGACACCGCCTTCCTCGCGGCCGCCACGACCTGTGGTGACGTCAGTTCGGTCACCTCGCCGGCGATGAAGGGGGTCGTGCGGAATATCAACAGCGGGTTGGGTGCCCTCGAACGGGCACAGCGGCTGCTGCAATCGCTCGGCCTGAGCTGGAAGGTCCATCTCTAGCACCGCCCGCATCACCGGTCCTCCGAGTCCTGCGGGCTACCGTGACCCTTCATGGCGACCCAGGGTGCGCCGGTGGGGCCGTTCCCGCCGGGTGCTGATCCAGATGCATACGACCGCTTGCGGCGGCGCGTGCTCTGGCGCTTCCCCATGGGCCTCTACGTGCTGGGCAGTGCGTCAGCGGGTCGGCGCAACCTCATGACCATCAACTGGGTGATGCAGGTATCCGTTCAGCCCAAGCACGTGGCGGTCTCGGTCGAGTCCTCCGCCGTGACCCATGGCCTCGTGGCTTCGGGGAGGTGTTTCTCGGTCAGCCTCATCGACCGCGAGGACCGTGCCGAGGTTCGCAAGTTCGTCAAGCCGGCGATCGATGATGCCGACACTCATAGGTTGAACGGCATCCGGTACCGGACCGGACTGACCGGCGCACCCATTCCCGAGATCGCTGTCGGTTGGCTCGACTGCGAGGTGCGTCAGCATCTGGATGTCGGAAGTCACACGCTGTTCGTGGGCGAGGTCGTGGACGCCGGCTTTGCCGACGGCGGCGAGGACACGGCAGTGTTGCGGATGGAGGACACCCGAATGAGTTACGGCGGCTGATGGCTCGACAGAGAGAGCCGTTCCGGCGCGCCCAGGGTTCGGGGGGCGGCCCCGCCCTCAGCGGAGGTGTGCGCCCCGACGCTTGGCGGTTCGTGGACGACGCGGAGGGTTTCTCGGAGGTGCTCGAGGAGCTGTCCACGGTGGAGGCCTACGCCATCGACACCGAATTCCACCGAGAGAAGTCGTACTACCCCCAACTGGCCCTGCTGCAGATCGCCTGGCGCGACGGCATCGCCCTGATCGACCCGCTCGCCGTCGACGTAGCGCCGCTGGCCTCGATCTTGGACGGCGGCGCCGTCGCGGTACTGCACGCGGCCGACCAGGATCTCGAGGTGCTGGAGCGAGCGTGCGGCGGGGTGCCCGGTTACATGTTCGACACGCAGATCTCCGCCGGCTTCCTCGGGTACGTGTCGCCGTCGCTCGTCAGCCTCACCGAGGCGCTGATCGGCATCCGCCTCCACAAGGGAGACCAACTGGCGGACTGGATGCAGCGCCCGCTGTCAGCGGGCCAGCTGTCGTATGCCGCCGGGGACGTGGCGCACCTGCTCGATCTGCGCGACCTGCTCCTCGAGCGCCTCTCGGCCCTCGGCCGTGCGCAGTGGGCCGCAGAGGAGTGCGTCGTGATGCTGGGAAAGGACAGGTCGGTGACGGTTCCCGAGGATGCGTGGTGGCGGCTCCCGCACTCCCGCCAACTGCACGGGCCGTCCCGCGGGGTGGCGCAAGAGGTGGCGGCATGGCGGGAGCGGAAGGCTCGGCAGCTCGATGTGCCGGTCCGTTTCGTTCTGTCGGACCTCGCCGTGACGTGCGTGGCGCAGCGACCGCCCACGACCCGCGACGAGTTGCGGCGCACGCGAGGTGTCGACGCTCGGCACCTGAACGGATCCGCACCGGACGAGCTGCTGGCGGCGGTGGCAAAGGGGCGGGCCTTGCCGCCGTCGAAGGTGCGAGTGCCACCGGGACAGTCCTTGGAGCGGCTGAACCGCCCGATGATCGCCCTGGCCAGCGCCTATGTGGGGCAACGTGCAGCCGATCTCGAGCTGGACCCGGCGATCTTGGCGACTCGGGCAGATCTGGTGGGTTTCTTCCAGGATGTGCCGGTGGGCCGCCTCACGCGCGGTTGGCGCCGCGAGCTGATCGGTGAGTCGCTCGGGCGCCTGGCCAGAGGGGGCGCAGCGCTGGCGTTCGACGGGCAGGGCGAGCTCGTGCTGGAGGAGCGGTCGGGGACGCCGATCGCCGAGGGCTCGTAGCCCCTGGCGCCGCGTTCAGGAGCGCCGGAGGATCACGGCCTCCTCGGGGCCGAGCGAACCGGCGTACTCGGTGCCGGCAACCGACCGGGCGCCGTCGGCGCCGCTCGTGATCTCCGCCGTGTACAGCGCGCCGCCCGCGGGCGCCCACTCGACTGCCTCCGCCGCGAAGTTCACCGCCACCCACCGGTGATCTCCGTCGTGGGCTCCGTGGGCTCGCCGCACGGCGAGGACGTCATCGGGAGCGTCCAGGAGCTCGAGGGCGCCGCGGCGGAGCGCTGGCGTGGAGCGCCGATGTGCCAGTAACCGGCGGTACAGGTGCAGGATCGAGCTGTCATCGCCGGCGAGTGACGCGACGTTCCGCTCGTCGGTTTCGGGCGGGAACGGGAGCCACGCGGCCCTTGCTTGCAACGCCCAGCCGTGCTCCGGTGTCTCGTCCCAGGGGATCGGGGCGCGGCACCCGTCGCGACCGCCGGGGTCGACGACGAGCTCCGCCGGGATCGTCGCGTCCTCGAGGCCGAGCTCTTCGCCGGCATAGAGAAACGGCGTTCCCCTCATCCCCAACAGCATCACCGCCGCCGCCCGGGCTCGCCGTTCCGAGCCACCGTAGCGGGTGCGATGCCGCGGGCGGTCGTGGCTGGACAGGACCCAGGTCGGCCAGGCACCCCTCGGGCCGAGCCATCGCTCGACCTCCGCCACCCGCCGCTTGAAGCAGCGTGCCTCGAACAGGCAGAACATCGGGGGGAAGTTGAACGCGAGGTGTAGCTCGTCGCCTTCGCCGTAGTACTTGGCGACGAGGGCCGTGTTGATGAGGAAGACCTCGCCGACGGTGACGGCCTCCTGAGCGAAGGAGTCGACGTATCGGCGCAGCCGGCGCAGGATCGGGTGTGTCCGGTCGTCGTCGTTTTGCGCCGACCAAGGGATGACGGCGAGGTCGGCCGGCCCGTCGGGTAGGGCGGGGTCCTTGCCAAGTGCGTGGACGACATCGATCCGGAACCCGTCGACTCCGCGGTCGAGCCAGAAACCCAGCACCGCTTCCATCTCGTCCACCACGGCCCCGTTCGACCAGTCGAGGTCCGGCTGTTCGGGGAGGAACAGGTGGAGGTACCACTGACCAGTGGTGTCGTCGAAGCTCCATGCGGGGCCCTCGCCGAGGGCCTGGCGCCAGTTGTTCGGCGGCCGGGCCGCGTCGTCGGGGTCTGGGTCGCGCCACACGTAGTAGTCACGGTGGGCTGACTCCCGGGACGAGCGGGCGTCGAGAAACCACGGATGCTCGTCGCTCGTGTGATTCGGCACGAAGTCGACGATGACGCGGAGCCCTCGGTCGTGGGCGTCGGCCAGCAGGTTGTCGAAGTCCTCCATCGACCCGAACAACGGGTCGACAGCCCGGTAGTCCGACACGTCGTACCCGAAGTCCTTCATCGGGGAACGGTAGAAGGGCGAGAGCCAGATCGCGTCGACTCCGAGCCACACGAGGTGGTCGAGGTGCCGCCGTACGCCTTCGAGGTCGCCGGTGCCGTCACGGATGCGGTCGCGTGCCTCGTGCTCGTCGTGTGCCTCGTGTGTGTCGTGCGCTTCCTGCTCGTCGTGCACGTCGTGCACTGCCTGCCCTTCGTGCCCTGACGCGGTTGCTGTGCTCAGGCCGAGGCGGCGCCGGCGACCCTCGGGATCAGCCAGGCAGAAGGATCTGGGATAGATCTGGTAGAAGACCGCGTCCTTCCACCATGGCCAGGCATCGTCGGTGTCGGGAGGGGACACGATGTCACGGTGCCGGCGGGTCGCCGGCCCCGTCGTCGCCGGCCCCATCGCCGTCGCCGGACTCCGCCGCGGCGCTGGCTCCTGGGCCTGCCTCCGTGCCGGCTGCCGCGTCGGTGGCCGGATCGGCCGGGCCGCGGAGGTCGAGCCTCAGGGTCAAGATTCCGTCCTCCAGCGTCCCGGCGGCGTCGCCGATCATGGCGAAATCCTGGAAGTCGAGCTGCATCTGGCGGATGATCTGGCGGCGCTCGGGTCCCTCGACCGGCGGTATGCCTCGCCGCCTGACGGCTGCGGCTCGCTCGCGGAACCTGGTGATCATGGCGTCGACGTCCAAATCGTCAGGCATCCGGGTCACGCTACTGCTGGCGGCATCCGCCCAGCCCGCCCGCCGAGCGCGACCAGCCGCGTGAGGCGCGGACGAGGCCCCCATGGCCCGTGCTCAGCGCCCCGAAGGAGCCTAGACACGAGACTGGCATGTAACCGGTCTGAGATTTGGTCCGGCCGGCCGACCCAAGTCCTGCTTGCGGCGTTAGAATGCCTCACGCGACAGGCGGGGAGGGTATCGTTCGGCATCACGCCGTTGTGGGGCTGGTCGCACTGACCCAAGAGGTGGGGGGCGATGTCCTTGTTACCTGGGAGCAGCTCGTGAAGAAGGGACGACACCGGCGATTCGAGGAGGCGCGCAGTCTGAAGCGCGCGTTCGAGCCAAAGCTCGAACCATGCCCCGAATGCGGCCACATGCCCGATACTCCTCACGCATCGTGGTGCTTGTACGAGTCCGAGGAGCTGGAAGACGAAGAAGAGGAAAGCCGGCCCACCGACCCGGCCTACTGAGTCGCTGAGCCGACGCCGCTGTCGGCGTGAGGCCGGCCTACTGATCTGCGGGCCGCCGGACCACCGGGTGCGGCACGCGCACCGGTATGCCTGGTCCGATCGTCTTGCGTGCTCGCCCGGTGGACGGGGTCGCGGGTTGCCGCGAGTTCAGATACCCCGTGATCAGCTCGTAGACGTCCTCGCCCACCATCTCGACTAGCTCCGCCCGCATCGCCCCGTACACGGCTTCGCTGCCGGTGAAGACCTCTGGGGCTTCCGTGCACCACCAGGCGAAGTCGGCGCCCCCGCGTCCCCAGTGGTGCCGGCGCCACTCGCCGATGGTCGTGGTCACGTGCCCGTCTGGCGCGACGAGGTCCTCGCGGCGGAGCGGTAGCTGCCAGCAGACGTCCGGTTTGAGGGAGTGCGGTGGCACATCCCGGTCGAGGGCTGCACGGTGCAGGGCACACCCGGCCCCGAAGGCGTGGCCCGGGCGGTTGAGGAAGATGCACGCCCCGTCGACGAGCCGCGTGGTGACTGCCCGGCCGCTGCCACGCCGGAGCGGGCCCCCTCGCCGGATCGCCACCGACCGGAACTGCCACTGCTCCGGCGTCAAGGTCTTCGCCGCGGCCTCGACTCGTGCGACGTCATCGTCTCCGGTGAAGTGGGCGCCGTACGAGCAACAGCCCTGCTCCAGCTCGGGGGCCGGCTCAGTCAGAACCCCCTGGCATCCCTGCCCGTAGATGCATCGCCACGAGCTCTCGAGGAACGTGACGTCGATCATCCACGTCCTCGCCTCCCTCGGGTCGTCGAAACTCACCCATTCGTGGGCGCCCGGCGGGACACCGGGGGTCACGCCGGTCACGAGGGCACTCGCAGTCGCTGCAGTTGGGCGCCCGTTGGCTCGGCGCAGCAGAACCACGACTCGGTGAGCCGCGGCCGCTCGACGGCCGGCAGCCAGCGCTTCACCACACTCGGTAGGGGAGACTCCGCCAGCGGCGCCCCAGCCGACCGGACCAGGTCCCACACCGCCGCGAACGTGACGCCGAACGGCTCATCCCCCGAACCCTCGGCCCGAGCGGCGACGGCGAGCTGCAGCTCGTCGATACCGGCCACCGGTGCTGACCATCCAGCGCTACCCCCGTCTCTCTCGTCCCCAGTCAGGGCCCGGGTGAGCCCAGGGTCGGGGTGCTCGAGGAGCAGCGAAGAGCGCGGTAGCAGCAGGCGGATCGAGTACTGCACGGGGTCGGTGCTCGCCACGAGGTCCTGCTCGGCGCTGAACTCGAGGAGGTCGGCGAGCGACTCGAGCGTGGTCCAAGGGGTGAACGGGAGCCACGACGGGCGTAGCTCGACTCCCGAGTCCCGGACGATCCGCAGCGCACGCGCTTCGTCGATCGCTGTGTGCCCCTTGTCGAGCAGCCCCAGCACACGGTCGTCCACGGACTCGAACGCCGAGACGATGAAGAGCAAACCGGCCGAGGCCAGCTCGGGCCAGATCGCCGCATGACGCAGGATGTGCTCGACCTTCACCGTGGCGTCGAAGGTCAGCGACGGGAACGCCGCGTGCACCTCTCGAGCCACCTCGAGGGCGTGCCGGGGGCGATTCAGGAAGTCGGGGTCGGCAAAGCTGATGTGGCCCGCGCCGGCGGCCACGACCTGGGCCACGTCGGCGAGCACGGTCACAGGATCGACCGCGCGCGAGCGGCCACCGTAGACGGAGGCGACGGGGCAGTGACGGCACCGGTGGTTGCAGCCGCGGCTGGCTTCGACGCTCGCTGTGACGACCTCGCCATCGCCCACCTTGAGGCGGGCGTAGCGGCCGAGGGGTTCGAGGTCGCGGCGAAGCGGTACGGGGCTGGGCCGGCCGGCCAATCCCGGGCGCCCGAGGTCGATGACCACGGAGCTCCCTGCCTTCGCGCCACTGCCGCCACCACCACCACCACCACCACCACCACCACCACCGCCACCGCCGCCACTGCCACTGCGACGACCACTGCCACCACGGCCGGCCGTGGCCGCCATTGCATCGAGCCAGGCCAGCATCGCCGGCATGGGATCACCAGCGACGAGGAGGTCCCTCGGGCCCACGAGTTCGCTGCCGGTCATCACGGGTGCGTACAACCCATGGAGCGCAATCGGGAGCCCGGGCCGCTCGCGGCGGAGCGCCTCGAGCACTTCGACCGCCAGCCGGGTGGCGGTGTGCATCGGGATCGAGATCGCAATCGCGTCCGCCCATGCGATGGCCTCTGACGGCCACTCGGTGATTGCCAAGTCGGCGCCCCGGGTCTCGTGGCCTGCTTCCTCGAGCGCAGCGGCTGGCCCGGCGATCCCGAGTGGCTGATGGCCGAGCTCGTAGGTGGACAGCAGCAGGACCCGCATCAGGCCACCGTAACCGGGGGCTCGGCCGTGCCTGCGAGATCACCGCTGGCCTGGATGTCGACCACGAGCATCCGCTCGGCCTCCCGCAAGGCTCCCTCGACGGCATCACGGCTGTCGTCCGCGGCGAAGACGAAGCCGAGGTAGCGGTCCCCCTCCGGCAAGGCCTTCACGGCCCGCCCCATCGGGACCGTGATCTCGACGCCGGTGATGCCCGGCAGGTCGCGAACTTGGTCGATCCCGGCGACTGACTTGAGCAGCCCACTGACTGGGATGGGGATCATGAGGATCCCGCAAGGGCTTCGCAGGCGGGGCGGCGGGTAAGAGCCCCCGAGGGCGCTGGCGATCACCAGCTCCTCCAGGCTGGATCCATCCTCCAGCATCATCGCCTTGGAGCACCGGCCGCCGATCGTCCGGGCAGCCACTTCGAGCAGCTTCGCGGCGTCGCCCTCGGCCGGCGCCAGCGCTCCGGGGACGCGCATCTCAGCGTGAAACGGGCCGTCGCTCAAGCCGAGCGCCTTCACCGCTCGCCCGGTCACGAGTTTCACGGCATCGACCAAGTGGGGGGGGAGGTGGGTGGGGGAGAGGTAGAGGGTTTCTTCGAAGAAGGGACCGTCGAGAGGATCGGGCTTGTCGAAGACCGTGATGATCTCCACGAGCCCCCGGCGGATGATTCCCTCGACGGCGACCTCGGGGCCTGGCACGAACCGTTCCACTAGCAGCGGCGAGTCCGGCGGCTCGTTCTCGGCGCCGAGGATGGCGCGGATACGGTGGGCGGCCGCCACGGCCTCGGCCGCCGAGTCGGCGCGGATGACGCCGCGGCTACCGGCGAGGGACGTGGGCTTGACGACGACCGGAGGGCCGAGCCGATCGGTCGCTGCGCCAACGGCATTGGCGGCGCCGGGGTCGACGACCTCGTAGTCCGGCTGTGGGATGCCAGCGGCGGCGAATGCAGCCCGCATGGAGGCCTTGTCCCTCGTCAACGCCACTGCCTCGGGTGGGCTGTGGGGCAGGCCGAGCTCGGCAGCTGCCAGGGCGGCGGCGAGGAGGCCTTGGTCGTCAACCCCGAGGATGGCGTGCAGGGCGAGACGGGGGTCACGCCGCGCTTGGCCGACGATCCGGCGGGCGGCCTCGGCCGGATCGTGGAGCGGGATCTCGAGGAAGTTCTCCCCCATCGTCGCTGCCAGCGCCTGGGCGCGCTCCGATGCCACGACGACCTCGACCCCGAGGCGCTCGGCAGCGGCGAGGTACTCGGTCGCCCGGTAGGAGCCTGTCGGGAGGATGAGGAGCACTCGGGTCACTGCGGTCCATGATGCCGGGTCCGCAGCCGGTCACCGGCCCGAGCCGGCCGCCGGCCGGGTGTCGGCATCGCCGGGCGAGACGTCTAGCCTGGTGGGATGGCCGGCGAGCAAGTGTTGAGGGTCACCGACGATGCCCGGGCGGTGGTCGCCGAGATCCGCTCCGGTGAGGACAACGCCGCCGATCTGGCGTTGTGGCTCGAGGTGAGCGGGACCGCCAACGGGTCTTACACCTACGACATGTGGTTTCAGCAGGCATCGGATGCCGGGCCGGGTGACGATGTCGTGGATCTGGATGGCCTCTCCGTCGTCGTCGCTGCGAGCAGCGTCGACCAGGTCCGGGGAGCCACTTTGGACGTGAGCGCGGCCGGCGGCGACCAGGGCCTCATAATGATCAACCCGAATCTGCCGCCGTCACCTCGGGCGGCCGCCACGGCGTCGGTGCCCGCAGCCGATCTGTCGTCGCCGACCGCCCAGAAGATCGTGGAGATACTCGAGCAGGACGTGAACCCTCAGATCGCCATGCACGGCGGGTGGGCGGATCTCGTGGCGTTCGAGAGTGGGACGGCCTACGTCCGGATGTCCGGCGGCTGTCAGGGCTGCGGCCTTGCGAAGGTCACCCTCAGCCAGGGCATCGCCGTGGCCATCCAAGACGCGGTCCCGGAGGTGCTGCAGATCGTGGACGTGACCGACCACGCATCGGGCGACAACCCGTACTACGAGCCGTCGAAGAAGTAGGGCCGGCGGCGCCGGGTCTCCTGCGCCCGGCCGGCGCGCCAGTCTGGGTACCCAGCGCGTTGTAACGGGCTCGTTTACGACACTCTCTGCACCCAGACTGGGGATCGGGGCCCGAGCGGTCTCCGAACCGGGCACAAGACGGGCGGCGGAGTCCGGGCCCACGGGCCCGCAGTACCCTTGGGAGATGTTGAGGTTCCTCACCGCCGGCGAGTCGCACGGCAAGGCGCTCGTCGTCGTGATCGAGGGCATGCCCGCTGGCCTGCCGTTCGACACCGAGCAGGTGGCCGACGAGCTGGCGCGGCGGCGCCTCGGATACGGGCGAGGGCCGCGCATGCGTTTCGAGCGTGATGAGATCACGCTGCTCGGCGGGATCCGGCACGGGCGCACGCTCGGCTCGCCGATCGCCATCGAGATCGCCAACACCGAGTGGCCGAAGTGGTCCCAGGAGATGTCGCCTGCCCCGGGCGAGCCGTCCAAACCGCTCACCGCACCGAGGCCGGGGCATGCCGATCTCGCCGGCATGCAGAAGTACGGCTTCTCTGACGCTCGGGACGTGCTCGAACGGGCATCGGCTCGTGAGACCGCTGCTCGGGTGGCGGCCGGATGTGTTGCAAAGGCTCTGCTTTCCGAGCTCGGCGTCGCCGTCATCAGCCATGTCGTGGCGCTCGGCCAGGCCCGGGTGGGCGACAGCGTCCGCCCAGTACCCGAGGATCTCGCCCGCATCGACGACTCCCCCGTCCGCTGCGCCGACGCTGCCGCTGAGGAGGCGATGATTACCGAGGTGAAAGCGGCCGCCAAGGTCGGCGACTCGCTCGGCGGCACCGTGGAGGTCCTCGCCTATGGCGTCCCCGTCGGGCTCGGGAGCCACGTGCACTGGGACCGCAAGCTCGACGGCCTGCTCGCTCAAGCGGTGATGAGCATCCAGGCGGTGAAGGCTGTGGAGATCGGGGACGGCATGGAGGTATCACGGCTGCGGGGCTCCGAGGCCCACGACGCCATCTATTGGGACAGCGACGCCGGCGACTACGTCCGGCACACCGTCCGGGCCGGCGGCATCGAGGGTGGCATCTCCACCGGATCACTGGTCTGGCTCCGAGTCGCCATGAAACCGCTCGCCACCCTCAATCGCCCCGTTCTCGCCACGGTCGACGTTGCCACGAAGGAGCCCACCGTCTCGTTCAAGGAGCGCACCGATGTGACGGCAGTCCCGGCGATGGGCGTCGTCGCCGAGACGATGGTCGCGCTTGTGCTCGCCAACGAGGCCATGCGGAAGTTCGGCGGCGACTCGGTGGCTGAAGTGCTCCGCAACGCCGAGGCTTACGCCAAGGCCGTGCACGAGACACCGTCGGCAGCGCGTCCTGCGGACCTCGGCGCCGACGGGGCGCCGGGCGACCCGGACCCGGACTCGGACTCGGATGGATGAGCATGTGCTGCTCGTCGGCATGATGGGATCGGGCAAGACCACGACCGGGCGCCTGCTCGCTGCTCGCTTGCACCGGGTGTTCCACGACAGCGACGAGGAGATCTGCCGGCGGACCGGGATGGGTGTCCCGGCCATTTTCGCCTCCAAGGGTGAGGCGGCGTTTCGGGCCGAGGAGCGAGGCGTGCTCGCTGCCGCAATTGCCGACGCTGTGCCCGGTGTCATCGCCGTGGCCGGCGGCGCCGTGCTCGACCCCGACTCCCGCCGGCGTATCGGGCGGGCGGGAGTCGTCATCTGGCTGCGGGCGGCGCCGTCGGTGCTCGCGAGCAGGGTGGGCGCCGGCGCCGGGCGCCCCCTCCTCGAGCACGATGCCGAGGGGACGATGCAGCTGCTCGAGGCTCGCCGGCGGCCCGTCTACCGTTCGATCGCAGACGCCACGATCGACGTCGACTGGATCGGGCCGCACGTCGCCGCCGAGCGCGCTGAGCGTGTTGCCCGCGCCTTCATCGGTGCCCGGTGAGCACCTCCGGCTCCCTGACCGCCGTCCGCGTCGAGCTCGGGGCACGATCCTACGACGTGCTCGTGGGCCCAGGGGCGAAGTCCGAGCTGGCAGGGATGGTGCCCGTTGGCGCCCGCCAGGCCGTGGTGGTCACACAGCCGGGGATCGGTGTCGAAGTCGACACCGGGCTCCCGACGACGGTGGTCGAGATACCGCACGGCGAGCGCACGAAGTCGCTCGGGACGCTCGAGGGTTTGTGCCGGCGCTTCGCCGAGGTGGGGTTGACACGCAATGACGTCGTAGTCGGCGTCGGTGGGGGGGTCGTGACGGACGTGGCGGGTTTCGCGGCGTCGTGCTGGCATCGAGGCACTGGCGTCATCCATGTGGCGACGACGCTGCTCGCTCAGATCGATGCCGCCATCGGCGGCAAGACCGGCGTGAACCTCCCTGAGGGCAAGAACCTCGTCGGGTCCTTTTGGCAACCACGCGGCGTCATCTGCGACACCGACGTGCTCGCTAGTTTGCCGGCGGCGGAGTGGCGGTCGGGGAGGGGTGAGTTGGCGAAGTACGCGTTCTTGGGGGTGGAGGATCTCGACGCTCTCGACCTGCCCGAGCAAGTGGCCCGGTGCGCCGAGTGCAAGGCCCGAGTCGTCGCGGCCGACGAGCGCGAGGGCGGTCAGCGCATGGTGCTCAACTACGGGCACACGCTCGCTCACGCCCTCGAAGCCGCCGGCCTCGCCGGCGAGTCCGGGGATCTCGCCGATGGCGGCGCAGCCCCGGACCAGTCGATGCTCCGCCACGGTGAGGCAGTTGCCGTCGGGCTCGTGTTCGCCGCTCGCCTGTCGCGGGCGCTCGGGCGCATCGGCGATGATCGCGTCACCCGGCATGAGCGTCTGGTCGACTCGTACGAGCTGCCGAGCAGGCTGCCGGCCGCGGCCGACCCGGAGCAGCTCGTGGCCCTCATGAGGCGCGACAAGAAGGCCCACGGCGACCTGACGTTCGTGCTCGACGGCCCGAGCGGCGTCGAACCGGTGCGCCACGTGTCGCCGGCTGTGGTGACCGAGGTCCTGGGGACCCTCCGATGACGGGGCGCCTCCGATGAGCGGCCGCCCGATACTGCTGTTGCTCTCCGGGCCGAACTTGCAACTGTTCGGGCAGCGCGAGCCCGAGATCTACGGGACCGCCACACTCGCCGAATTCGTCCAGCGAGCCCTCGGCACGGCGGACCGTCTCGGCTACGACCTCGAGCATGTCCAGAGCGACTCCGAAGCCGACTTGGTCGCTGCCGTCCACGGAGCCCGCAACCGGGTCGCCGGCATCGTCGTGAACGCTGGCGCGCTCTCGCACTACGGATGGGCGCTCCACGACGCCTTGGCAACCTTCTCGGGCGTCATCGTCGAGCTCCACGTCTCGAACCCGGACGCCCGCGAGTCGTGGCGCCGGCGCTCGGTGGTGGCACCGGTGGCGAGCGGAGTGGTGGCCGGCTTCGGCGGGCTCGGGTACGAGATCGCCATCGAAGCAGCGGCGCGGTTTCTCGGCCAGTAGCGATCCCCGCCTAGAGTTCCAGCCATGCCCGCCGGCCGTGACCGCTCTTCGTTGGCGCCCATGGACGTGTCGGGTCGGCTCGGTCGCGTTCGTGCCCGGCTGGCGGATGCCGGCTGCGATGCCCTGGTCGTCACGAACCTCATCAACATCAGGTACCTGACGGGCTTCAGCGGCTCGGCCGGGACGCTGCTGGTCACGTCCGACGAGGCCCTCCTCGTGACCGATGGCCGGTACCGGGATCAGTCTGCCGAGCAACTGCGTGCTGCCGGGGTCGAGGCCGACATCGAGATTGGCCGCTCAGCCGAGCAGCTGCAGGCGATCGACCGGGCCACCAAGCGCGTCGACCGGCTCGGCTTGGAGGCTGACGACATCAGCTGGTCCGCCCAGCAGCGTCTCGTCTCCAACCTCGGCTCTATCGCCTCGGGCGGGTCGGTGGTGGCGACGCACCGAATCGTCGAGGCCTTGCGAGTCGTGAAGGACGAGGGTGAGCTCGCCCGGATCGAGCAGGCGGCGAACATCGCCGACGTGGCGCTCGCGCAGGTGAAGGAGCACTTGGCCGGAGGGCTGACCGAGCTGGAGTTCGCGATCGAGCTCGACTTCGAGATGCGCCGCCGGGGGGCTGACGGCGTCTCGTTCGAGACGATCGTCGCCAGCGGGCCGAACGGCGCCCTGCCGCACGCGCGGCCGTCCGACCGCCGTATCGGCGAGGGCGAGCTCGTCGTCATCGACTTCGGCGCTGAGGTCGAGGGTTACCGCTCCGACATGACCCGCACGCTGTCTGTCGGGCCGGTTGTCTCCGGCGAACTGATGGATCTGCTCGATGCCGTGCTCGTGGCTCAGCGAGCCGGCGTCCGGGCGCTCCGGCCCGGCGCGACCGGAGCCGAGATCGACTCAGCCTGCCGTGAGTCGCTCCACCAGGCCGGCTACGGCGATCTCTTCGTGCATGGCACCGGCCACGGCGTGGGACTCGAGATCCACGAGGCCCCGGCGTTGGCGCCGGGTGCCACTGATATCCTGGTCGAAGGAGCGGTGGTGACGGTCGAGCCGGGCGCGTACATCCACGGCGTCGGCGGTGTTCGCATCGAAGACACCCTCGTCGTCACGGCGACCGGCGGCCGTGCGCTCACCAAGTCGACTAAGGACGCGATTCTCTGATGGCCCTTTCCACCAACGACCTCCGTAACGGCATGGCCCTGGACCTGTCCGACGGCCTGTTCTCGGTGGTCGAGTTCCAGCACGTGAAGCCGGGCAAGGGCGGTGCGTTCGTCCGGACGAAGCTGCGCAACCTGAGGACGAAGGCGGTGGTCGAGAAGACGTTTCGCGCGGATGAGAAGGTCGAGCAAGCCGTTATCGACAAGCGCGAGATGCAGTACCTCTACCGCGATCAAGGGCAGTACGTCTTCATGGACAACTCCACGTACGACCAGATGCACGTCGACGAGTCGTCGCTGGGCGACGCCGCCTCGTACCTGAAGGAAGGCGATTCCGCCGTCCTGCAGATGTATGACGGCGAGATCGTCGACGTGGACCTGCCGGCAGCGGTCGAGCTCACCATCTCCGAGACGGAGCCCGGCATCCAGGGTGACCGCGTCTCGGGCGCACGCAAGCCGGCAACCTTGGAGACGGGTCGAGTCGTCCAAGTGCCGCTGTTCGTGAACCCGGGTGACCGCATCAAGGTGGACACCCGGACCGGTGAGTACATCACCCGCGCCTGAGCCAGGCGTGCCTCGCCCGGCCCCGCGCCATCGGCTGGCCGGGACGGGGGAGCGACGTCAATCGAGGGAACGGGCACTCGGGCTGGGCTACGAAGCGGAAGCGAAGGGTCTGCTGCCGTCCGAGTTGCTGGAGGAGCTGGCCGTCCCGCCGGCCGAGTACGCGCTGCGGATCGTGCTCGGGTTGAGCGAGTTGCTGCCTGAAATCGACCGCCTCGTGTCCGAGCACTCATCGGGTTGGGCGCTCGACCGCATGCCGGTCGTCGACCGGTGGATCCTGCGGATCGGAACCTACGAGCTCCTCGCCGAGCCGGATGTGCCGGTGGCGGTCGTGATCGACGAGGCGGTGGAACTGGCCAAGGAGTATTCGACCGAAGACTCGGGACGGTTCGTCAACGGAGTGCTGGCGGCGATCGCCGATTCGGTGCGCCCGTGAGCGACGCCTACGAGGCAGCCGGCGTCGACTACGACACGCTGGACACCGCAAAGCGGCTGGCAATCGAACTGGCCTCGGCGACCCTCGGTCAGCCCGAACGGCGGGGCGCCACGGTCGTCGCCAGCTCGATCGGCGAGCCGGCCACACTGCTCGAGGTCGGCGGGCTCACGCTCGCAGTCGTGCTGGAGTGCCTGGGCACGAAGTCGATGATCGCGAGGGAGGTCTTCGACGTGCTCGGCCTCGATCGTTGGGACGCCGTCGGCACGGACGCCGTGGCCGCCATCGTCAACGACCTGTGTTGCGTCGGTGCCTTACCACTCACCGTCAACGCCTATTTCGCCACCGGATCCGCAGGGTGGTACTCGGGCTCACGGCACCGCTCGCTCGTCAAGGGCTGGAGCGACGCCTGCCTGAAAGTCGGCGCGGCCTGGGTGGGCGGAGAGTCCCCGACGTTGTCGGGCCTCATCGACCCGGATCAGATCGATCTCGCCGGTTCGGCGCTCGGGCGCGTGCCGGCGGGTGCGGGGCGATGGCACGGCGCCGCCCTCGAACCAGGTGACGAGATCGTCTTCGTCTCCTCCAGCGGGCTCCATGCCAACGGCGCCTCGCTCGCGCGGGCTCTCGCCGCCTCTGTGGCTGCGTGCCCCGGCGGATGGGCCGAGAAGCTCCCGAGTGGCCGGGCGTTCGGTGACGCCGTGCTCGATCCGAGCGTGCTCTACCCGGGGCTCGTCGATGCGCTGTACGCGGCCGAGGTGCCGGTCCATTACGCCAGCCACGTGACAGGCCACGGCTTGCGCAAGGTCATGCGCGCCGATCGGTCGCTCACCTATCGCGTCACGGGCCTGCCTGAGGTGCCTGAGGTGCTGTCGTTCCTGGCCACCCGAGCCGGGCTCGACTCCCGGGAGGCGTACGGGACGTTGAACATGGGGGTTGGTTTCTCGCTGTTCGTGGCGGCGGGGGCCGGTGTCTCTGCCGTCGCCGCGGCGGAGCAGAGCGGGTACTCGGCCCACGTTGCGGGCGTCGTCGAGGCGGGGCCACGCCGGGTCCTCGTGGAGCCGCTCGGGTTCGAGTTCGAGTCGGCCGAACTCGACCTGCGCTAGGCGTCCCGCTGGCGGGGGAGTCAACCGGATCGGCCGGCGTCCAGATGTGCCGGGAGCGGTGCGCGGGCGCTACGATCAGTACTCGGACGTGAAGCGGGTCCCGTGAGGCCCGAACGGACGAAAGGGAGCCACGAGTGGCCGAACGAGAACGAAGGTTGACGCGCCCTGCAGGGCGCGTTTTTGTTGCCCGGTCTCAAGTGATGGACGCCGATGAGGTGTCCCGGGCATTGAAACGCATCGCTCATGAGGTGATCGAACGCAACCATGGCCTCGACGGTGTCGTCGTCGTCGGCCTGCAGACCGGTGGCGTGCCCCTCGCCGAACGGCTGGCACGGATCCTGAAGGACATCGAAGGAGTCGAGGTGCCACTCGGGACGCTCGACGTGGCCTTCTACCGCGACGACATCGGGTTGCGCCCGGTGTTGCCCGAGGAAGTCACGAGCGTCCCGGTCGACCTGGCCGGCAACACAGTCATCCTCGTGGACGACGTGCTCTTCACCGGGCGCACGGTGAGGGCGGCCCTCGACGCGCTCGGCAACTACGGACGGGCCAAGGCGGTGCAGCTCGCCGTCATGGTCGACCGAGGGCACCGGGAGCTCCCCATCCGACCCGACTATGTCGGCAAGAATCTGCCGACTCGCCGCGACGAGGTCGTGGATGTCACGGACGACGGTGTGAGCCTCGGCGAGCTCGTTGCGGATCGGGCGGGACGATGAGCGCCCGGTCGCTCGTCTCGATCACGGATCTGGATCGGGACGAGATCCTCGGGATCTTCCACCTCGCCGACGCGTTCAAGGAGGTGGCCGAGCGTCCCATCCCCAAGGTGCCGGCGCTGCGTGGCAAGACCGTAGCCACCATGTTCTTCGAGGCCTCCACTCGCACGCGTCTCTCCTTCGAGACCGCCGCCAAGCGCCTGTCAGCCGATGTCATGTCCTTCAGTGCCTCCACGTCGTCGCTCGAGAAAGGCGAGTCGCTGCGCGACACCATCGAGACGATCGACGCCATGGGCGTCGACGCCATGGTCGTCCGGCACAAGTCCTCGGGCGTGCCCGCCCAAGTGCGCGCCTGGACGAAGGCGAGCGTCATCAATGGCGGGGACGGCCAGCACGAGCACCCGACTCAGGCGCTCCTCGACTGCTACACGATCCGCGAGGCGCTCGCCGCCCGCGCCGGTGACGAGGAGGGCCCCGAGGATCTGCGGGGCCTGCGGATCGGCATCGTGGGGGACGTCCGCCACAGCCGGGTCGCCCGTTCGGACGTGCTCGCCATGACGACGCTCGGCGCCGAAGTCGTCCTCGTGGGCCCGCGGACCCTGCTGCCGCCGTCGCTCGACGGCTGGCCGGTCAAGGCAACCGTTGACCTCGACAGCGTCCTTGGTGATCTCGACGTCGTCTATTTGCTCCGTATCCAGCGGGAACGCGCCGACTCGGCGCTGTTGCCGTCGCTCGACGAGTACCACTGGCGCTGGGGGTTGACGAGGCAACGGGCTGCCCGCCTCAGTGACCGGACGCTCGTCATGCACCCGGGACCCATGAACCGGGGCGTGGAGATCGCGCCGGAGGCAGCCGACCTCCCGTCATCGCTCATCACGAGGCAGGTCAAGAACGGAGTCCTCATCCGCATGGCCGTCCTGTTTCACCTGCTCGGCGCTCCGGCGCCCGGGCTCATCGACGTGCCCGACGTGCCCGACGTGCCCGACGTGCCCGACGTGCCCGAAGGTGCGGAGCTGCCCGAGTCCGATGGGCAGCTGGCGAGAGGGGCCTTGCATGCGTGAGGTGCTCCTGCGTGGTGGCACCGTCGTGGATGCCCATGGCTCGAGGCGAGCCGACGTGCTGGTTCGGGATGCCGAGATCGCCGCAGTCGGGGAGCTCGACGATGTCGCGTCGGGCACCCTGGTCCTCGACGCCGGAGGCTGCGTCGTGACGCCCGGCCTCGTCGACCTGCACACGCACCTGCGCGAACCCGGTGGCGAGATCGCCGAGACGGTCGAGACCGGCACCCGGGCCGCCGCCGCCGGCGGTTACACAGCGGTCGTGGCCATGCCGAACACCGAGCCGGCAATCGACCATCCTTCCGTCGTGCGCGACGTGCTCGCGCTCGGCCAGACGGCGTTGGCCCAAGTGGCGGTGGCGGCGGCGATCACCGTCGGGCGCCGGGGCACCACCCTCGTCCCGATGGGTGAGATCGCCTCCCTCGGCGTCCGCTTGTTCACCGACGACGGCCGGGGCGTGCAGGACGCCGGCCTCATGCGGCGTGCCCTCGAGTACGCGAGCGATCTCGGCGTCGTGCTGGCCCAGCACTGTGAAGACGAGTCGCTCGCCGGCGGCGGCCACATGCACGAGGGTGCCTGGTCGAGCCGGCTCGGGATCGGTGGTCAGCCCGCATTGGCCGAGGAGGCCATGGTGGCCCGGGATCTGGCCCTCGTCCGCGAGACGGGGACGCCGATGCACTTCCTTCACTTGTCCACGGCGGGCTCGGTCGAGCTCGTTCGCCGGGCCAAAGCCGACGGCTTGCCTGTCACGGCCGAAGTGACCCCGCACCACCTCGTGCTCACTGACGCAGCCGTCGCCGGCTACGACACCGCGTTCAAGGTCAACCCGCCGCTTCGCACCGAGGCGGACACCACGGCGCTGCGCGAGGCGCTGGTGAGCGGCGTGATCGACG
The DNA here is from genome assembly GCA_050010115.1 of Acidimicrobiales bacterium. Classification (GTDB taxonomy): domain Bacteria; phylum Actinomycetota; class Acidimicrobiia; order Acidimicrobiales; family Bog-793; genus JAKACA01. The sequence continues at coordinate 5,576 of JBEKLQ010000056.1, read as the reverse complement.
CGGTCGCGACCGATCATGCCCCCCACCCGGCCGAGCGGAAGGAGGAGCCGTTCGACTTGGCCCCCTTCGGGATGACCGGCCTCGAGACTTCCCTCGCCGTCCTGCACACCGTCGTCACCGGGGCGAACGCCTCGTGGGGTGGCCTTCCCGGAGGCTGGACGCTCGCCGATGTGCTGGCGGCCTGCTCGTGGCGGCCGGCACGGATCGCCGGCCTCGACCGCCGCTCGGGCGGGAGGCAGGGCGGCCCGATCGAGCCCGGCGCACCGGCGAACCTCACGGTCTTCGATCCCTCCGAGTCCTGGACCGTCGATGCTGCTCGCCTCGAGTCCCGGAGCAAGAACACGCCCTTTGGAGGCATCGAGCTGGTTGGTCGCGTCCGGCACACGGTGTACGAAGGCGAGCCGGTCGTGGTCGATCAACAGGCGCAACGGTGAGGCAGGAGGCATTACTGGTCCTCTCCGACGGGACCGTCTTCGAAGGCGAGGCGATGGGTGCGCTGGCCAAGGGGCCGGCCGGCGAGGAGCCGACGTCGATCGCCACGGGTGAGCTCGTGTTCAACACCTGCCTCTCGGGTTACCAAGAGGTCATCACCGACCCCTCCTATGCCGGGCAGGTCATCGCCTTCACCTACCCCCATATCGGCAACTACGGCGTGTCTCCCGAGGACGAGCAGAGCGGCAGGCCATTCTGCCGGGGCATCGTCGTGCGCGACATCACCGATCGACCGAGCAACTGGCGGTCCGCCGAGAGCCTGGAGCGCTACCTCATCGGTCACGGCGTCCCCGGCATCACCGGTGTCGACACACGGCGCCTCACGCGTCACATCCGCGAGGCCGGCGCGATGCCGTGCGCCCTCGGGACGGCATCGGAGGCCGAGCTGCTCCAGGCTGCCCGTCGTGAGCCTGGGACTGACGGTGTCGATCTGGTGGCCGAGGTCACGACGCCCGCGCGCTACTCGGCGGCCTCTGAGCTGAGCGGGCTCCGAGTAGTGGCCTACGACTTCGGGATCAAGACGACGATCCTGCGCAACCTGGTGCGAATCGCCTCCGTGGAGGTGGTCCCGGCCACCACGCCCGCAGCCGAGGTGCTGGCGCTCGAGCCTGACGGCGTCTTCCTCTCGAACGGCCCCGGCGACCCGGGCGCGCTCAAGCACCTGGTGATCGAGATCGGCCAACTGATCGACGCCGTCCCGATCTTCGGCATCTGCCTCGGTCACCAGCTGTTGGCCTCCGCTCTCGGTTGTGAGACGTTCAAGCTTCGTTTTGGCCATCACGGCGGCAACCACCCGGTGAAGCGACTCGACACCGGCACCGTCGAGATCACCAGCCAGAACCACGGGTACGCCGTCACCGAATCGAGTGTGAACGGCGCCGAGATCACCCACGTGAACCTGAACGACGGCGTCGTCGAAGGGCTGAGGTGGAGGGACCTCAGGGCCTTCAGCGTGCAGTATCACCCCGAGGCCGGTCCGGGGCCGCACGACGCCCGCTACCTGTTCGAGGAGTTCCGCCAGCTCATGGAAGCGAGCCGCTGATGGGCAAGCGGGAGGACATCTCCTCGATCCTCGTCGTCGGCTCCGGCCCGATCGTCATCGGGCAGGCGTGCGAGTTCGACTACTCGGGCACGCAAGCCTGCCGCGTGCTCACCGCCGAGGGCTACCGCGTGATCCTGGCGAACTCCAACCCGGCGACGATCATGACCGACCCCGATCTCGCCGACCGCACCTACTTGGAGCCACTCGACGCGGATGTCCTGACGGCGATCATCGAGCGTGAGCGACCGGATGCCCTGCTGCCCACGATGGGTGGGCAGACGGCGCTCAACCTCGCCATGGAGCTCGTCAACCGGAACGTGCTCGATCGCTTCGGCGTCGAGCTCATCGGAGCGAAGGCAGAAGCGATTCAGACGGCGGAGAACCGTGACCGCTTCAAGGCTGCGATGACCGAGATCGGCCTCGGCGTGCCGGAGTCGGGTTTCGTGACGGCGCCGAAGCGAGCTCTGTTGGACGGCTCCGAGCGACCTGACCTTGCCGTGGGGTTGGAGGCCGCGCTGGCAGTTGCCGACAGCATCGGCTACCCGGTCATCGTCCGCCCTTCGTTCATCCTCGGAGGCAAGGGCACCGGGATCGCCGAGGACCGTGAGGCGTTCGTCGATCTCGCTCGCGTCGGGTTCGCCGCCAGCCCTGTCGCCGAGATCCTGATCGAGCGGTCGATCGCCGGCTGGAAGGAGTTCGAGCTCGAGGTCATGAGGGACCGGGTCGACAACTGCGTCGTCGTGTGCTCGATCGAGAACTTCGACCCGATGGGAGTGCACACCGGCGACTCGGTGACGGTCGCCCCGGCTCAGACGCTGTCCGACGTCGAGTTCCAGCTCATGCGCAATGCCGCCTTCGCCTGCATCCGCCGGGTCGGCGTCGAGACCGGGGGCTCGAACATCCAGTTCGCCGTCAACCCGGAGACCGGCGAGATGCTCGTCATCGAGATGAACCCCCGCGTGTCGCGGTCCTCGGCGCTGGCGTCGAAGGCGACCGGGTTTCCCATCGCCAAGATCGCTGCTCGGCTGGCCGTCGGGTACACGCTGGATGAGATCGCCAACGACATCACCAAGGCGACGCCGGCGTGCTTCGAGCCGACGATCGACTACGTCGTCACCAAGGTGCCGCGTTGGGCCTTCGAGAAACTCCCCGGCGCTCCCGACCGCCTCGGCACCCGCATGCAGTCGGTCGGCGAGGTCATGGCGATCGGGCGCACGTTCGAGGAGTCGTTCCAGAAGGCGTTGCGGGGCCTGGAGCTCGGACGGGCGGGGTTGAACTGTGACGACGGCGAAGCGCGGTTCGATGTCGTGGAGATCAACGACCTCGTCGAGCGCGCCACGGTCCCGACCCCGGACCGCCCGTTCCAGCTCGAGTCGGCGCTCCGGCGGGGCGTGAGCGTCGAGGAGCTCGCCTCCGTCACGCGCATCGACCCGTGGTTCCTGGATCGTTTTGCTGCCATCGTCGCCGAGCGGCGCCACCTCGAGGAGCTGGCGGCCTGCCCGGCTGGCGCCGGGACGGCCGGCATCGGAGCGCTGCCTCGCGTCGAGTGGCGGCGAGCCAAACGGCTCGGTTTTTCCGATGCCCAGATCGCCTACCTCTTCGCCGTGACCGAGCCCGAGGCCCGGGCGGCTCGCCTCGAGGTGGGCGTCGTACCGACTTTCAAGACGGTCGACACCTGCGGGGCCGAGTTCGCCGCCGAAACTCCCTATTACTACGCCACCTACGAGGACGAGGACGAGGTACGGCCGGCGTCGAAGCCGCGAGTCGTCATCCTCGGATCGGGCCCGAACCGGATCGGCCAGGGGATCGAATTCGACTACTGCTGCGTGCACGCCTCGATGGCGCTGCGGGCGGCGGGGTACGAGACCGTGATGGTCAACTGCAACCCGGAGACGGTGTCGACGGACTACGACACCTCCGACCGCCTGTACTTCGAGCCGGTCACCGAGGAGGCAGTGCTCGACATCGTGGCAGCGGAGGCCGCCGCCGGAGCCGGCGGAGTCGTGGGCGTGATAGTGGCCCTCGGCGGCCAGACGCCACTGAAGCTCGCCAGTCGCCTGCCGGCCGGCCTTGTGCTCGGCACGAGCCCGGCTTCCATCGACGCAGCCGAGGACCGGGAGAACTGGTCGTCGCTGTGCGATCGCCTCGGCATCCTGCAACCGCCCGGCGGTACCGCTCGGAGCCTCGAAGAAGCCTGGGCAATCGTCGCCAAGGTCGGCTATCCCGTGCTGCTCCGGCCAAGCTACGTGCTCGGCGGACGCGCCATGGAGATCGTCTACGACGACGAAGGGCTGCGATCCGCCTTCCAGTCGCTGTCACTCGTCGCCGAAGGGGTGCTGACCTCGGAGCGGCCCATCCTGATCGACCGGTTCCTCGAGGACGCCATCGAGGTCGACGTCGACGCGATCCGGGACCACACCGGCGAGGTCCTGATCGGCGCCGTCATGGAGCACGTCGAGGAGGCCGGCGTGCACTCGGGCGACTCGGCCTGCGTCATCCCGCCCCCGACACTGACGACTGCCATCATCTCGCTGATCGAGGACCACACACGGCGGATCGCGGCGGTGCTCGCGGTCGTCGGTCCGATCAACGTGCAGTTCGCCGTGAAGGACGCCCAGGTCTTCGTGATCGAGGCGAACCCCCGCGCCTCGAGGACCGTCCCGTTCGCGGCGAAGGCGACCGGTGTGCCGCTCGCGAAGATCGCTGCCCGCGTGATCGTCGGCGCCAGCTTGGCGCAGCTACGAGGAGAGGGTGCGCTGAAGATGCCTTGTGAGTCAGCAGGGGGCAGCACGCTCGGCTCGGGTACGCCGGGTGGTCACGTGAGCGTGAAGGAGGCAGTGCTGCCGTTCGACCGCTTCCCTGATGTCGACGCGCTGTTGGGGCCCGAGATGCGCTCGACCGGAGAGGTGATGGGCACGGACCGGACCTTCGGGTTGGCGTTCGCGAAGAGCCAGATCGCGGCGGGCAACCGCCTGCCGGGGAGCGGCGCCGTCTTCCTCTCGCTGGCGGATCGCGACAAGACCGCCGGCGTGGAGGTGGCGGCGGCGTTCGCGGGGTTGGGTTTCTTGCTGGCTGCCACCTCGGGGACAGCTGCACACCTCACCGAACACGGTATCGAGGTGTCGACGCTGGTCGCGAAGGTCGGCGAGGGACCGCAGGGCGCTGATCACGCCGATGCCGTGGATCTGATCGAGCGCGGCGAGATCCAGCTCGTGGTGAACACCCCTCGCGGCAGGGGCCCGCGTGCCGACGGCGCCTACATCCGGCAGGCGGCGGCGGCGAACGGCGTGCCCTGTGTCACGACCGTGGCAGCTGCACGTGCCGCTGCGGCCGGCATCGCCGACTGGGGGAGCCACGCGCTACAAGTGCGTTCGCTGCAGGAGATCCACGCCGCCGTGCCCACGGCGAGCGACGGCGGGACCGCCGGTACGGGCGCGGCCACGGCCGCGGTGACGGCCACGAGGTCGGGACCGGACCCGGGCGCGTGACCGACCTCCAGGCTCGGATCGGCTCGGTGGTGCTGCCGAACCCCGTGATGACGGCGGCGGGAACGTCGGGTCACGGCGCCGAGCTCGGAGCGTTCTTCGATCTGTCGAGCCTCGGGGCCATCGTCGTGAAGTCGCTCTCGGCCGGGCCCTGGCCAGGAAACCCACCCCCTCGCGTCTGCCCAGTCCCCGGCGGGATGTTGAACGGTGTGGGGTTGCAGGGTCCCGGCATCGACGCATGGGCCACCGAGGATCTGCCGGCGCTTGCCCGCGCCGGAGCGCGCGTGGTCGTCAGCATCTGGGGCCGCCGCATGGAGGAGTATGCCGCCGCGGCGCAGTTGCTCGCTCGGGCGCTGGAGCGCACGGACGCCGACGTCGTCGCCGTCGAGGTGAACGTGAGCTGCCCGAACCTCGAGGACCGCAGCCGGATGTTCGCCCACTCGCCGGAAGCGACGGCGGCGGCTGTCCGGGCCGCCACCTCGTGTGGTCTGCCGCTGTGGGCCAAGCTCTCGCCCAACACGTCCGATCTCCTCGAGGTGGCGGGCGCGGCGCTCGAT